>CAZIUU010000060.1:0-3246 GCA_964542815.1 uncultured Methanosarcinales archaeon | reverse complement strand
AGCTAAGTTAGTTGCCCAGAAATTGAACTTAAAACATTATTCTACCGGCGATTTTATGCGTGAAATAGCCATTAAAAGAGGGTTAACGTTATTAGAATTAGGCAAGCTTGCTGAAAAAGACTCTTCAGTAGACAAAGAATTAGATGAACGGCAGATACGCTTAGGTAAAGAGGAAGATAATTTTATCATTGATGCTAGATTAGGCTGGCATTTCATTCCTAATTCTATCAAAGTTTTCTTAAACGTAGCTGATGAAGAAGCGGCCCGAAGAGTATTTGCTGAGAGAAGAGCAGATGAAAAATATAACACCACTTTAGACGTTACTTTAAACAATATTAAACGCAGAAAAGAATCTGAAACAAATCGTTACCGGCAGTATTATGGAGTGAATTATTTTGACTTGAAGAATTATGATTTGGTGGTAGATACTACTAAACTAACTGCGGAGAAAGTGGCTGATAAATTGATTGGATTCGTACAACAGAGGCGATAGATAACACCAGTAGAAGTATCTTTTATAACACCAACAAATTTATATATTAATCTTAAGTGAAGAGACCATCATGGGAAGTGCTTATTATCGTGCAAGAGAAGGAAGAGAAAGAGCATTAGGGAACATTCTGAATGAAGGGTACAAATACATAGTGGTATTAGTAGGTACAAGGAAAGAAACAAATGAACCAGCTAGGGGTGCATATCAATTATTTCAAGAATTAGATGAACCAGCAATGCAGGAATACGCACGTACAACCTCAGCGGAGAATGGGGTAACACTAGAGAAGATAGAAATATTTTCATTAGAAGCAAAATTATTACAGGAACTGAAGCCTAACTTGCCAGAAGATTCTTCTAAAAAATAATTAATCAATATACTTAACCACTAACTTCTTCATTCCTCTTTCCAAATGCAGATAATGTTCGTTTGTTCCGCCGTTTCTTCCTTCATAAAGCTGAGATTTTAGGGTTATATCAGTAAGATTAGCTCCAAAAAAACAATTTATCTTTTCTATTAAATCATCTGGATGCACGCTGTTATCAATTAGGGGAAGCCTGGATAATCTGCCCTGTAAAGTCAATACCTGGCTTTTTGTTCCTTTCTCTCGGATTAGTTTTACTGCTTCATCTATTGAAAGAATCGTCTCTGTAGTTGGTTCTCGGGGAAGATTGTAGATTATATGGGAAATTTTAAGAGTTATAAAACATATACTCGAAGCATTAAATTTTATCTAATAAGTAATGCTTCTCATAATAGTAAAAGCACACCAGTGATATCTTAACATTTGATGCTGTTACTATATACAGAATATACTTTAATTATAAAGGTTATGGATACATCTTGATTTAGAAATAATAAGCTTATCTGTTAGTCATAACCTTAACATTTTTAAAAAACATGCCTAAACATTTATAAATTCACCCCAGAAATTATTCCCTATGCCAGACCAAGTCAAACATCATGATTTCGTAGAAGTAGATTACACCGGAAAACTTACCGATGGAACTATTTTTGATACCACCATCGAAGATGTGGCTAAGAAGAACAATTTCTTTTCCGAAAAGCAGAAGTTCGGACCAATAATTATCTGCGTAGGAGAACAGCAGATTCTTCCCGGATTAGATGCCGGTTTAATAAACAGAGAAATAGGTCATGAGTTTACCATTACCCTTACTCCTGAGAACGCTTTTGGTCGAAGAGATATAAAAAACCTGAAGATTGTACCGGTAAGCACGTTCAAACAGCACAAGATGGAGCCTTACCCGGGATTACAGATAGATGTAGATGGGCAGATGGGAACAGTGATGAGAATTTCCGGAGGCAGAGTAACCGTTAATTTCAATCATCCTTTAGCTGGAAAAGAAATAGTTTATGACGTGAAAGTTCACCGCAAGCTCACCGATACTAAAGAGCAGATAATTGCTTTTCTGAATACTTCGTTGAAAGTCCCGTTGAACAACATTCAAGTAGAGCTTAAAGAAGGAAGCGCCCATGTTACTATGCCCATTAACTTTCCTGAACAGCTCAATGAGATGATCGGAAAGAAGTTAGCTGAATTGACTGGATTGAAAGAAGTTAAGATTGGGAAGGTTGAAGATAAAGCCGGAGAAAAAGCCAAAACCAGTTGAATATATCCTCTCCAACACATATTTTTCATACTCTATTTCTTCACCATAACAATCTTTATAAAAGGCTCCCAGCTTACTCTATCTATCAAAAAGAGATGAGGCTATAAGATGGACACATTCATCACCGGAAATAAAAATCCAGACCAGTACGGTTCTAAAGTCAGTTTCCAGAATAATTCTTCGGGGATAAAAACTGAAGGAATGTCTCGTTCTAAAGCCACATTAGAGGTAGATGAAGAATTAGAACGTATTTTATCCTCACAAAAAACTAGAATCAAAGTAGTAGGATGTGGTGGAGGCGGAAATAACACCATAAATCGTATTTCTGAAGTAGGAGTTCATGGAATTGAAACTATTGCCGTCAATACCGATGCCCAGGATTTGTTATATGCGCGTGCTGATAAGAAAATCCTGATTGGAAGAGAACTCACTCATGGTATCGGAGCTGGCTCTAATCCAAAAGTAGGAGAGCAAGCTGCGAGAGAGAACGAATCCGATTTAAGAAAAGCATTGGAAGGCTCGGACATGGTATTCATCACCTGCGGTTTAGGTGGAGGAACGGGAACCGGAAGCGCTCCGTTCATTGCCGAGTTAGCCCGCAAAGGCGGAATGTTAAGTGTAGGAGTAGTTACCCTACCATTTACTATGGAAGGCTCGCATCGCTTTGAGAATGCCATGATTGGATTAGAAAAACTAGAACAAAGTATCAACACACTAATTGTAATTCCTAACGAAAAATTGCTGGAACTAGCTCCGCACTTACCTTTACAAACTGCATTCAAAGTAGCAGATGAAATTCTAACTAATGCTGTTAAAGGAATCGCTGAGTTAGTGACTAAAGCCGGATTAGTTAATTTAGATTTTGCGGATATTAAAACGATTATGAGTGAAGGCGGAGTAGCTTTAATTGGGATGGGAGAATCAGACAGCGATAAAGAACGAGCTGAAGAATCAGTGCAAAAAGCTCTCAACAATCCGCTTATTGATGTGGATATTTCTACTGCTACTGCCGCTTTGATAAATATTTCAGGGGGAGAGGATTTGACTTTAGACGAGGCGCGTAAGATTGTAGAAGCCGTTGGCGGAAGATTATCTTCTAATGCTACAATCATTTGGGGAGCG
>CAZIUU010000059.1:0-3300 GCA_964542815.1 uncultured Methanosarcinales archaeon | reverse complement strand
GCTCTTTAGCGGCCACTCTGCTGGCGAAGATTTCACTTTCCAAACTTCACCGGCTTCAAGAAAAAACCGGAATAACCATTCTTCCGGCCATGGGTTGCGGCTGTGCTCCGTTCCGGGGTAATTTCAAGCCCAATAATGTGAATATTTGCCTGAAAGAATATAATTTTGCCCATACTTTCACTGCTCAATCCGCATTTAAGTATGATTATGACGAGCGTATCGTAACCAAAGCCGTTGACCACTTGAATTCTACTTCTCGTGGTACAGACACAGAAATAGATGAAGAAAAAGCGCTGGAAATAATTGATAAGCTCACGTTGGAGTACCAGCAGCAAATCAAAGAAGTCATGCCCGTAGTAAACGAACTAGCCCCTCATGTTCCCAGGAGAAGGATGCGCAAACTGCATATTGGCTTGTTTGGTTATTCTCGTTCTCTGGGAGAAATCCGACTGCCCCGGGCAATTCAATTCTGTGCTTCCATGTATTCTTTAGGAATTCCTCCCGAATTGTTAGGCTTGAGCGCTTTGAGTGAGAAAGACTGGGAATGGGTTTTCTCTGTTTATCCCGGAATGGAAGCGGAATTGCAGGAAAGCTTATCTTTGCTAAATGAAGAGCAGGTGCATTTGTTTCCAATATTAGCAGATAAGATTAGGGCTTTAAAAGATCGGGTGAATTATGAATCCAGTGAAAAACATCATAAAGTCACCACATTCATTCTGGAAGACTTAAGGCGCAAAAGCGCTACGCTTTCCGAAAACATAGAAAGGGCGGGATGGTTAAGGGGATATTTGGGATAGCTTTTTAAACTATTGAAACTTGCTTCCCTCATGCCCATTGAAATATGCGCCGTTGGCGGCTACTCGGAAACCGGCAAGAACAGCACTGCCATCAAAATAGATGATGAAGTAGTAATTCTGGATATGGGCTTGCATATGGAGAATTATATCCGTTATACTGATGATGAAGATATTTCTGCGTTAAGTTATCAAGAGTTATTGGAAGTTAATGCTGTTCCGAACTATGGATTGATGGAAGACTGGAAAAGTAAAGTAATTGCTATAATCCCTGGGCATGGACATCTTGATCACATTGGGGCAATTCCGTTTGCATTAAAATTGTTTCCTAAAATTCCAGTAGTGTGTACTCCTTACACTGCTGAAATATTAAAAAGCATCTTTGCTGATGAAGAGATTAAACTACCAAATGCGATTGTTGCGCTTAACTTAAATTCTAAATACAAGCTTTCTTCTAAGATTACGGTTGAATTGGTAAATATGACTCATTCTATTCCACATACGGCCATGGTGGTGTTGCATACGCCTTATGGAAGAATTGTTTATGCCAATGATTATAAGTTTGACCAACAGCCAATGTTAGGTAAGAAACCCAATATCGAGCGCCTGAAAGAGATTGGGAGCGAAGGAGTAACGGCTTTAATCATCGAATCATTATATGCGCACGAGCATAAAAAGACTCCTTCCGAAGCGGTAGCGGAACAGATGCTTAAAGATGTGATGCTGGGGGTAAATACTGAAGGCAAGGGCGTGGTGGTCACTACTTTTTCTTCCCATCTTGCTCGGTTAAAGAGTATTATTGACTTAGGTAAAAAGCTCCACCGTAAAGTTGTATTTGTGGGTCGTTCTTTATCCAGGTATGTTATTGCCGGACAGAACATTGAGCTGATTGATTTTCGGCAGGATGCTAAGTTAGTGCGCCACAAAGACAAAGTGGAAAAAACCCTGAAGCAGATAATGCGCGAGGGAAAAGGCAAATACTTGTTAGTGGTTACCGGACATCAGGGGGAGCCTAAAGCAGTATTGTCAAGATTATCTCGAGGAGAGTTAGATTATCGTTTTGATTCAGGAGATGTAGTTATATTCAGCTGTTCGGTTATTCCAGTAGAATTGAACAAGAATAATCGTGATGTTTTAGAGAGAGAACTACAAAATAAAAAAGTAAGAATCTTCAGGGATATTCATGTTTCCGGGCACGCTTCCAGAGAGGACCATCGCGATTTGATTGAATTAATCAAGCCCAAACATATCATTCCTTCCCATGCGGGAGCCGATAAAGCCCAGCACATCGCTGAATTAGCGGAAGAGATGGGTTATGATAAGAGCAAGAATGTTCATATAATGGAAGACGGGAGAAGAATAAGTTTGAGATAAGTTTATGTTCTTTTTCTGTGTAAGGGTATTTGTTTTGCACAATAGGATGTTACTGGTTCGAGATATTTAAACCTAAATAATCTATCAATAAATACTTCTCGCGCCACTAAAGAAGCTCCTTCTACCCTTTTTAAGATGGTATCTTCTAAGCTGTTTCTAAATTTCGGATTAGTTTCTACTCCACTAGAAGCAACTAAGCTGCACAGATCTTCAATTGGATAATAACTAACTGCTTCTACACCCCACTTTTTATGATGTTCTATGTTCCCTAAATCTCTGTCTTTCTGGGCAGCGTAATTCTGTTCAAGATGTATAAAAATGATAGCTCGACAATTATTTAGATATTTTTCCATTATCGCATAAGGGCTGCGTTTATCACCAGGGAGAACGTGAGTGTAATAAGTGGTTCGCAACACCGGTATATCCCCGGTTGCTTCTGATAGTCCTCTGACCATTCTTAAAGTGTGAGACATGTTTAACCTGATTTTAGGTGGTGCTATTTAAAGTTTTCGTGGGTGAAATACAATATATACATTTACCTGATTAGCTTTGTTGCTTTAATACCACTCCATTACAATAATCCTTATAAATAGCCCTTACTCTGAAGTAGACTAAGGGTGGAGGTATTACCATGAAATTAGTCTTAGCTGAACCAAAATATTTTAAAGAAAGCATTTCTATTATCTCTGAACTAGTTACTGAAGCCAAATTTAAAGTGACGAAGAACGGTTTAGAATTAGTAGCTATGGATGCAGCTAATGTAGCTATGGTCATTTTTAATATGCTCAGCACCTGTTTTACTCAGTATGAAGTTAAAGATGATGAAGAGATAGCAATAAATCTTAATAATTTAAAACAGATTTTGAGAAGAGCTAAAAGTGACGATATTCTAACTTTAGAAACGGAAGAAAGCCGGCTTAAAGTGCAGATGAAAAGCAATACGGTTCGTTCGTTTACTATTCCTACTTTAGAAATCGAAAGCAAAGAGCAGCGTGTTCCGGAGTTAAGCTTTCCTTATTATATCGAGATGGAATCAAGCTTGCTTACCGACTCTATGGATGATGTTAGTGTAGTAGCCGAATCAGTAACTTTCCTCGGAGAGAAAGGGCAGATGTCGATAAAAGCTGAAGGA
>CAZIUU010000058.1:0-4615 GCA_964542815.1 uncultured Methanosarcinales archaeon | reverse complement strand
TACCAACCAGAATATTCAATTCTTCTCCTTCTATCACTTTATCAGCTTTCTTTCCATCTGATTCTTAGCTAAGTGCGGTAATAAATCCGGAATAATAAATTTAGGATCAGAACCTTCTTCGCCAATAGAAACGGTCATCTTCTTTCCTTCTTTGGTAAACACCACGCCGTGCAACGCTAACGGAGTATTCACCCAATGATATTTCTTAACCCCGCCATAATAATGTGTCTTCAATAATGCCATCCCTGAATCTTCGTAGAGGGGAAGGGGCTTTAAATCCAATCGCGGAGAATCCACATGACTGCCAACTAATTGTAGTTGTTCTGAATTCTTTCCCACAATAGCCGCAATGACGCACTTCCCTTTGATATTCTTGAACACTTTATCTCCCGCTTTGAGCTTGCTGGCATAAGCCATATCTTTAAACTCATGTTTTTTCAGAATCGCAATCACATTCTCTACGCATCTGCGTTCCGTCTTGCTGGAATCCATAAACCGTTTATATCCCTCTCCAAAACGGAATACTGCTTCTCTATCTTTATCCAAAAATTTATTCCAGCAGCTCTTTTTAGTCAGAAACAGCTTCTCCTGCAATTGCTCATTAACAGATTTCTTTTCCTCTTTTTTTTCCATCGGTATCACCTCTATAAATGTTATTGTTTTTAGAGATAAAATTAGAGAGTATTTAAGTGTTACTGCCCTAATTTAACCATCGCCCTAACCGCCATAGTGGCATAACTGCCTTTTCCTAACGTAAAACTAACTTTGATTTTCTTTTTCCTCGAATTTAATTCATCATTTTCTTCTTTTCCAATCACCAGCTCTTTAACTTCAGCAAAAGCTTTCCGTAATTCTCCTTCTAAGGTCAGCTGGGGAATCTGCTTGATGATGAAATCAGCATAATCTAACTTCTCTTCCAGCATAAGTTCCATAATTATTTTCTTAATCTCAGCAGTCGCTTCCAATTCTTCCGCATCAAAGCCGATTATGGGCACATTTAACTCTTTGAACAAATCTGCATTCTTCACAAACACGAATTTTCCCTGCGAATAATCCTCTTCTTTTATTACTTTACTTTTCTTACGCAAGTGTCTGGCTAAAGTCTCGTTCCACATCCTACTTTGATAAGAGTTAACATACAAACGCAGCAGTCTCATCGGCACTTGTTTTAATGCTCCCACAAAATCAGTAGGAATTTTCTGCAGGTGCTGTTTACATTCTTTACTATGTTCCAATTCTACTGCGGTTTTGAAATCTTTCCTCACCAATGCTTCGCCCTTTTCTACGTTGCTTTTTGAGAAGCGCTGTTCGTCGAAGTAATTAGGGAAATATTTTATCAGCATAATGGTTTCTTTATCCAGATTTCTAATTACAATCTCAAATTTATTTCCTTCTAAATCTCCCAGTGAAACCGGCTTGTCTCCATAACTCAAAAACTCAATAGAAACGTCATTTAATTTAACTGAGAGTAATTTATCTTTACCCACTCCCTGAACTGAACACACCTGCTCGGTGACCGCTTCTTTATCTTTATTTCCGGCAAAGCCGAACTGGGATTCTTTCAGATTCAGCTTTTTAGCGATATAAGTTAGGGCAGTAAGCGTATTGTGCCCTCTTTTTTTAAGTTTGAAGTAGAGGTATCTGCCATTTGGCTTGAGTTCTACCTTACTGATTTCTTTAACGATAAAGTCCTCGGGGAGCTGTTTGAGTTGGTACATTAATCATCACCAGAATCATCTCAGGTTAAAAAAGTTCCTGCCAGAAACGAGTTAATCAATACTACTCTAAAATAATAAACCGCAAAGATTATAAATATCTCCCCACAATCATAATCCCTAATGACTCCAAAAACAAGATTCCTCTCCCAAGAAGAACTCTACCGCCGAATGAAAGTAGCTGTAGCTCAGGATGAGCCAGAAAAAGTGGGAGAACTTGACAAAGTCCTATCCACCTACACCGGAGATTATCGCATTCTTAAGCAATTCTTAGAGCTGTTCGGAAATTATAATCCCTGGAAAGCCAGCTTTCAAGCCGTATTAAAACAAGCCGTTTTTAGAACTCCAGTAGAAATGCGCCATGAGGGAGAAGTTTATGGTCTTTCGGTAAGCGGACATAAGTTAACCGACCAGATATTTGTCTTAACCCATACTTATGACCCTACGCGAGTATGGCGCTCCGGCTCTCGAGCTATCACCAAAATTTTAGAAGCTTTTGGCACTGAAGAGCAGAAAGAATCGTTCACTCCCAAAGGCAGAGAACACATTGAGCATCGTAAGAAAGCCCAAGCTGGAAATTGCCTGAAAGAAGTCGTGCAAACGCTAGAAGATGTTTTACAAAATCCAAACTTAATTGACAACGTGCAAAGCCGCAATGACCGCTTGAAAGTGCATCACATCTTAGAATTAGATGAAGAGCTCAAACAGCGCTTACTAAAATTAGACCGTGTGGTTTATGGCAACACCGCTTTAATGGCTACTGATACATCAACTCACCTTCTAGCTTTAGACAAAGGCGGAATGTTAATGGGCTGGTTTGAACGCCAGAAAGAAACTTTGCCGGAAGCCATCCGCGATATTTACACCACTATTGCTAATCCCCTGATTTCCGTTCCGGAAGAAGAGCGAAAATTCATGTTCGGCTCTCTAATAGCTTATGCCGCCGGACATATGTATGTGAAAAAAGAAGCCGTAGTAGGCAGCTATCTTCAGGACTTGGATTTTATTATGAACGAATTGCCTGAAGAGCATCCTATCGTAGAGCAATACGGAAAACCGGATTTAACTGCTATTCGCCATATTCTTCCCAGAGACCAAATAACTCTCTTAGAAGCTACCACTATTTTTGATATTTATCCCGTGCATGAAGTGCGTCGGGGAATTAACCGGCATTATTACCAAAAGTTTCAAAAAGAGATAGAGCCGTTAATTGAAAAGATAACCCCGCTGTTCATGCAAGGTGGAAAATGGCGTGAAGATTGTTATGAAAACAGCGTTCCTTTAGGCAGATTAAAAAGCTCAGTCTATGCTGCTGCACTGTGCGGAGAAGATTTCCATGCAATACGAGATTGGCTGCGTTTGAAAACTCTCACCCAAAATCACGAAACTCGCTTCTACCAAGCGCAATCTCTTAAAGAATTCATCCAACACGTTGATTCTTTAGTTACGGCATCAAGAAGGTTAGTCTCTCTGGAACAAACGCTTAAAGATAACAAGATAACCATAGATGATCCTGAAGATGTTGAAGGAACCAACTTGCCCAAGATTCTCCTGCGCGGAAAAGAATATTCTATTGCAGAAAGATTTGCCTCAAGCGAAGAAATTACTTTAACAGAATTCATCAAGCGTGGTGATTATGGTGAAAAATATTCCAAAGATTGGAAAAAACTACGGGGAAAAGTAGCTGAAGCTGAACGCGCAGGATTATTTTCAGAAAAAGTAATTGGAATATTACGCCCGTTGTTGGATAGGGTTAAGCAGTACCTCCCTTACGCGCAAAAACAAACAGAGGTAGAAGCCGCTACTAATTTTGTAGAAGCCAATGAAAGTAGAGGAAGAGCTTTATTACATCATATTGGAATGTGGGGGCTTCCTCAGTTCACTCAGCCTTATCTGAAGCCGGAAGAGTGCGAACGTGTAGCTCAAATTTTATCAGCAAAAGCGGAATTAGAGCAACTGGAGCAGAAAGTTCCCAACTTTGCAGAATTATTGGAACGCCGCAAAGCACTGCGGGGAACTTCAGTTTATCACTTGGAGAAATCAACTGGAGAAATTAATAGCATATTCTACGATTTCCGAAAAGAGCCGAGAATTAAATTGCAGGGAATAGAATTTACCAATCTGCCGGATTTAGAACAGCATTTGAATGCCTTTACTGCCAATGCAGTTCTTCCTGCTTCTCTTTCTCAGGAATGGTGGAACAAGTTTGATTATCTGATTTCCAGAGATACTTACAGCAATTTTAGTCATAGTGGTAAAGTCCTGCAAAGAGATGTCAGCCGTTGCCAGGAAAGCCAAGATGTTTACATTCACAGCGAATTGGTGCAGGAAGTAGAAAAACGCTATGAAAAAAGAAACAAGAGTCTAAAGTGGAGCGCTAAAGTCATCGCTTCCGGAACGGAAGAATTATCTACCGGAGCTTTGTGGGATAAGTATCAGGTAACCATAATTGGAGGAACAGAACCTCAGCGGAAACAGTTTGAAATTTATGGAAGAGGGTTAACATTCGAAAGAAAAAGTTTCTCAGCCATGCATAAAGAAGATGTCGCCGAATTAACCCAGAAATTAACAGGGTATAATGCCCAGAATAAAACGAACATTAAAGTAGGATTAAGCAAGATAACGTACGACCTGCCAGTTAAATGAGCCGAGCGTAAGCGATAGTGCAACGTGCCGACCGAACGAGGTAAATGAGAGTTGTGAAAGGCGGGTGTTAAAATATCATAATAAAGTAAATATTCCAAATAGTATGAAGATGATAGCAGTTATAATTTTTATAGTTTTTCTTGGAACTTTTTCTGCAACTTTGCTGCCAACAAAAACGTTTAGTCCTATTGCTATTGCGAGTGCTGAAACAAATCCAATAAAAATAGGTATAGGCACTAAGTATTTGGCAGCTA
>CAZIUU010000057.1:0-4769 GCA_964542815.1 uncultured Methanosarcinales archaeon | reverse complement strand
GGAATGATTCATTCAAGCCGATTGTAGTAGAAGGAAATTATTCTTTAGGGCAGAAGTTAAAAGTAAAAGTTAATCGGGTTACGTCGTCTGAGTTGAGAGGGACGGTGGTGAGTTGATTATCTCAAATGTTGGACTAATACAATGTATCTTGCTACGATTTGGGATGCTTCACATTTGAGATTAGAAATTGCCCATCGAAGCGGGGATAGCGAGTTTTTAGGCAATTTCTTTATTTCAATCCCAACTCTTCTTTGATGTGCTTCTCAATTACTCGTGACATATTCATCCCTTTCTCTTGAGCGTACTCTCGAAACTTCTTTAGTAGAGTTCCATCTATGGTTAAGTTTATTCTCTCCCGATAAACCGTTTTGGGCATTTTTCTGGTTTTATCATATTCTGCCAGCGCTTCGAACACTTGAGGATGTTTCTTTATCGCTTCAATGGCATATTCATATTGTTTTGATGGCATGGTTAATCAGCCTCCCGATTTTGTGAATGTCTTTTATATTGAATTTAGCAATTCGTAGCACTAATTGTGAAATCTTGTCTGGATTATAATTATAATTATTCATCTCTAAGTAAGAGATTATCATTGCCGTAGCTGTTCTCTTGTTTCCGTCTTCAAATGGATGATCGACGAGTATTGCTCGAGTAAGCAGACACATTGTTTTAAACCAATGCGGTGAACGTTTAGTCTGCGCTAGCACGAAATCTAAACTGCTTCCATTAACCAAATTTCCGGTGCTGAATTGCTGGTTTATGCGGATAAGATCTTTCTTAGTTAGCATAATATATACGTATAAATGCGTATAATTTATAAATGTTTTGGTGAAAATTAAGCGCATTTATCTACCTAGAACTGGAGAAGAAACTATTTCTTAAAAATTATCATGGCAGAGATGCCTTTCTCCTGCAGATAATCTCTTGCTTTTTTGGCTTCACCTAATACTTCCTCATAATAAATATCATACTCGTCCGCTTTATGGAAACCATCCCTTCTAAAAGTCAATCCCACTACTTTTTTATCAATAACATATCTTTGACCTGGAAAAGATCCTTGATGTTCCAATTCAACTGCCGCCTGAATGGTAATTTTATCGTCAGATTGTGTTTTAGTGACATTTATTATCGTATGACCTACTTTTTTCTGTTGTAGTAAATCTACTACTTCATCAATGCTTTTGGGTATCCCTAAAGTTTTGTATAATAAAGACATGATAAAAGTTAAAAAACAGCGCACTATTTAAACTTTTACTTGTAAGTAGTATCACCACTATGCCCAAAGAGCTAATTCTCTCTCGATTCTCCTTCCTCTATCTCTTTCCTTATCTCCTCTTCCACCTGTTTGCGGATTTCTTCTTCCGGAGTGAACTTTCCAGCTTCCATCTTGTAAGAATTTAACAGCGATTTAATCTTGGCATAAACATGGGCAGTATCTCCGCCTAGCTCTCTAGGGAATCCGGCTTCTAATGGGAACTTATACAAGAACTTGTGAATCATTCCTTTCATAAAGAACACCCATGGCTTCATTCCCCAGCGTTGCTGGTAATCCGTAAGCACCCATCCATCAAACGCAATTAAAACATCTCCCTGCTGAAATAGTTTCTTTTCACCATGAATTTCTTCTTTAGTTTCGGTAACATTGTCTAAGTGAATTTTAATCTTAATCATCAATTGAGCGTATTCGGCTTTAATTTTAAACGGCCTAAGTTCTACTAACGTTTTTCTGCCGGCTTCACTGACCGTTTCTTCGCTTTTCTTTTCTTGTAGTTGGTATCCTTTCTCGATTAACGCTTGATTAATGGTAGAGAATAGTTCATCCACTCGGAAGATGCCTTTATACTTCAGTTCCCGATTGTTGATGATTAAATTTTTTTCTAAGTGTGGTTCCATTTTCGTTGACTATTTGTTTTAAGACTTATTATGTGCTATATACTTGTATGTATTCAGATAAGTTTTAGTTTTATACATTAAATCTTCAATATCACTCTTTACCCAGGTCTCGAACTTCTCCAGATGCTCTTTGAAGAAATATCTTTCTGCAATGACTGACATAAACCAAGTAATTGGTTCTCTGGTCCATTTACCTTTCCTGTCACTGATTACATATCCATCAATAGTAATTCTTACTAACCCCTGATTAAGCTTTAACAGCTGTCCATTCTGCTCTATTTCTACTTCTTTTACATCAATCATGTGAATTTTTACTTGAACTTGAATTTTATGATAATCACTAAAATTTTTCCATGGTTGAAGTATTATCTCCACTTGTTTTCCGGAGGGAGTAATTATTTCATTGTTAAGTTTTTCATACCAATCATACATCTTTTCAAAGAAGAAGGAGGATATCACGTTGTATAACTCTGCTGCATTAAATAATCCTTCGTAGCTAAATTTCAGATGGTCCACGACAAGATGTCTTTCAGGCATTTATTACCTCATTATAGTTTCTTCTATTTTATCCTCTTTTAATTGATATTTCTCTTCAAACCGCTTTTTTCCCCACAGCAGCCAGTACAGCGATAAATTACCGATAACTATTAAGATTATTAGTAAAGCAGTGTCCATTACCCTAGAAAGAACATTTTGGCTTATAAATTATTCGCATTTGTTTAACGTGAAGAAGAAAGATTAAGCTACTTTTCTTTTCATATTTTCTATGTACTTTCCACGATTTCGGATGTATCTCTCTAAAGCTACACCCGGCTGTTGAAACTTATCATCCTCAATTTCATACCAGAATTCTTCGCCAGCACCATGGCTAAGCAGGTGATACCCTGTATTATTTCCATCATTATTTAAGATATAAGCTAGCCCGACTCCGGTGCTGATATCTGCCCAATCATGTACATTCCGCGCTTCCAGCCAATATCCTTTTCCTGCAAGCAACTCCAAATCAAATGGATCATTAGGATGAGCATATCCTTTCATTCCTTTAAGCCGGACGGAATGGGAGAATGGCCCTACTTTTACCGGATGCTTGTTCTTCTTAATGAAATCATCTAAAGTGCAACGTTTGACCATAAAGAATAATAAAACTGTCGAAGTATATAATTATTACTGTAGTGAAAGCTAAATTAAACCAAAATTAAAAAAAGATTAAACAAAACAAATCCCTTTCTAAAACCACCTCAATCCATACGCTACAAACAACGGCGCAAATACGATGGCGAAAGTGTTTATCACTTTAATCAATGCATTCAAAGCCGGTCCTGCGGTGTCTTTAAAAGGGTCTCCTAAAGTATCTCCTACTACGGCTGCTTTATGCGCATCGCTGCCTTTACCGCCAAAGTTTCCAGACTCGATGTATTTCTTGGCGTTATCCCACGCTGCGCCGGTATTGGCCATAAACAACGCTAACAACAAGCCGCTCAAGATAACTCCAATTATCAATCCGCCTAAAGCTTCAATGCCTAATAGCAATCCTACAGCTAAAGGAGTTACTATAGCCAATGCTGCAGGAACTATCATGTTTTTGAGTGCAGCTTTAGTCACAATATCTACACACTTACCATAATCTGGTTTGGCTTTTCCCTGCATGATTCCTTTAATCTCTTTGAATTGTCTTCGTACTTCTATCACAATTTCATGCGCAGAGCTTCCTACTGCTTTCATGCACACTGAAGAGAACGCAAATGGCAGTAATGCTCCGATGAATAATCCTACAATCACTGCCGGGCTGGTTAACATAAAGCTTAATGGCACACTCCCAAAATTGCCTACTTCATTAGTAAATGCCACAAACAAAGCTAATGCTGCTAATGCGGCTGAGCCGATAGCATAACCTTTAGTAACAGCTTTAGTGGTATTTCCTACTGCATCAAGTGCATCAGTAACTTTTCTTACTTTATTATCCAACTTAGCCATCTCAGCGATACCGCCACCATTGTCAGTAATCGGCCCGTAACTATCTAAAGCAATTATCACTCCGGTTAATGAAAGCATAGCTACCGCTGCAATAGCAATTCCATACACTCCAGCTAAAGCATAAGCTCCAGCAATTCCAGCACAGATGACTAACACCACTGGTAAAGTAGACTGCATTCCAAATGCCATCCCTGAAATCAAGTTAGTTCCTGCTCCGGTTAAAGATGCTTCGGCTATCTTCTTAATAGGATTAAACTTCGTGCTGGTATAATACTCCGTTATGATATTGATGAGTAAAGTTACTAACAGGCCGACTACAGTTGCCAAGAATAAATTAAGTGGGTTATTGGTGTAAGCAGTCACTACATAAAATCCAATCCCAGAAATGATACCAGATGCAATCAGGCCTTTGTACAATGCTCCCATGATATTCTTGGATTTCCCTAATCGTACAAACCAAGTTCCGATGATAGAACCGACAATAGCTATACTGCCTAACATTAAAGGATATTCTACTGCAGAATTAAACTCGCCAGATACGGCTGGAATCATTCCTAGCAACATCGCTGCCAGCAGCGTGACTACGTAAGTTTCATACAAATCTGCTCCCATTCCAGCACAGTCTCCGACATTATCTCCTACATTATCAGCAATAACAGCTGGATTTCTTGGATCATCTTCAGGAATTCCTGCTTCTACTTTTCCTACTAAATCTGCTCCGACATCAGCAGCTTTGGTGTAAATCCCTCCGCCGACTCTGGCGAACAATGAAATTAATGATGCTCCAAATCCTAAGCCAACTAACATGGCTGGGCTTTGATAAATAGTATAGAACACACTTATGGCCAATAATGCTAACCCTACTACTGCCATTCCTGTCACTGAGCCACCTTTGAACGCTA
>CAZIUU010000056.1:0-5000 GCA_964542815.1 uncultured Methanosarcinales archaeon | reverse complement strand
TTGAAAGAAGCGAACAAAGCCGGATTGATTGAATATCTTCCCGGAGAGAAAGATTTTGTGATTAAAGATGAAGCTAAGTTGAATCAGGCACAGAAGAAAGGATTGGAGTTTATCCGTGAGAATGTACTGCGAAAGTTTGGCTCTACTGGTGTGCAGCATGCTTTAGATGCGGCAGTGTTTGAACTGCTGGGTTACCTAGCTATTTTCCCCGGAGGCGTGAGTAAATTGGAAGATTCTGAAGGCAGAGTTTTACCGGATTGTTTTTTACTGCCGCCGAAAAGCACCGCTCTTGATTTCGCTTACAAGTTGCATACTGATTTAGGTAATAATTTCATTTGTGCCAAAGATGTAAAGACGAAAAGAACGATTGGGAAGGAATATTTGTTAAAGCACTGCGATGTGGTAGAGATAGTGGCGGGGAAGTGAATAATCAAAGAAGCGAATAATTAAAGTAATCTACGTATTTCTTCAACCCTTATCTTCCCGTATCGAAATCATTAAATACTCTCTTTCTTAAGAAAGTTTAGGGATGTACCGTGGGACGAATCAAAAAGATATTTAGTAAAAAAGAAGAAAAAATTCAACTTAAAGTAGAAGGGCTCCCAAAATCAGAGGTTGAGGAAATATCTTTAGATCAGCTTCCATCTTGGATTAAACAGCGTGAAGCAGAAACCCTTTCTTCCACTCATCTTGAATCTGAATTCAGCAATTATCTTACTCATCTTAAAGATTACAGCTGGAAATTAGACCATAAGCTAACTAAATGGCAGGAAGAGATAGATTTTTCCAAGTTGCAATATACTTCTGTAGGAGAAATAAATTCTTTATTTTCAGAAGCACAATCTATTGTTAAACTGCTTAACACCAAACATCCGCTTAATCTTACTAATATTTCTCGATTCAATCGTGCGCTTAAGGAACGCACTAGTTTACTTCTGGAAAAAATAGAGAAAGGAACTTTTAGCGAGGAACTGCTGACGGCATTAGATGCCTCTTCAGATAATGGTGGAGGTAATGGTATCGGAAAGGAAGTTAGCCCTGGTTCAACCAATGGTTCTGCAAATAATCCTTTATGGAAAGAGATGATAGAATTAAATGTGCTGCGCGAGGGATTTGAGCAGAAATTTAACGAAACCGGATGGAATAAGATTGCGTTATTGCAGAGGATTAATTCGATTTTAACCGATTCAGCAGGTGAGCTAAAGCAGTTAGGAGAACGTATTAACATCAATCAGCAGCGAATTCAGGACACTAAAGCCAGCTTGAGGGAAAAAGAGCAGGAGTTGGCCCAATTTAAGTCGGACAAAGATTATCAGTTCATGGAAGAGCGGGATAAACAATTGGAACACGTTACTCCGGAATTGGACGATGCCAAGCAAAAGCTGTTGATTTTTTTCTCTCCGTTAGTCCCTTATCTGGAAAAATTCTCCCAAGCCGAGCCGGATAATTCTTTATTGCAGGATTATGCCCGAAGTTTTATACTGGCTTTTTATGAAGATGATGAATTGATGATAATGAGTATAGTGAGAAGATTATGGATGGCGGTCAATGAAGGAAAATTCGTAGTGGATGAGAAAGATATTGCGTTGCTAAGAGAGAGAGTGGAGCAGACCAATCAAGGCGCACTAAGAAAATTACATCAAGATTATTGCGAGCTGCGCCGGAAGTACCTGCAGATTGAGCAGGTTGTTCCCAATCGTTCTCTGCAGATGAAATTAGATGACCTGAATTACCGCTTGGAACACTATCAAGAAGAACTAAAACGCTTGAATAATATCGTGGCAGAGATTAGGAAAGATATTGAAGAACGGAAAGCACTGCAGTTGAAAGCCAAGGAGCGGTTCAGGCAGGTAGTGGGAGAAAGCTGGGGAAAGGAAGTGGAGTTAAGGATGTAATTGTTTAACCAATTACTTGAGGATTAATTAAGTTTTCATTCCCAATTTATTGTTCTTCCAATTCTCCTCCAATGCTTCTATTCCCGGCAGTTTCTTCCCCGATAAAAATTCCAGCGAAGCTCCTCCACCGGTAGATAGATGAGTGAAATTGTGCTCTAATCCAAATTTATGTATTGCAGCAGCAGTTTCTCCGCCTCCGGCGAGCTTGATTGCATTCAACTTTCCCAGGAAACGAGCGATTTCTTTAGTGCCATGAGCAAACTTAGCCCATTCAAAATAACCTAAAGGGCCGTTCCAGACTATTAACTTAGCGTGGATTAAGTATTGTTGAAAATTATGGATGGTTTCAGGGCCGATATCTAACGCTATCTGATTTGTCTTTATCTGATTGTGCTTAACGATGCCGGTTTTGGCTCTGACTTTAAACTCTTCGGAAATAATGAAATCTGCCGGCAGGATGACCTTGTGGGGGTATTGGCTTAAGAGTTTTTTAGCCAGTTCCAATGAACTGGAGTCAAACTTGGACATTCCGACGTTAATTCCCTGTGCTTTGAGGAACGTAAATGCCAATGCTCCGCCGATTAATAGTTTATCAGCTCGCTTTAAAGCTTGGTTGATAAGTTCAATCTTATCTAACTTGGCTCCGCCCATCAGCCATACCGTGGGGTGAAGGTTGGAAAAAGCGTTACTGAGGTTAGTTACTTCTTTCTCCATCAGGAATCCAGCCAGTGCTGGAAGAAAATTAGTTATAGCGGAAACTGATGCGTGCTTTCGATGGGATACAGCAAAAGCATCGTTGATGTAAATCTCGGCTAAATCTGCTAATGAATGAGCAAAAGTGAAGTCGTTTTCTTCTTCCTCTTTATAGAAACGCAGGTTTTCCAGCAGAAATATTTGTTTTGAAAGGTTGTTATTGGTCTTGAATGATGGTTTTGAGTAGGGGAGTTTAGCTTTCTGTATTTCTGCTTTGAGTTCTTTTCCGATGCAGTCATTGAGTTTTTTTATTTTTACTTTTGGGAGAAGCTGTTGTAATTCTTGGACGAGGGGGTCAGTTTTTAGTTCTGAGATAAATTTACCTTTGGGTTCGCCGAGATGAGTGGCTAGGATTATGGTGCAGTTTTTGCTGAGGAGAAAGTTTAACGTAGGTAATGATGCTTTAATTTTGGAATTATCGGAGACTTTGATGATGATTTTGCTACTTTTCTTACTTTTAGTAATGGTTTCTAAAGGAACGTTATAATCTACACGTAAGAATACAGTTTTGTTTTCCAGTGGAAAATTGTTAAGCGTGAACCATCTCATTTAAATCACCCCTTTTGGTATGGAAAGTGGTTATGGTATTTATACTTATTGTGTTAAGCGCAATTAAAATAAGCCCTAAATCATATTTTTAGAATTAAAACTAAGAACTAGAACTAAGTTCCAGAAAAAGAAACATTTATATACCTTTCTAATTTACCTTAAAGTGTTCATATTTATAAAAAAAAGAGGTTGATGGAAAAATGAATCAAAAAAAGGTATTTGTGATTAGTTTAATGATTGTTTTGAGCATATTGTTGACGGCTTGGGTTGAGGCAATTGATAGTAATATGACTATTCAGCTAATTTCTCCCGCAGCAAATTCAGTAAATAACACTGCTAGAGCATACATGAATTTCACGTTTCTCTTTAATATGACTGCTGTCGGTGGAGCTAATAAAATAAATTGTTCTTTGTACATTACAAATGTGTCTGCAGCGGTTAATACAACTGATGACATCACGAATGGCAGTTTGGTTACTATGACTTCTAATCAGCCCATTGCACAAAATATAAGTCATATATGGAATATCACTTGTTTTAATGCGACTATTCCCGGCGGAGCCGCTATAAATAACAGTAATTCCAGCATCTTTGGTTACAAAACTTCTACTCCTAATGTAACAATATTTAATATTAATAACATTACTACTAACTTAAGCTGGATTAATCTCTCTACTTTTATTGCTTTTAATGTCTCTGTTTTTGATCCTGCTCTTAAGAGTTGGAATATCACTCTTTATATGCGCAATAGCAGCAATATATCAAATGGGTATGTCACCTCTAATGCTTCTGCTACTATTTTTAATATCAGCGGAGCTAACAGCAGCGCCGGTTTTGGTTTAGTATATAATACTACTGCGTTAGTAGATGGAAATTATAGAATCAATCTTAGTGCTATAGATAATGCCACAAATACCAATTACACTTATTGGGATTTTTATATAGATGCCTCCGGTCCGGCTTTGGATATTCATCGTGTCAATACTTTTACTAATAATAGTTGGACAAATAGCCGGACTTTAACTGTCAATATCACTCTTAATGATACTTTTATACAGTATTGGAATCTGACTGTTTACAATAGTTCTGAAAATGCCACTAATCAAGTTGCATCCAATCAAACTTCCGGTATAAATATGACTAATGGCCCAGTAGTATTAAGTGTGCCACAGGACGGAAATTATACCGTTAATTTGACCGTAGTTAGTATGTCAAATGTAACTAATAGAACGGAATTTATTATCAAAGTTGACACCGTTTATCCTACCTCTATTGTTAACGCTATTAATAATGTATCTGCCCCTTGGTGGATTTTAAACCGTACTATAATAATTAACATTAGTGCTAATGATAGTTTTATTAACCATGTTAATCTTACTGTTTACAATACTAGCACACATGCAGTGGTAGCAGCCAACTTTACCGGAGCAGCAAATATTACCCAATTCAACCAGACTTATATTAGTGGTTTGGCAGATGGTAATTATACTATTAACTTAACCGTTACAGACCACGCTAATAATTCAAACACGACTACCTACTACTTTGGCATTGACCTTACTGAGCCTACAAACATGACTTTAACTTTATCGGATACGACGGTAACTCTTGGCACGGCCATAACTGCTACCTGTACTGCAGCTGACTCTGCCGACACTGATGCGGCCACAGTAGTTACTGGTCATACTGCTACCGATTCATTAGGAACAAAAACAGCAACTTGTACGGCTACGGATAAAGCAGGACATACTAATACCAGTTCAGTCACTTATACCGTATCAGCAGCATCTTCTAGTAGCGGTG
>CAZIUU010000055.1:0-5021 GCA_964542815.1 uncultured Methanosarcinales archaeon | reverse complement strand
CTTTTACGTTGACTTTTTTATCTTCTGTTTGTTCAGAAGAATCAATCTCAAATCCCTGCTGGGTGAATGGCGCGTAATTGTCCACGCAATTATCTAATCTTTCTTTTACAAACCGGGCTAATTGGGCTTCTATGCTCATCACGGCATCATCTTTGGCATATAACTTTGGAGCAAGAGAACTGTATACTACTTTATCCGCTTTATTCTTCTCGGTGTTGTAATGCCAGTAAGGGACTTTTATGGGCTCTAAATCAATCCCATCCGCTTCGGTAGGGTCAGATGCAGAAAACTTTCCCGCTAAATCGGGATAAATGTAGCCACCTTGCTGGCCCAGAATTAATAAACCTCTTTTGCCGATTTGTTGTATGCAATTTTCAGTATAGGATCGTATGGGCTGGAATTCAGCCGGAACTTGAGCGAGGGCTGGTTCAGCTTCTTCCGAGATTTCTTGAGTAACTTTAGTTTGGGTGAAGTACATTATAGCAGCGAAAGCAAACAGCATTAAAATGCCTACAATGATGAATACTGTAACCTGACCTTTTTTGCTAGAGCTAAGTTTAGAAATACCTCTATCCATACTCCTCTTTTTACTTACCATAATTTAAGAAGAAGAAAAGAATGAAGCTATATAAAGGTTTTTGTTTTGGAAAAGAGATAAATCGAGCTTATTTTAAGCACTTTAAACCAATACCCTGCAATTCCCCTCAGAAAGTGTTTTAAACTTACTAAAAAACACCTTATTATGCACCTCCAAAGCACCCCTGGATTGTGTGGAATTGCTGTTATACGTTCAGTATTAGAAGCACAATTTGGGATTAAAGCAGAAGAGAACGAATTGATAGAAATTGTGGCAGAATTCTATCGCCAACAGAAGAAGCAGTTAATCTCCTCTCCAAAAGAAACCGTACAAAAACTCGGAACAAGTCCCACAGCGATAGCGTATTGCTTGAAGAGAAAACTATCCCAAAACATAAGAGTTTTCTGTTCTAAAAGAGGGGAGATAAATTACTTACAGAAGCTACTGCAAGAAAAAAACATCGTTCCAATTCTTCATCGTTCAGTTCGTCCTCCTGAATTTGGATTAACTAAACCAGAAGGGCATTATGTAATATTTTGCGGTGTGGAAAATAATAATGTGAAAATATTCGACCCAAAAGTTGGACTTAGAGAATACAGCTTTAACGAGTTTGAATCAGTGTGGAAAAGTAACGACGAGAAATGGTTTTTGGCAGCGATGCCAGAGGATACAATTTTGTCCCTTAAGAAATTTAAAGGGAGATATTTGTAGAAACATATCTGATGATGCTAAACAAATACAAGAAAAAATAAACAATCTACTTACTGCTCGCCGACTGTCTTTCTGTATCTCGCTTCTTGGAAATAGCTGCGCTCTTGGAACTGCATTGATAAGCAGAAATTATCTCCTCAGCTAAAGCATCTTCAATCTTAGTTTTCTTATTGAAAGATTTAGTATAAGCGCCTTGAGTCATAAACCGAAGCGCCAAATCAACTCTCCTTTGAGGAGATACGTCCACGCCTTTAGGATATCTTGCGCCACCATATTCGATAGAGATGACTTCTTCCCGAGGAGCAGCATTTTCAATCGCTTTAACTAAAATGGCCACGGGATTCTGTTTGAGTTTCAGTTCGCACTTAGCTAAAGCAGACTCAATGATCTTTAATGCCAGAACTTTTTTTCCGCAATTGTGTCCGGAGCTGATGAAATGCTTCTTGCTTTTGTGGCCAGTTATCATGATTTTACTGGCTAATCTTTCCACGATGAATACATTAGATTTATGAAAGCGGTTGCCGGCATAGCGAGCTCCGGTTTTAGGCAGAATTGTAGGTTGTAGAGTAATGTATTTAGACAATCCTAAATCTCCTACAGCAATCTTATCTACACCCCAGCGATTGAAACATTTAATATCAGTCATGTTAAGTTTACCTTCTTGCTTTCTCTATTCTTCCTCTTAATAATGCATCTAAGCTTTGATCATTAACTCTTATAACCTGCCATCTGATACAAGGCAAATCTCCTTTGGCTCGGCCCATCTTTCCACCGATACATTCTACAATAACTTCATCATGCTCGTTTATCATCTTCTGTGCTCCGTCCCCGGGCATGAAAGCGGTTATCTGCTTTCCATTCTTGACTAACTGAACTCTAGCACATTTTCTCATCGCAGAATTAGGCTGTTTAGCTTCAACTTGAATTTTTTCTAATACAATGCCTTTGGCCTGCGAAGAACCACTTAATGGATCAAATTTCTTCTTAAGCTTGGATCTATTAATAAGTTTAAACTGTTTCCTTCTTTTCATCAGCTTTCGTGCTGCTTTCAGTCCTTTTGATTTTCCGGCCATTTTATGTTAATAATCTAATTTTAATATTGATTCTTATTATGCCTATACCACTTTAACCTCATTTATGCTGAAAAAGCGTTTTACCGCCCTATTAAGCAACTTAATGTTCTTGCCCCCCCTACCTATTAATAAACTTTTTGTTTTTCGGCTCTCATCTTTGATTAAAATATCATTGCCTTCCTGCATCACTTCAGCTACATTCTCGGGGTAGATAAAGCCGCGCACAAATTCCAGGACATTATCCCGATATTCGGTAATTCTAATTCTTTTTCCCAATTCTTCGCTCAGGCGCTTTATATTCATCCCGCCTTTTCCGATAGCTTTACCCAATTCTCCAGGAGCTACGATAAAATAAATGGTTTCTTACTCTTCATCCATAAAGCTGTCTTTGACTTGCACTCCGGCGATTCTCTCCAACATAGAAGACAACGCTAATGCATTTTGGTCTAACTTTAATCTCATCCTTATTCCTCAGTCACTCCTAAGACTGATACCAAGAAGTTCTTCTTGCAGAAGACACCCAATTCTTCGTTAGTATATTTTAATTCTATGACTGGGATGGAAGCCAATTGAGCATAATAGGAAATGTCTTCCCGGACTTTCTGAGGGCAGTTGCTGGACAAGAACACTTTATGCAAAGTTCCATTCTTGATTCCTTTCAGCGTTACCTCTGTGCCGATGACTGCTTTTCCTTCTTGAAGCTTTACTTTTAATGCTTTAAGATCTTCTTCGACTATTTTCTTCTTTGCCATGTGTCTTCAATATTATTATTTTGAGTGTTATTTATAAATTTACGGTTTGTTTTGTGTATATTTATTATTTGTTTAGCATCTTCGAAATCTTAGATGATTAATCTTATGGTGCTGCGTCCCCGTATGGGACAACCCCCCGCAACGCACTTGCTGTGATAATAAAATAGATTTCGACTTTATGATGCTAAACAAAATGCTTTCAACCTATTTCATTTTAGTAACCAAGCTGGGTAATCCAGTACCAATAGGAACCGGCTGGTTAATCATTACGTTTTCAACTACCGAAGTAAGATAATCGGTTTCTCCTTCCAATGCTGCAGTTATCAGATGTTTGATGGGAGTCTCAAAGCTGGCCCGAGCTAACACGCTGGCTTTCTCACTTACTACACCATAACGAGTAATACCTTTAACTGCACCGCTAGCACACATAATGTCTGATACTAACATTACGTGCCTTACATTAACATTAAGCCCCTGCGCTTCGATGACTTTGTAAACTTCATTTATGATTGCCTGCCTGGCAGCTTCAATGCCTAACACTTCATACACTTCATAGATATCATTAGTAGTAGTTCTTTGGATGTCCACTTCAGGAAGAGCTAGAATTTCTTTCAGATTAGTTCCGGCAGTAAGTATCACTAACTCTTCATCACGTTTTACCGGAAGCACTTGTTTTATTCCTTTGATGCCTTTAATCTTGACCACTCCAATTTTCTCTTTGAGGGCATACACTTCTTTTACTTCTTCCGCTTTGCCTTTATGCTTGAAAATTATTTCATTATCGGTAGTGCTTATCTCAAACCCTTTTGCTTTAATCTTGAATAATTTGGCCATTTCTTTGGTGGATAACTCGTGGTCTGAAATAACTTCTGAATTGAATTTTATTTTAAGTGTCTGCTCAAAGATGTTTACGGAATATTCTGAAACTAAGTCACTTACTTTGGTTTCTTTAATCTTTGCAGCGAATTTTTTTACAGCGTCAGCATCTTTGGCCATAGCACCATGAAAGTGGATTTCCATCATAGGGGTGCTGATCTCTTTTCTGGAATCAAATACTTCGATGATCCTGGGCAATCCTGTAGTTACGTTCATCTCGGAAACACCAGCAAAGTGGAAGGTGTTAAGGGTCATCTGTGTTCCCGGCTCGCCGATGCTTTCTGCGCTTACTAAACCGACACATTCTCCCGGATGCACTCTGGCCCGATTGTATAATGAAGATACCTTTTCTAAGATTTTAGTGAGCTGTTCTTTAGTCACTTCGTTAGGAACTACTTCTTTAAGTTCAGCAATTATTGGTTGTGGAAGCTTGTCAGAAAAACTGCCTATGTATTCTTCGTGCTCTTTTCTCATTTTGCTCCCTCCATCACATCATGGATGATGCTTTTTACGTCTAATACCCCATTCTTGGTCTTGGATACGTCTAAGCCGTCTTCGCCATACGTGAATTGGACTACTCTGCCGCTGGCATCTCTTACCGAGCCGTCATATTCGACCTTTAAGTCCTGCATAGCGTTAGATAATCTTCGGTATAAGTAACCAGATTTAGGTGTTCTCAAAGCAGTATCCATTAAAGCATCTCTTCCAGTCATTGCACCAAAGAAAAATTCATAAGGTGTAAGCCCGCTTTTGAAATTATTCCTGACAAAGCCTTTAGCTTTAGGTGCTAAATCATTTTTCTTGAAGTAAGGCAAGGTTCTTCCATTGTAGCCTCGTTCAATTCTCTTTCCACGCAGAGCTTGCTGTCCTACCACTGCAGTCATCTGAGCGATGTTAAGCGGATTTCCTCGGGCTCCACACTTGGCCATTACTACTGCAGCACTGTCTTTTACTTGTTTTACAGCAATATCTCCGGTTTTATTTCTGGCTTTGTTTAATGCTTCCAGGATTCTTAATTCTAATGTTTCCAAC
>CAZIUU010000054.1:0-5370 GCA_964542815.1 uncultured Methanosarcinales archaeon | reverse complement strand
AACTATCCCAAAGTATAAATTAACCTGTCCACTCAAGACCTAATCCTACTTCCACACTTTCCGTTTCAGCTTGCAAAAAGCACTCTCTCCTTTAGACGGCTTTAAGCTGCATTTCAGCCTGCTCTTCAACCGGTTCTTAGCCATCTTCAACTCATTCTTGCTAGCCAATCCAGACTTAAGCACCGCTTTCTCTAAGTTGCTGCTAACAATTCCCAGCACATCTTTACTGGTCTTCTCTGACGTTGCTACTAACTCTTGAGCTAACTTAATACACTCTTTCTCATCCAAGTTCAGCTCTTTCTTTATTTTAGATGCTACTTTCTTCGCTTGTCCTAAACTTAACAAACCAATACCATAACCGGTTTGTATGGCTTTCTTTGCTGCTTGTTTCATGTTATTACCTCCTTATCGATTCGTGTTCATGATTTTTACGGGTTAACAGGAAATAAAATGTAAGCAATACCGCACACACAAATAAGATAACACTCAGTGGCATCCCCCACAGCTCTTTTCTTCCTTCCAGATAAAATAATACTGCTGCGGCAATTATCAACGCTGATATTACCAGACCAACATTTCTCTTCCAGCTCAAATATTCCCACTCTCTTTCTACTTCTTCCAATTGGGCTACGTTCAATTGCTGTGCCGGCTCATCTCGCTCTAATTTCTGCATGATTTTAATTATGTGCTCCGGCAGCTCTAACAACAGCTCTTTATTATCCCAAAAAATGCGCTTAGCCTCACCATAAATCTTGGAGGGGGAATATTTCTGCTGAACATATTTCTTTGCGAACCCCATTAATTCATCTCCAATCTTAAACTGCGGATTCAATTTTAACGCTAAGCCTTCAGCCTGATAAGCGGCTTTAACCATCAGCACATGATTCGGATCAAAAACCACCCCATACTTAGTTCCAAGAGTGATTACTTCATATAATGCCCGCACAGGGCTTTTTTCCTGAAGAGTGCTATCATATACTTCACTCATTATACGCAGACTTTCACGTTTGAATTCGGCCAGAGATTCTGGATGGGTTTCTTTAGCTAATGATAGCATGATATCTACACTACGCTGCGGATCTTTTCGGGGAAGGGATTCAATGAATGCAATTATTTTCTTTCGGTCAGCTAAAGATAATTCTCCCATGATTCCATAATCGAAAAATACCAGCTTCCCGCTTCTTTGCACATAAATATTAGCTGGGTGGGGATCAGCATGGAAAAATCCGCTCAATAATACCTGTTCCAGGATTGAATTAAAGTAAGTTGAAGACAGTTTTTTGGTGCTGACGTGAAAAGATTTCAGTGCACTGAGATTATCAATCTTAACCCCTTCTATAAAATCCATTACTAAAACCCTGCGAGAAGAACATTCAGAATAAGTTTTAGGAACTTTTATCTTCGGATTATCTGCCAAAACTTCTGCCAACCTTAGCGCATTGTGCGCTTCTATCTCGAAGTTAAGCTCTCTTCGGGTCCATAACGCAAATTCTTTTACCACTTCCGTTGGCCGGTAACCGCGTAAAGCTTCAACGTGCTTTTCTAATTCTTTAGCGATGAAGAACATTATGTCTAGATCTAAATCAATAATATCTCTTACATCGGGACGCTGCACTTTTACCGCCACTATTTTTCCTGAAGGAAGAACTGCTTTATGCACTTGAGCGATAGAAGCTGAAGCAACCGGATCTTTATCAAAACTTTTGAAGACGGTTGATAGTGGCTTTTTGAGGTCTTCTTCGATTATCTGTTTTACCTGAACATAGGGAAAAGAAGGCACATGGTCCTGAAGCTTAACAAATTCTTGTGAATATTCCGGCGGAACCAAATCCGGTCTTAATGAAAGTAATTGCCCTAACTTTACGAACGTAGGACCAAGCTTCTCAAATGATTTTCTTAATCTTATGGCCTGTTCTATTTTATCATTTACTGGGAGATGTGGTTTTATCCTTTTAATAAACGGCAGGTGTGATTTTAAATCGGCTTTAGCCAGATAATATCCCAGCCCTTCTTCTAGGAATACTCCTAAAATGTGCTCAAACCGGCCAATATCTCTGATATCTTTACGAAGATGCATTTGTTACCTCTTTTTTGACTGATTTGTTTAGCATCATAAAGTCGAAATGTATGCGATAAATCCGGCGAGTCCGTCGCTGGGGGTTGCCCCATACGGGGAAGCAGGACCTGTGACTTCCACATCAAGCATTTCGAATATGCTAAACAAATATTGTTTTAGAGTAAGTAACGTTTAATAGTTTATAATGGTTTTGATACGTAATTTTTATAAAGATAGTTAAAAGTAGCCCTGCCTGACAGCCCCGTCGTCTAGCGGACTAGGATAGTGCCCTTTGGGCATAAAGGAAGTCAGGCATTGACCTCGGTTCGAATCCGAGCGGGGCTAATTTTTTTTGTTTCGGAATTCTTGTTAAAAAATTAGCCAAATTTTATAAATCGCCCCACAATCCATAACCTGACAGCCCCGTTGTCTAGTGGACTAGGATGTCAGGCTCTGGCAGTTTAGATTCAGTAAACTGGAGGTACCTGAAGACCACGGTTCGAATCCGTGCGGGGCTAATTTTTCTATTCTTCATCATTAGCCCACTCCAAGCATAAGGTGACTACAAAACCACCAAATGTAGTCACCCATAATTAGACCGCCCTTAACACCTCCCCTCACTATCCGGTAGCAATTCTTATAAATCACCTCCATTTTTAACAAAAAATGGCCCTCATCTGGAATGGAGCATCAGTATCAATTGAACAAGTAGGAGGAAAAGGATACAATCTACTGCGATTGTACCATGCAACCCAAGAGCCCGATTCCATATTTGATGTTCCTAAATTTTTCGTTATTCCTATTGGAGAAAGCTCTTACACTGCTGGAAATTCTGACGTTGCTTACATGAAAAATGATGCAGAGGTTAGAGAAGCTTTTTCAAGGCTCAAAACTCCAGTTATAGTGCGTTCATCATCAGTTTTAGAAGATAGCGTAAAAGCAAGTTTTGCTGGAGTTTTTCACAGCGAACTTTATATAACCGATTATCAGGGATTATTAGAAGCATCCAACAAAGTATTAGATTCTCAATTCAACGACTTTGCCAGAAAGGTTGCCAGAGAAAGAAAAATTGAATGGCGTGAAGGAATGGCGATTATTGTCCAAGAGCAAGTGATTGCCCCTGATTTTAAAGGAACATTTCAAATTGATGATAAAATAATTGTTGAAGGAGAAGAGTTCGGAAAACCTTTTCGCGATAAAGAGGATTTTGATGAAAGAGCTTATGGTGATTTTGATGCATTAGAATGGATTCTAGAAAAAGATAGGTCTATTTATCTCAACTCAAAAGATTATATGGTGATGGAATCAGCTATTATCCAAGCCAGAAAGAAATTACAATTAAGTTATCCCCTGCAGGCGGAATTATGTTACAATCTGGGCAGGAAGCCACAATTAGTGCAGATACGCCAGCTTCCATTAATTGATAAACAAGATATTAAAATTGAATTTAATGTTCCACCCAATGTACCGGCTATATATTCTACCCGCTGTAACGGAATTGCTGGGGAAGTAGTATTACCGGCTTATGTTACTCTAAGTCCCTCTGGAGCGGAGGGTTTAATTATTAAGTTTAATCTGAGTAATTTTCTAGATGATAATCCTAAAAAAGATGAATTCGAAAATCAGAGTAAACTAGCACACAACCGAGATTTCAGAGAATATCTTGGGTGGGTTCGAAGCGGATTTGATTACGACAACAGAATGATTCGCGCCGATTACCTTTTTGAAATGGGCAATCAATTATTCCCCGAATACGCTTTAGTCTGCGACCAATTAAATGATACTCGTGTTGGAATGAACCACCTCACCACCAACAAGAAAGCTATTATCGCCACCTATGATTTTAAGCAAATTTCTCATGCATTAACCGTTTCTCGAGAATTGGGGATTATTGGAATGATATCCGATGATGAGAATATGAGTGACTTAGGAATGTTTTTGCACCAAATCCAAACCGGAGATTTAATTCATATCAAAAGTGATGGTAAGCAGGGTGTAGCGTATTTGGAAAAGAGAAGAGATTCTGACCCTTACCGCAAAAAATGAGATAAATTTCTTTCCACAACATCTTTAAAGCAACCCCAAATAACCATCATCAATGAAAGATTACATCGAACTAAACGCCTTTATAAAAATAAAAGGATTCGCCCCCACCGGCGGACAGGCTAAACTATTAATCCGCTCTGGTGTAATCAAAGTAAATGGAGAAGTAGAAACCAGAAACGGGAAGAAACTAATCTCAACCGATATTGTAGAATATAAAAACACAAAATACAATGTAGGTATTTGTTTAGCATCTTCGAAATCCCCACTGTAAAATTATAGAGACGACATCTCCGTAGGAGCCATCCCTCTGTCGTTCCCTATGTCGTAATCGAATGGATTTCGACCTGATGATGCTAAACAAATACCAATATAGGAGAGACAATACAAACATGATTTACATGCTAGCACCGATGGAAGATTATACTGACAATGCTTTCAGAGCCCTATGCCACAAATACGGAGCTGATTTCACTTTCACTCCGATGATAAACTTAGATGCTCTCGCCAGAGGTAATGAACAAGCGTGGAAAGAATTAGATTTCAAAGACAACAGCGCTCCAGTAATAATTCAAATCTTAGGATACAAAGAAGGAAACTTAAAACACTTTTTAGATGCATTCAAGCCATCCCGAGGATTCCGCGGATTTAATTTAAACTGCGGCTGCATTGACCCTAAAGTCATCCAGAATGGACAAGGCTGCGCTTTAGTCAAACGAGTAACTAAAGTAGCAAACCTGGTAAACCTAATCAAAGAAAGGGGATATTCAGTATCAGTAAAACTGCGTCTAGGATTAAATCAATACGAAAAAGAAAAAAAAGTATATCTCAATTTGATAAACAAAGTCGATGCTGATTTTTTCATAGTACATGCCCGCCATGGAAAAGAAACTTATAACGAGCCGGCTGACTTTTCAGTATATGCAGAATGTGTAAAAACCGGAAAGAAAATTATTGCTAATGGGGACATCAAAACTGCTGAACAAATCGCAAAATTAGAAAAAATAGGTGTAGAAGGAGTAATGATTGGAAGAGCCGCCGTAGAAGACCCCCAGCTCTTCAACCGCTTGAAGAAAGAACCACTTTTAAGCAAAGAAACAGTTAAAAAAGAATATTTATACCTGACCGAGAAATATCATTCTACGGAAAGAAATAAGAAGAATGTTCTCAAGTGGATGAAATAAATTACTCAGACTATAGAGGACTTTGAATAACCCTCATGAATCGTACAATTTGAGTCTATGCAAAGTCCTCTAAGATGGTTTTGGTGG
>CAZIUU010000053.1:0-5396 GCA_964542815.1 uncultured Methanosarcinales archaeon | reverse complement strand
CCAATCCAACGTTCATTCTGCATCCTAGCAATGCTTATATTAATCCCGCTAAGAACTTTATAACGATGCCGGACTACTTCCCTAAGTAATGGTTTCATCTTAGCTGCTGGTGTTCCCGGACGAGGCCAAAAGCGGGAGATATTAACTACATCGGGCATCAATTGCCGCAACAGATTCTGCGTTTCCCAGTATTGTTCTTCGGTCTCTCCTGGAAATCCTACAATTATATCCGTAGCAATGGTCATATCTGAAAAATGCAATTTCAAATCAAACATCAAGTCTCGGAACTCCTCAGCAGTATAATTGCGGTGCATTTTCTTCAGCACCTCATTACTGCCTGATTGCAGTGGAAGATGCAGGAAATGATATATTTTAGGGTTCTTAAGCACATCAAAAAATTCTGCTTTGAATTTAAGAATATGATTCGGATTCATTATTCCAATTCGAACTCGGAAATTACCGAATACCGAAGTAACTTCATTCAGGAGCTTAGCCAGATTAGTATCTAAATCAAATCCATAACAGCCTGTATCTTGAGAAGTCAACCAGATTTCTTTCGCTCCTTCTTTTAATGCCAGTTCTACTTCTTTACGGATATCTTCAATGGGATAAGAAACGAGATTTCCTCGGGAAAATTTAGTCTTGCAGAACGAACAGGCTCCTAAGCAGCCGCGAGAGATTGGAATAATACAAGTTACGGGATTAAGACGCACTCTGGGAAGATTTAATGGCGGCAGTTCATCTGATTCCAACAACTGAACGTGATTGTCATGCAGTGCTTCTTCTACCACTTCCACAATTTTGTGAATTTGATTTGTTCCAAGTAGAGGGTATTTTTTTAATTTATGTGGATCTGCTTGAGGAATACATCCGGCAATGATAATAATCTTATGGGGATACTTCTGTGTGGTGTTCTCTAAGCGTTGGAAGAAAGCGGCTTCAGTTGGCCATTTAACTGTACAGGTATTAAAGATTATGACGTAGCCTTCTTCGATATTGCTCACTATCTCAAATCCTGCCTGCTTCAATAATCCTGCCATCTGCTCCGAATCGGCAAAATTGTGCGAGCAACCGGAGGTATGGATATAGATGTTAGTCATGCATTTTGATTCATAGAAAGGAGATATATAAAGATTGTGGGGACGCATTAGGTAAAGAAAAAACGCGCCAGCACCCAGACCTTCAGCAGGTTTCTCTGCATTTGAACTGGGAATCCCAGAGGGAGTAGTTCTCTTGATAAGCTTTCGAGACTACCGCAATACCGGGTTATGCGATGCTGGCGTTAAAGTGAAGAAATGAAGCCCATTTTATAAAACTTGACTTTTCTTCAACTGCAAAAATTACAATAAATATTTCCCAATCTCTTCTCTCTGTTTAGGATCAAGAGAAACATGCAAACCATATGAAGTTTACATTAAACATCGCCGATAACACCAAAAAGTATAAATACTAGCACTGTTTTGTATAAGTAAAATGGAAGAACTATCCACATTTATTCGAACTTTTGGAGACTATCCTTTAATTAGAATACTCGACTTTCTTATCTACTCCCGAGATTTTGATTACCCTATTACTGAAATTGCCAAGAACGCTGAAGTCAATTTCCAAACTTTGAAGAAGTTATGGCCACAGTTAGAAGAAACCAAGTTTGTAGTAGTTACTAGAGTTTTAGGCGGTGCTACATTATACCGAATAAACATAACCAATCCAACCGTAAAGAAACTTATTGAGCTAAACAACTTCCTGTGTTGGCAAAATACTGAAGAAGTAATGAAAGAAGCAGTGATTGCATAATATAGCGAAGTAATTTCTTCGTCTGGAGTATATAGTAAGTGACAAACTGGTATAAATATTTAAGTCATTTACTATAGATTATATTCTTTATTCACAGATTTCCTAAACCTATAAATCGCAAAAGTCAAGTAAAACCTAAAGATTTGTTAGGTTAGAAAAAGAGCTTGGATTTTGGGCTAAAACGTTAAGCTTTAGGTTAGGAGACTTTTGCCTATTAGGACTAAAAACTGCAAAAGTCGAGTAAACCTTATAAATAGAGCCTCTTTTCTATGTTAAAGGCATGACTTAAATCTGCAAAGATTAAAGCTATGTTATAAAATATATAAAGCGAGGTATAAACGAATATGGGAAATTTTGGAAATAGAGGCGGCGGTGGCGGATTCCAGAGAGACTTTGGTCCGCGAGAAATGCATAAAGCAACTTGTTCCGAATGTGGCCAGGAATGCGAAGTTCCTTTCAAGCCAACTGAAGGAAAGCCAGTTTATTGCAAAGAATGCTACAGAAAAAGAAAGCCTTATTAGTAATATAAATCATATACTAATGATTCTTTAATCGTAGAATTCACCGATTTTTTTTATTTTTTGATATGTTTTAAATTATCTTTTTTACATCTTTTGTTTCAGATATATTTTTAAACTTCCTCTTTTCTCTATCACAACATGAAGTTCCAGAACTATACCGCTACTGAAGTTGAGCCTCAAATCGTTAAATACTGGGCTGTGAACGAAACCGTAGAAAAGCTCCGAAAGAAGTATGAAAAAGGCCCAAAATTCTACTTTTTAGATGGGCCACCATACACCTCAGGAAAATTTCACTTAGGACACGCCTGGAATTATGCGCTTAAAGATATCTTGGTCAGATACCGCCGGGCTCAGGGATGCAACATCTGGGATAGGAACGGATTTGATATGCATGGACTCCCTACTGAACACAAAGCCATGGATAAATTCGGGCTTAATACCAAAGAAGACATACTAAAGTTTGGTTTGGACAAATTTATCACCGAATGCCAGCAGTTCTGCCAGGAAAAAGCCCAAGTCATGACTCAAGATTTAATACGCTGGGGAATTACTTTAGACTTATCTAACCCATATATGCCTATCAAGCCAGAATTTATAGAAGGAGAATGGCAATTAATAAAAAAAGCTCATGAACAAGAACGTTTGTATTATGGCGAGAAAGTAATGACCTGGTGCCAGCATTGTGAAACCGCTATTGCTAAGCACGAATGCGAATATCAGAACGTCAATGAAGATTCCATCTTTGTAAAATTCCAAGTCAAAGGAAAGAAAAACGAATATCTGATTGTGTGGACTACCACTCCTTGGACTATACCATTCAACCTAGCCGTAATGGTCAATCCAGAGTTAGATTATGTAAAAGCGGAAGTTAAAGAGAGAGGGGTTAAAGGAAATTCAGCTAAAGAAGTGTGGTATCTCGCCAAAGCTCTAGCTGGAGCAGTGGTACAGGCAGTTGCTGAAAAACAACTAAAAGTATTGGAAGAATTTAAAGGCACAAAATTAGAAGGGTTAGAATATATCCATCCTTTTGAAAAAAAGATTCCTAAATTTACCGAATTAAAACAAAAGCATAAGAAAATACATACAGTAATTCTTAACGAGCATTACGTAGATACTAGCGCCGGTACAGGCTTAGTACACTGCGCTCCTGGCTGCGGTCCAGAGGATCAAGAAGCATGTGTTCCATATAAAATACCTCCATTCAATTTGCTGGATGAGAAAGGCTACTTCAAAGAGGAGATGGATAAATTTAAAGGCTGGAGAGCTAAAGTCGATGATGCTAAATTCACTCAGGCACTAAAAGATGAACATGCATTAATCAGCGTCACTAAAGTTGAACATGAATATCCTCACTGTTGGAGATGCCATAAACCGGTAGTATTCCGCTTGACTAACCAATGGTTCTTCAAGATTGAAGATTTAAGAGAAAAGATACTCAAAGGCAACAAAAAAGTACGCTGGGTTCCGGAAATATCTAATAACTCTTATGAAGCGTGGGTTAAAAACCTGAAAGATAATTCTATCTCCAGACAAAGATATTGGGGAACTCCTCTGCCTATCTGGATCTGTGCTAAGTGTAAAGAAATTAAAGTTATCGGCTCTAGAGTAGAATTAGAAAAGAATGGTGGAATTGTACCCGAAAACTTGCATATTCCTTGGATTGATAGAGTAGAATTAAATTGTAAATGCGGACAAAAAATGCATCGCGTTCCTGATGTCATTGACGTATGGGTAGATGCTGGAACAACCAGTTGGAATTGTTTGAATAACGACCCTAAACTTATCAAAGAATGGTATCCTGCTGACGGCATATTAGAAGCTAAGGAACAGACTAGATTATGGTTCAGCATGCTTTCTATCTGCTCGTACATTTTCTTTGGGAAGAATGCATTTAAGAATGTTTATGCTCATGGAATGTTGAATGATATTGAAGGAAAGAAAATGAGCAAGAGCTTAGGCAACATCATCTCTCCTTATGAAATGATAGATAAGCATGGAGTGGACGTATTACGATATTATATGGGCCAGAATAATGCTGGAATAGACATAAATTTCAGCTGGGATGAATGCACCACTAAAGCTCGTTACTTGCAGATATTATGGAATGTGCACAAACTGCTGATAAATCTCGCTAAAGAAAACAAAGCTAATCCTTTTCTATCCAAAAAAGAGATTATGTACAATCTAATGAGTTCGGAAGAGAAGTATATCATCTCTAAGATGAACTCTACGGTTAAGAAAGTTACTGAATTGTTTGAAAGGTATAAATTTGATGAAACTATCAAACCTATGGAAGAATTATATTTAGAGTTAAGCCGCACTTACATCCAGATGGTAAGAGATAAAAGTTCTTTAGGAGAAAGAAGTATGTATGTTTACCATTGCTACCGTTTTATTCAAGCTATTGAAGATGTTTAATGTTATCTGCCCATTTATTACTGAAACAATTTATCTCAACTTGAAAGAAGAATTTAATTTAACTGAAGAAAGTATTTCACATTATTCTTGGCCCAAGTGTGAAGAGAATAAAATCGATGAGAAGTTGGAATTAGAAATGGGAACGGTTATGGAAGTGCTCCAAGCAGCTTTAAGTGCCCGAGAGAGAGCCAAGCTGGGATTAAAATGGCCGGTCAAAGAAGTGGTAGTGGTTACAACTAAACCGGAGATTATTGCGGCAGTAGAAAAACTCGCCGAAATAATAAAAAAACAAACTAATGCTAAGTCAGTTGGGGTAGTAACTCAACTTCCCGGATTAAAAGTTAAGATGCGGCCGGATGGAAGAAAAATCGGTCCTGCTTTCGCCGAGCTTTCCGGGCAAGTAATTGCTAAATTAACTATCGACAGCCCGCAGACGATATTAGGACATTTAGAGAAAGAAGGTGTGCATCGCTTTGAGCTAGAAGGAAGAGAGATTAAAATAACTCGAGATATGCTGCAATTTGAACACGAAGTTCCTGCTCCCTTCTTTGAAAGTGCTTTCAGCGGTGGGTATGCTTATGTAAATGCAGAAAGAACTCCTGAGCTAGAAAGTGAAGGTTATTCTCGTGAAGTAATGAGAAATATTCAATTGCTGCGCAAAGA
>CAZIUU010000052.1:1313-6200 GCA_964542815.1 uncultured Methanosarcinales archaeon | reverse complement strand
CTCATGAATCGTACAATTTGAGTCTATGCAAAGTCCTCTAAGATGGTTTTGGTGGAGTTATTCAAAACCATCTATACTAATTCCACAAACTCGTCTCGGGTAATTTCTAAATCTTTTTTGATTATTTTATTCAATAGTCCTGGACCGATTTCCTCTCCAGTATGATGTGGAATCGTAGTTCTTCTTCCATCAGTGTGTTTGTACACCATATGGCTGCCAGTGGTATGGCTGTAAGTAAAACCTAACTTTTCTACAACTTTAGCTACTTCTTTTCCAGTCATCCTGGGAAGCTTTGCCAAGAACTACACCTCTACGGTTTGAACTCCTACAAACTCTTGTACGATTTCTGGAGAATAATCATCATCTTCCAAATATGCCAGTATCGCTTCTTTAGTTCTTTCCACCAGTTCATCCATACTTTTGGCTTGAGTATGGCATCCGGGAAGTTCAATTACTTCCGATACTAACCACCCTTCTTCATCTTTTTCTATTAGAATAGTATATTTTTTAGTCATTTCAACTCTTTAAAACCAAGTTAATTTATATGCTTTTCGGAGAAATGTAATACTTCCACTTTTAGGCACAGTTCGCTTTGTGTTTTGAACAGTGCCCAACTTTTCGTTAAGTTTATATTCTCAAACATTAACCTTGCCATTTATGCCCAATCATACTTTAGGACTGCACCATTTTCATGTTCGTAAAAGAATCCATCAGAAATATGAAAAATTTCCGCACCCGAATAAATTAAAACGGATTGTCGACAAATTAATCTATGGGATAACTTTCTTTGGGATTATCATGACCTTACCCCAGCTGCAGAAAATATGGCTGGAACATAATGCTGCGGGAGTATCGGCTTTATCCTGGTCGGCTTACTCTATTGCATCCGCATTCTGGTTGACTTACGGAATACTTCATCGGGAGAAACCGATTATTTTTGCTAATTTTTTCTACCTTATCCTAAACTCATTAGTTGTGGTGGGAACACTCATCTATAGTTAATCAACTTTTCTCTTCCGCCAAATGATATGCCCCATTAAACTTGAACAAGCTAAACCTATACGCGCTATCACGATTGGTAACTAACTTATTCTCTTTAATAAAATCCCAATATTCACCGGAGGGTATCTCAAACCGCAACGTCGTAGTATACTCTTCAAAATTATCCTGTAAAAAAGCAGTAAGCTCTTTAATGTCCGTAGAAGATTCTAAGGTAGAAAATCTCTTTCCAGGGTTTACCCTAAGTTCTTTAGTAGGAGAATATTCACATAAGTATCGTTTTTTATCCACCGCACAGATAGATAGATTCAATAACGCCGCAAAATAATTATCCACTAAGCAACGGTTCAGCACAAAGAAATCGTGAGTCGGAAATTCTGATTTTAATTTCTGCTGCGTTTGTAGGGCTGCACTTTCCATTCGTTCGGGAGCATAACTTAATTCTGCTTTCAACAAATCATCATCTTGAAAGAATTTGATGCTTTTACCTCGGCCAATATAAGCCGTCAGCCGGCTGCACCGGTCTTCTTCACCATAAAATTCAATCTCCGCATTCTTGGATAAGAAAGGATACTGCTGCAACAAGTGCTGAATATTCTCCAGCGGACGAAATTCGTATACTAAATACGACTTAGGATAATACTTACGCAATTCGTTCAGTTCCGGAAAATATGCTCCGCTGATACGCAGCGAATCACACAATACTACCTCAAAATCCGCAGCCAGCTTAACCGTAGCAGGAGAAATGGCATCATCATTAACAATGTTAGGCTTCACTGGGATATATTTATGAAAGTGAGCTAAGTTAAGGTTAATTTTCGCCAACAAACATCGCAAAGGATCTTTTTCCACACCAGCAGCATTAATTCCTTCTTTACATAACTCGATTAATTGTCCACCGCAGCCACAGCTAAGATCTAATACTTTTACCTCTCCAAACAGTTCTTTGATTCGTTTGGCACGATGCTGGCCAAATTTAATCGTAGTAGCGTTGCTCAAACCATAATCATCTACTAACAAGTGTTCGTACAATCCTCGCTTATGTAATATCTCAGCAGGATAAACAAATTTAGATAACCCCAATAATTCAGCCGGGATTTCAGCTTTTTCTTTTTTCAGCAAGAGAATCCGATTAATCTTATCAACTACTTGCTGCGGTTCCCTTTCTGATAAAGCATAAACTTCATTAAGTACAGATATTGCCTCGGAATTATCTTCCACAAATATCTTACTGCACCAAAACCTATATAAACATTATTGTAGTAACGAACACTATGGTTAAAGCTGAGGGAAAAAAGTTGTGGAAAACGGTATTATTAACGATTGGAGCTACGCTATTCGTTCTAGTGGTATTACTGCCATTAAGCCTATCTTTATTTGACGGTTCTCAGTACGGCAACGTGGCTTTAATCAAAATTCAGGGAGTAATAACCGGAGATGGAGCCAGTTCTTTTGGTGAAGATACTATCTCCGCCACCCAGATTGTAGAATTTATCCAAGATGCAGAGAAAAGTTCTCAGATACAGGCAATTGTATTAGAAATAAACTCTCCCGGAGGCTCACCGGTAGCTTCCGATGAAATTGGAACAGCTATTAAGAAAGCAAAAGCCAGCAAGCCGGTAATTGCTGTCATTCGCGAAGTCGGTGCATCCGGTGGGTATTGGATCGCTTCAGCTTCAGAGCACATTATCGCCAACAAGATGTCCATCACCGGAAGCATCGGAGTGTATTCTTCCTACTTGGAATTCAGTGGGCTGATGGAAAAGTATGGGGTAGGATATGAACGGGTAGTGGGTGGAGAAAATAAAGATATGGGAAGCCCTTACCTGAAATTAAGTGAAGAGAAGAAGAATATTTTACAGAAGAAGATAGACAAAGTGCATACTTATTTCATTCAGGAGATCGCAACCAATAGAAATCTCTCTGAATCTAAAGTTCGAGAAATGGCTACGGGAGAATTCTTCTTAGGCAGCGAAGCATTAGAATTAGGATTAATTGATGAATTAGGAGATAAAGAAACTGCAGAGAAATATCTCAAAGATAAATATAAAATTGAAGATGTTGATTATGTAGTTTATGAATCAAAGAAAGGGTTATTGGAGATGCTTTCTGGAGTTATTTCTCAGGGGTTCTTTAATGTGGGAGAAGGGATTGGGGCGATCTTGTTAAAAGATGAAAGCGGGGTTATGCTTAAGTAGAGTTATTAAGATACTTGACCAATTATCTAACTTTCGGTCAAGAAATCTTTATATACCCCGTTAAATAAACCCTTCCAGGAGGGTTTTGGGATGCTTAAAAGAGGAATCTGGATAATTATTTTGTTGATGGTGTTATTAGTCCTAACTATTTCTGCTTCTGCTGCAGTAGTAGACCAAGAGGTTATAGATGCATTAGATTCTCAAGACGAAGTTTCCGTAATTATCGTATTAAGAGACCAGCCTGTGCCAGGACAAGGAGCAGGAATTGCTTCAGTTAATACAGATGAACTCTCACAAAGAAGAGAGATGGTGAATGAAGCTCAGGATAAAGTGTTAAAACAACTCAAAGTGAGAACTCAGGAAAAAGAAGATGGCTTAGGAATTGCCTTAACAGATGATTACGACTTAGACTTAAGAAACCGCTACACCCTGATAAATGGCTTCTCTGGAAGAGTAACCGCGAAAGGATTAAGCCACTTAAGAAATAATCCTCAAGTAAGTGACATCTACATTGATGGGGTAAAACAAATCTTTCTTAGCGATTCTATCCCATTGATAAATGCTGACGACGTGTGGAATATCTCCGTAGGTGGAACAAAAATAAACGGCAGCGGACAAACCGTGTGTATCATTGATACTGGGATTGATTATAATCATACTGCATTGGGTAGTGGATGGGGAAACAAAGTATTAAATGGATACGACTTTGTCAATAGTGATACTGACCCTTACGATGACCATGGACACGGAACCCACGTAGCCGGCATAGTAGCTTCTACCAATAACACTTATCGTGGAGTTGCTCCTGAGGCCAAGCTTATTGCCATAAAAGCATGTAATTCTGCCGGCTCATGCTCTGACGCAAATGTATTAAGTGGGATTGACTGGTGCATAAGCAACGCCACAATTTTCAACATCTCCGTGATCAGCCTGAGTTTGGGAGGAGGGCAATATACCACCTACTGTGATTCCAGCATTAATGCCCAATACGCTAACCTAACTAGCATCGCTGTATCCAGAAATATCTCATTTGTGGTAGCTACCGGAAACACCAATGCAGTTTACACCAACGCTACAGCAGGAATTGCTTCTCCAGCATGCATCCAAAATGCAACCAGAGTATCTGCAACCACCAAAGCTGATGCCATGGCCAGCTATGCTTTCCGTCACTTTAATTTCACTGACATAATCATCGCTCCAGGAAGTTCTATCACTTCTGCCAACGACGGCGGCGGATTTGTATCAAATTCAGGCACCTCCATGGCTGCACCTCATGTTTCAGGCGCGATAGCATTAATGCGACAATACTGGCAGCTGGCATACAACCAAGTTCCAACGCCCTCACAGATAGCATATAAGCTAAAAGTAACCGGTATAAAAATTGACGACTCTGCTGGTTCGGGGATAAATTACTCCCGCATAAATATTCTGGCAGCTATCCAGCCCTTGTTAAATTTTACTCTCACCAGCCCGGCCAATGCTACTACCATAATTTCCTCCTCTGTACTAATCAACCTCACTTCCGATGTCAATCTTTCCACAGCATTATTAGAATGGTCTAATGGAACCATCACCAACATCACTATGAATTCTACTAACGCCACCAGCTTCTACTATAACATTACTGGACTGACAACCATCAACTATACTTACAAAGTATACGGGAATGACACTGCTGGAACTTTTGGAG
>CAZIUU010000052.1:0-1303 GCA_964542815.1 uncultured Methanosarcinales archaeon | reverse complement strand
ACAAATAATTGTTGACCAAACTCAGCCAAATATAACCATCATTACTCCGGCAAACAACTCTTATCACCTGCAAGCTTTGACTTTAAACATTACCATCACCGATTTACAGCTGTCTTTCTCCAATTACTCCATCATCAATAGCACTAACATCACTCTGCAGAACAACACCAATAGTTCCATACTAACCACCAACTTCACCTGGGCTGATTTAGTTAGTCTGTCCAACTCAACTTTCCCGGAAGGCAATTACACCTTAAACGTGTCTGCCAATGACACTTTAGGCAACAGGGCTACAGCGGCAGTAGTCTTTACGGTGGATAAAACTGCTCCTAGCCTAATCAACACCAGCCTGCATCCCGCAACAGTATACAATAATGATACTGTTACTTTCAAGATAAACGTAACTGATAATTTTGTGCTCAACACTTCTACAGTAAAGTTTGAGTCTAACTTCTCTGCCAGCTGGACTAACTATTCTATGAACAATGAGAATAACCTCACTTTTAACTTCACCCTTACCGGAACTTCTAATCTCTCCAACCAAAGAAATATCGCCTATCGGTTTAATGCACAGGACTATGCTGGGAATGTCAATACATCGTCAATTTACAGCTTTACGGTGCAGAACCGGGTTCCGTTTAATCTAACCATGGTTACCCCGCTAAACGGAACCGTCTTGGAATTAGGTAACTCAACCTCTTTTAATGCTACTGCTACTGATTTGGATGGAGATGCTTTAACTTATTACTGGAACTTCAGCGATAACACTTCTATTGCCACCGGACAGAATACCACTCACGCTTTCAATGCTACCGGAAATGTTATGGTTATTCTAAATGTATCCGATGGCTATAGTTCAAACTTAACCAACATTACCATAATCATTAACGACACAAAACCGCCCAATGTTTCCATTTTGGCCTATGATACTGAACTGCACCTCCAACAGAACGGAGCTACTCTTAGCATCTCTGGGACTACCCAAGATTATTCCGGAATATTAAATTTCACATTAAATTATAACGGAACTTTGCTTAACCGGAGCTGCACCGTCGCGCTTACTTCCTGGAACTGCACTTGGAGTATCGGGAGCCTTACTATAGGAACTTACAACTTCACCATCAATTATACAGATAATTTTACTGCTTCGCACCTTAATTCTACCATCTACCAGTTCAGCGTAACTTCCTGCTCAGATGGAACCCAGAATGGAGACGAAACCGGAGCTGACTGTGGCGGTTCGTGCAGTGCTTGCAGCAGTTCCTCCAGCTCTTCCTCTGGCGGGGGCGGTGGTGGGGGTGGT
>CAZIUU010000051.1:0-6497 GCA_964542815.1 uncultured Methanosarcinales archaeon | reverse complement strand
GTAAAAGAATTAAGAAGAACGTTTCAATTAGATAGGATTGCGGCTAAAGAAGTGGCTATTAAATTTGTAAAAATAATTAAAACAGCTAAAGTTAATGCTGTTATCCAATGCGGCTCCAGCATAAGTGGAAATATGAACCCAGACAGTGATATTGACCTCTTGGTAATTATAAAAAAGCACGATAAAGAATTAGAATTAAAACTGCTTGACGCTGCTTCTAAGTTATCTTCAGAAGTAAACAGAACCATATCTGCTACTATTATGAGCAGTAAAGAAGTACACGTTGAGAAAAATCTACCCTTCTTGAGGTCAGTAAAATCAAACCATGAGGTGCTATATGGAAAAACACCATTTTGAGCAAGCAAAGATCTGGCTAAGTGGAGCCAGCCTAGTTGCTAATCTTGATTCTGGAGGAGATGACAAGTATGCGGTAGCCGTATCTATGGCTGTACATGCTATCATCAAAACTATACTCGACAGCGGTCTCCTAATATCAAACACACTGGCTGAAATTAAATAGCTCCATCGTTATTACGATTATCTCATGCGTTTGATACAATGATGCTTTAACTTACAAATTTCTAAACGCTACTGCTAGGCGCCATGATGATGCCCCGCGCTTGTTTGAGGATTTAACCAAGAAAGGTCTCATAAAAGCAGAATATTCTAACTATCGCAGTATTCTTCACGAAGCCATTGGCAATAAAGCTAAAGCGGAGTACCGGGGAGCATATTTCAGTAAAAACGATTTTGATTCGATGAGAAGGAATGCAGAGAAGTTTATCAAGATGGCAGGGACGATAATTGTGTAGGAAAGCTTTATCGTAAGCGTGCAGCATTCAATAATCAACCTACTTTAATATCAAAACATATTCTAAACAGCTTCGGAGAGAACTGCCCGCATTTTACTGCTTCTAAAATCTTAACTTCGTATCCCCGCTTGGCACATAATTCAATTATTCGTTTTTTCTCCGGATTTATATCAGCTTCAGTCAAAAAAGCATACAGATGAACCATCCCTTTCTTCTTTGCTAACGGCAAAGCCACATCCAAAAACTCTTCTCCGGTTTTAGGCAGGGGCATTACTATTCGATCAAACCTCTTTCCTCGGAAATGTTGAGGCACCACTTGGCGCACATCGCCATTATGAATAATGATGCGATGACCAAAACAGTTCATCTCCACATTCTGTAAGGCATATTGGTGCGCAGACGGATTTATCTCGATGCCATAAATAATCCGAGCTTTAGAATTTCGGGCAATTACCAACGGATATGGTGCTACTCCTGAAAACATTACTAGCACTTCTTCTCCAGCTTTAACTTGCTGAGCTATTCTTAACCGTTCATGTGCTAATCGGGCCGAGAAATAGGCTTGCTCTATATCTAATTTAATCTTTATTCCATTTTCCGCATGAATTGTCTCTTTAGTATTCTTTCCAGCCAGAACTTTAACTTTTCTGGTTCGATATACTCCGGAATGAAATTCGCTTTTTCTCACTATGGTTTCAATGGTTTTATTGGCTTTAAGAAAAGCTTGAGCTATCTGCTTCTCTTTGTGCTGTAATTCTGAGGGAATTTCTAGAATCATGATCTTGCCGATGATTTCCTGGCTGTGAGGCAGCAGTTCTAATTCAATCTTGGTGAGAACTTTGCCTAGCAATTCTTCCAATGATGGATCGTGCTGTTTTTGCGGAAAAGAAAATTTGGTATCTACTACTTCTGCTCCGGGAACTTTAATTTTTTTTAGAATGGGAAAATAAATCCGGCCTAATTCTTTTACCGGAAAGAAATCCAGATTAACTAAATTGTGCTTTACCAAGTATTCTTTTACTTTTTGTGCATGCTTTAATTCAGTAGTGGCGGATAACATTATGAACAAGGTATTAGCAGGGAGAATAAAAAGGTTTCTAAGAAGAGTTAGTTAACTTATCTTTAAATCATCAAGTAATTTATCCAATACTTCTCCAATTAATTCTAACTTAATCTCAGTATACCCTTTAGAAACACGAAACATCAGCTCTTTTTTAGCTCTCTTTAAAACTTCTGTTTTAATATTTTCAACATCTTCATCGGGCAAAGTCCTTTGGAGAGGATTTATCTGCTCACGATATTTTTTAGAAATTTCCAGACTAACCAAACTCTCTTTATCATAATGATTTCTCATAATCTCTTCAGTTACTGCTTCTTCCAGAACTTTATGAACTACCACGTTGACTAAATTTCCAATTAGTAACTGAATTAACTTATTTCTATTTTGAGGCATGTTTGGTCTGAGTCATAATTGTTTTTAACGTTTGAGCATAGATGGATTTAAATCTGGGCAGGAAGCTCTTCTTTTCCATCAAATTATTCTTTAGTTTCTCTACTGTACTTTTCCCAAAAGCACGTTCTATGGCTAAATCTACCAGTTCTATGTTGACTTTCTGTTTATCCAGGAACAGCTTTATCGCAAACAGATTTCGAGTAAGATTATACTTTTCTTTACCTGATAACGAGTCAAATCCAGCTATTAAAGTTTGGCTGTGATGCAAGTGCAAGTCTAACTGTTTATAATTAAATTCATAACCAATTCTGAACAATTCTCTTTTCTTAGAGATATACTTGCTGAGCATCATCTGAAATAAAGGGTCTGTTCTTAATCCTTTAATCAAGCTATTTCTATCCATACAGATGATATGAATTTTAACTCCCAACTCTTCTAAGAAATGTTCTTCCCACTTTTGGTTAGCTTTAATCTCATCCACTATAATAACATCAATATCACTAAAATTAAATCCTTTCTCTAAGAAAGAGCCGGTGATAATTACATTATCTACATGTTCAAAGTAATTAAAGATTTCATTAATTATCTGAATTTTAATCGGCTCAACGTGAGGTAGGCTATGAGTGTAAAAAGGAACTTTCTCTTTTAATGTAGGGATTAACTCTACCAAACTGCCTACAGCAAATCCCGGCGGTCTGGACTTGGGCAGGTATATCTGGTCCATTAAAGTTCCTTTGCTTATTCTGCCAATTACCATATTACGTAATAAAACGTAGTGTGTTTATAAAGGTTACGGAGAAAAATTACCCAACCTCACTTGATATACTCGACCTGCTGGTCTCCTAATTATTACCGCAGTAATATTATAAGGCAGTTAGCCTTCTTTAACTAAACCGTAACTAATCATGCATAATTCTATTTACGGTTTAGTATATAAATAAATCTCTGTTCCTGATAAATCTTAGGAATAGTATCAGTTACCTCACAATAATGGCAGGTCAAGACTCGTTCTCCATTTATCTCTTCTATCTTATGTTGCGTAGTTATGTGCTCTTTTTTTACATTGGTGATACAGGAGTCATTGCCGCATTTGACTCTTCCGTTAATATAATTGCCCAACAGCGGACGGAACTTTCGGGTTACTTCGCCATTTTCTACTACAGTTATGGTAATATCCGGAGCAACTACTGCTAAAGCCTGCAGCTGTTCGGGAGAGAATTCATACTGCTGATGAATCTTGAGCATATCTTTACACGGCTTTCTGCCTTGAACAACAGCCATATTGTAAGAGCCGACTAAGAAAATTCCTTCTCCCTCTAACCCCATAATTCCTTCTAATCTTCTTCCCCAGCCGGCAGGAATATGGTCTAACACTATCCCGTCGCCACGGATGAATCCTGAAGCCGGATTATCTATCTCTTTAGGAGAAGTACTTTTTGGGATATCGTAGATAGTTGCCCCTCTTTCTTCAGTTAAATCTGGTTCAGAGCATCCTAACTCCATCCTTCCCACACCTAAAGCAATTAGAGCTTTGCGCACATAAATTCCATTAGACGCCTGCAGGTGCATCATATTCTTGGGATGAAAAATCATGTCAGCAGAAATCTCTTCAAATTCCTCAGCATCAATGGGAAGCGGATGAAGCAGATAAGGCGCTTGTTTTCCCAATGAATCATACAGCTCCCGAGTTATCTGACCGATTTTTTTTATTTCAGCAAAATCTTCTCCTTTACCTACTCGTTCTTTCTGCGGTCTAGATTGAATTGCCGCAAACTTTCCGGTCATGGCCTCTTTAAAGTCAGGTCCGTAATCAGTTACAGAAACACCTCTACGCAACAGTTCTTCTAAGCGATGAGGCTGAGGGCCAAAACGGTCTGCATGGGCTAAATGTAATTTCCAATCAAATAAATGCGCTACGGACATCAATGAGCCAATCACTCGACTATATTTTAAATCATTGAGCAAGGCTAATTCTAACCCATCTAATTCTTTTCCTCCAGCTCGGGCTAATTCCCGTAACGTATACAAATCTAAGAAACATTGAGTAGGATGCTGGTTTTTTCCATCGCCACCATTGAGTATGAGGGGTTTGCGATAAGCCAAAGGCAAATCTATCAGCTCGTGCTGCTGTTTCAACTGCTGATGAGCATTAGTAAGATATTCATCAATCCATTTAGGCAACCCTTCTTCAGTGGTGCGCATGATAATAGCATCATAACCCCAGCCACCGAACATGGCAAACGTCTCTCCCCACGTTTCCCCTTTAGCTAAAGAGGTATCATCTTTAGAAGAGAACCCATCTACGTAAGCGCCAGCAGATCCGGCAGCCACACGGAAAGAATAATTAGTTCTGGTGCTTTTTTCTCCGAACAAACAGGCAACTTTAATCCCTTCTAGAATGGTGTTGATATCTCTTCCATATTTTTCCCGGAATGCTAAGGCAGATTTGGGTTCATGTACCGCTTTCTTAACCTCATCAGCAGCGTCCAGGATGGCGAGTATTTCCTGCTTGGAAAAATCTTGCATAGAAATTACATCTTTCATTAAAAAACATAAGATAAAGGTTGAAGTATAAAAAGATTTCTAGTGTTAAGGCTAATATGAAACCATCGCCAAATGGCCAACGAGGTAACCCTATTATTTGTACTTACAATCCAAAACGATGACGACCTGCACTTGGTGCTCGATTACGATTTGCTTTGATTCGAGCAACCGAGTGAGGTGGTTTCATATTAGCGAGTTTCGAAAGGTAAGAAAATTAAAGTTTAATTTACCAATCACACGACAAAGGCAACCAGCTCTTTATCTGTCTCTCACCAAAAACTGCTTAATCCTTTCTGCCCTGACTGAGTACTGCTGGATTTCAGCTTCTCCAACCTTTCTTTTACTCGCTCTTCGCCAAAACCATGCTCTTCTACCAATAAATTCAACACTTCTTTCTCGTCAACTTTATTCCAATCTAACTTATAATCATCCGTTACCGGAATATGCTTAATCGTATCAAATATTTCATTCCAGGTTAGTTCAGGATAATGTTTATCCCATTCTACTTCAGCAAATATTTTCTCAAACTCATGCCCATGCTGATGCAATAGCTTCAACCCTTTCTTAGGACCGATGCCTTTGATTCCGCCGGGATTGTAATCTGTTCCCACTAAAATGGCCAGCACAATTAATTGGTCAATATCCAACTTTAGGTTGGTTAATACTTCTGGCAATAACAGCATTTCCGGTTTTACCGTTTCATAGGCAAATTTTCCTGCTTTCTTGCGTTTCCCTTCAAGGGAAAGATTTCTAATTAAAAGCGGACAGCCGAAGATTAAATTATCATAATCTTGCGATATGGAAGCATATGCTCTTCCTGACTTTACCATATAGGCAGTCTGCGCTTCCCCTTCGGAAGGCGCCTGTATTACCGGAAGCCCTAATGCATAAAGCAATTTTTGGGCCTCTTCTTTCATTTCCGGAGTTAAGATTGCGGTTCGGGAAGCAAATTTGCGCATGTCTTCTACTTTTCCAGCTTCTTCTGCTTCTTTTAGTTTAAGAGAGGCTTCAGCTTTTATTTGAGTTCTCTTTTCCCACGTCTTCTGCTTGATTTCCGGAGCTTTTCCATCAAACACAAATGCTAATTTCAGCCCTGATTCCATCAATGAAGTAGTACGGTAAAATAATCCGATTAAATGTGAAGTTACTTTGCCGTTTTTATCGGTTAAAGGAGAACCGTCTGGAGCTCTTATAGTGGTAAGAAATTGATATAATAAGTTCATAGCATCAACTGCCAGAATCTTTCCAGTTAGGTCTTTAATGGAAATTTCTTTCTTTACAACGATTTCTTTGAATTGAAGGCCCATTTTAATTAGACAAAGATAATTCCCAATATCCCCCCTTCGCCCCACCAACTCTTTTCAACAGCCCTTTTTTCTTCAACGTCTCTATATTCTTATCAATAGCAGTCGTGCTTATTCCTATTTTCTCAGCCATTTCCCTCTTAGAGATGTGTGAATTTCTGGCTATCATTCTAAGCATCTTCTGCTGATTTTCTACTAACCCTTCTACCACCCCATCTACCAACCCTTCTACCCCCTCAACTCTCCTCCTAAATCTAGTGATAAAAATGCCACCCACTACCTCAAATTCTGCATCGGGCTCTTTGGATAAAATCAAACTAATGCCCCTTCCCCACTTTTCTACAAAATGAACTTCATGGAACATATCCGCAATCAGTTCATTTC
>CAZIUU010000050.1:406-7609 GCA_964542815.1 uncultured Methanosarcinales archaeon | reverse complement strand
GTGGGGACGAAACCGGAGGTGACTGTGGCGGTTCGTGCACGGCTTGCAGCAGTTCCTCCAGCTCTTCCTCTGGCGGGGGCGGTGGTGGGGGTGGTGGCGGTGGAACTGGAGGAGCAACCACTTATATTGTAAGCGATACCCAACTTAACACCGGATATACCACCACTTTGGGTAAAAACGATAAGATGAAATTTACTATCGGCAGCGAAGCACATTACCTTACCCTTGACAGTATGACCTCGGTTTCCGCTAGTTTTACGGTAATGAGTAAAGTTTATCACGCATTATTGTCTCTGGGAGAAGAGATGAAATTTGAGTTAGATGATGATAACTATTATGACCTAACCGCAAGATTAAACGAAGTAGATACAACTACAGTTAAAGCCAACATGACTATCCTTAAAATTCATGAACTAATGCCAGGAAAGATTACTGCTGTTGGAGATAAGCTAAATAAAACTTCTACTGTAGCTAACGTAACTAACATCACCTCGGTTGGAGAAAAACCAACCCTCTCAGAAATAAATGAAACGTTAAGCATAGTAAGCAAGAGCCGGTTCTCTTGGGAAAAAATAATCAAATGGAATTATTGGAAATATGTTTTAATCTTTGTATCAATCCTTATCTTATTCTTTATCGTACCAACTTGGATAAAACTGCATCAAAGAAAGAAAAAGATTAGCAAGAAAAGAAAAAATGGGTATCCCTTCCCGTAAATTAACTTTTATTTACGCTAAACTTTCGGCAAACCTTTATATATTCACTCTCTTTACTTATTCCTGAAAAAAAGAGATGGACTACGAAGTTAATTGGGTGCATATGAAGATACTGGTAGGTTTACTGCTAGTTACCGCTTTATTTGGTTATACTTTCTATTTCAATTATGTTAACAACAATGAGAATAATTCTTTGGTAGGATTTGTTGTTTTTGATGGTGGAACTAAAGTCAGTACAGATAAATTATCTCCTGAATTGGTCCAAGAAATACAATCAGGTAACAATGAGCCAAAAATAGTAGTTGTGTTAGAAGATACAGTAGAAACCACTTCAGTTAACTTGGAACAACGTAAAGAAGCTATCCAAGAAGCACAACAAGAAGTAATTGCGGATTTAGGAAGCGAAGTGCAAGTATCAACTATGGAAGAAATCAATGAACCCTTTGAAAATACTGATTTTGAAATAACTCAAGAATTTGATACTGTAAACGCTTTTGCGGGAGAAGTAAAAAATGCTGAAGCATTAGTTGAATTAACCAAGAATAGTAATGTCAAACGTATCCTGCTGGATTACCCTGTTGAAGTTAACTTAGACCAAAGTGTCCCCAGAATAAACGCAACTCTGGTGTGGAACCTTTCCATAAACAACAATTCTATCGACGGCTCTGGAGAAACTATCTGCATCGTAGACACCGGAATAGATTACACTCATCCTGCTTTAGGGGGTTGTAACCCTGTAACCTATCAACTTAGCGGAACCATAGAAAATTTAACTGCACCGATAGAATCAGCTCACTCTTATGCCGATAGTACAGATTACACCTGGAAAATTAATGTTTCCGGATACACTGACATAGCTGTTCACTTTGCTAACTTTTCTTTAGAAACGATACCCGATGGAGGGGACACTACTGATAGGATTTATATTTACGACCAGAACAATAACACTCTCGCCATCTACAAGGAAAGCGATGTTGATGTCTGGACTCCTCATGGAATTGGAGATACCATTTACGTGCGCTTAGTCAGCGATGGCTCAGTTACGGATTATGGATTTTATATTGACCAAATTATTAACGGTACCACCAATACCACTATGAACTGGAGTTCCTGCCCTAAAGTTATTGGAGGATGGGACACTTATAATAATGACGCTAATCCCAAAGATGACCATGGCCATGGAACTCATGTAGCTGGGATTGCTGCTTCCGCAAACAACACTTACACCGGTGTAGCTCCCGGTGCAGGTTTAATTGCGATTAAAGCATTAAGTTCCGCCGGTGGAGGGCATTCTTCAGATGTAGTAGCTGGAATGGATTGGTGCATACAGAATGCAGGAAAGTACAATATTTCCATTATAAGTATGAGTTTAGGATGCAGTGGTGGAAGTTGTGTGCATTATCAAAGTTATTGTAATGGTGATTTAACTGCCAGTGCAGTAGCAGCAGCTTATACTAAAAATATATCCGTGTTCATCGCTGCAGGAAATTATGGATGGACTGACGGGATAGCTAACCCTGCTTGTGTGCAGTACGCCATTCCTGTCGGAGCAACCGATGGAAATGATGCCATAATCTATAATCGTGGAAACCTGTTGAAATTGCTGGTACCTGGAACGAATATTGACTCTGCTACGTTGGGTGGTGGCTGGACTTCATTAAGCGGAACTTCTATGGCAACTCCCCATGCTGCGGGTGCGGCTGCTTTATTCAGAGAATATTGGAGAACAGTATATGGGATTAATCCCACACCAGCACAGCTGTTAAGCAAGTTTTCAGTAACGGGAAAGTTAGTTGAAGGTGCTTCCGGCTCAGGATTGAATTATTCCAGGATAGATGTACTAGCCGCAGTTAAGCCAATTATTAATTTTACCCTCGGGATGAGTGCTAATGGAAGTGTTATTTCTGTAAATAGCTGGTGGATAAATGTTACCTCGGATGTACCGTTATCTTCGGCTAGATTGGAATGGACCAATTCCAGCACCATTACTTTAAATTACACCCTGACTAATTATTCTTCAACCAACTTTTACTACAACCTAACTGGATTGAACAATGGAACGTATACTTATCGTGTTTATGGAAATGACAGCTTAACCGGGGCGTATACTGTAATTAGAACTGTAACGATTAATTATACTATCGCCTCAACCACAGGGATAATTTTGGCGGTCGCTTCTCCGGCAAATAACACTTATCATCAAGCTTCATTCTTACTGAATGTTTCGTTAAACACCACAAATTCTAGTTTGGCTAATATTTCAAGTTTAGTTTACAGCTTTGTCAACAGTTCTGGCACAACTGCAGTTAACTATTCCAGTGGGAACTTGGATGTGGTAAATTATTCTATTAGCCACCAAATAAATGTATCTGGGAATAATCCTTTCAATGTCAATGCTGTCCCATCAGAACAAAATAACAGCTTAAATGAGGGTAATTATACCATTATCATCAGCGCTAATGATACTCTTGGAGGAAATAGCAGTACCAGGTATACAGTAATAATAGATACTACCAGCCCATCTATTTTAAACTTAAATTACACTACTGCGATATTATACTCCAATGAGAGCATCATTTTCCAAGCTAATGTGAGCGATTTGAACCTGAACTTATCAGGGGTTATATTCAGTTTTAATTACAGTGGCAACTGGAGCAATTACTCCATGAGCCAGCATAATGACAGCTTATTCAATTATACACTAATTGCTAATACTTTTAGCGCAAATACTACGCTTTATTTCCAAGCATACGCGTATGACTTAGCTAGGAATGTTAACACTTCGGGAATTTTTAACGTAAGCGTGATTTACATTAATACTACAAATATTGCTACAAATGCATCTTCATTAAGCAGTATTGTTTCTCCAGCTAATGGGACAGTGATAGAAGTTGGAAAGACCACTTTGTTTAATGCCACCACTAATATTACCGGAAACTTAACTTATTTGTGGGGCTTTGGAGATGGAACTAATGCTACCAGCTTATCCACTGACAAACAATATAATGTTACGGGAAATTATAATGTTACGTTAAATATTTCAAATAATTCCACTTCAGTAATTCTTAATTTATCTATTATTGTAAATGACACTCAAGTCCCCACCATTACTTCAATTAGTTATTCTTCTACGATGCATCTGGGTAAAGATAAAATCCAATTAGTCAACGCTACTTTATTTGATTATTCCAATCTATCCTCGGTTAAACTATATCATAATGTTACGGTTATAACTGCGATTAGTTCAGCAAATAACACTTATGTATGGAATATCAGCAATTTAAGTTCCGGGAACAGCTCATTTACTATTGAAGCAATTGATAATTATAATCTGACTCATGCTAAGAATTATACGTACAATTTTACGGTAACATCCTGCAGTGATGGGGTTAAGAATGGAGATGAGGCCGCGATTGATTGCGGTGGCTCGTGCAGTGTTTGTATAACAAATACAACTGATGTTACTGCTTCTGCCACCACTACAGAAAGCACTACCACTACTGATACCTCCTCTGCAACCGCTCCAGAAACAACTCAAACTGTAGAAGAAACAGTGGTTACTTCTACTGCGCCAGTTACTGCATCTGGAACTGCGGCCCAGGCCTCGGCTACTCCGGTAAACTGGACCACTGGCTTGAAAGAAAGCAAAACCAGCAAACGTGAGACCGCATTGTATGTTCTGGGAGGAATATTGATATTTCTACTGGCGATTTATGCTTTGATTGTGATGAGAAGGTAAGGGTAAGAAAAAGTAAAGAAAAACTAAAGTGAATAATCAAAACGCTAACGACTTAATCTTATCCTGATTAAACCCAACAATCACATCGCTGTCAGTCTGGATGACTGGAACTCTGCGCTGACCAGTCAAGCTGATAACCTGTTCTACCAGTTCAGGAGTGTTAACCAAAACTTCGTCAAAGTCAATATTCATCGCCTTTAAGTAGCTCTTAACCACTTTACATTCAGGGCAAATTTCGGTGGTATAAATCTTGATTTTCATCTGCTGAACGAAACCTAACTTCTATTTAAAGGTTGTTGAGAACTGAGAAGTTGTACTGTTTTGATGTTAGCAAGGATTAAAAGATTTAAGAGATTTTGTAAAAGTTAAAAGTTACAATTAAAAGAATCATAAATTAAATTACTCTAAGAATTACTTATGTTGCCTGGAGCTTTCTTCTGCGCTTGGCTTTCTTAATCTTCTTGCGTTGCCATTTCCAGCGCATCTGCCCTTTTTTCTTCCATCTGCGTGAGCTTCTTTTCATTATGTTTCTGAAAAATAAGCAAAGGCTTTATAAAGTTTTCTTATTTAACTGTAAAGATATCATAGTCGTTTAGACGAAAAGAGGGATAATGAAATGGTCAAAAAAAACAAGATAGATATCGGAACTGTGGCTTTAATCTTAGGAATATTAGCAATCCTGTTTACAGTTATCATGATTATAGTGGCAGTTGTAAAATGAGAAGACAACAGTTACAGGCAGTGTCATTAATAATTTCCTCACTAGCTTTATTATACTTACTTTTTGTTAATGTGTATAATAAGACGTTTGTTATGCATGATTGGATAGTGGTGGGTGTTGATTTATTAGTCAAAACAGTAATTGAAATTGCATTATTAAAAGAAGAGTAATTCGGGTTTTTAACATATAACCCACATTTAAAATAGAGGTGATAGAACATGATTATTACAACCTGTGGAAATTCCACTCAAATAGCCCAAAAATTAGCTAAAAGACTTAACGCTAAGTTCTCTCCGTTAACTATCGCTTCCTTTCCTGATGGCGATTTATACCTCAAATTTAACTGCGACGTAAAAGGACATGAAGTAGTTATTGTCCAATCATTCCAGCCGCATCCCGATCAATCATTATTTGATGTAGTTTTCGCGGCAGAAACGGCTAAAGATTTGGGTGCAAAGAAAGTAACTCTCGTCGCTCCGTACTTAGGCTATATGCGGCAGGATAAACGCTTTAATGCCGGAGAATGTATTTCCAGCCGAGTTATGGCTAAATTACTCAACAATTCCATTGGTAAGTTGATCACTATTGACCCGCACTTGCACCGCTACAAATCACTTAAAGAGATTTTCAAGATTCCTGCGATTAAACTTACCGCCAATCCATTGATTGCAGAATACATTAAGAAACATTTTTCTAAAGAAGTAATTATCGGTCCGGATTGGGAATCATTCCAATGGGCAGAAGATATTGCTAAGCACATCAACGTCCAAGCTACGGTGCTGAAGAAAACTCGCTTCTCTTCCCGGCATGTAGAAGTTAAGATGATCCATCCGGTAGATATTCGAGGAAAAAATGTAATTATCGTGGATGATATCATCAGCACCGGACACACTATTGCTGAAGCGGCTAAAGATGCCAAAAAGAAAGGCGCAAAAAAGATTTATGCTTTAGGTGTGCACGGATTATTGGTAGAAAATGCTACGGATAAGCTGAAAAAAGCCGGAGTTAACGGAGTGGTTACCACAAATTGTATCGAGCATCCTTCAAATAGAATTGATGTTACTCCGTTGATTGTGGAAGCGTTGAAGAAAAGATAAATAATCTATTTTTTACTTTTTATGCTCAACCTTCGGCTTCTGAAATGCAGATTGCGGCATAATCTTTTGATATTTCTCTTTCATTTCTGCCAGAACCCCAAATTTATGTTTGAGGTCTTCTATATTTTTACAATCAATTATCATCGCATTAAGCTCTAAATCAATCGCATTATCTATCGGAGTTATTTTGGCTTTAACTACTTCTTTCTTAGAAAACAGCTTGAGTATCTCTTCCATCTCTGCTTTATTTTTAGCAGTCCATGTTTCTCGGCATACATGCAGCTGATGCTTTCCTTGATAAGTCTTGAATAAGATTCCCATAGTGCCTCTAAAGTAAACGCTGACTTATAAACTTTTGGGAGAAAAGATTTATATGGGACTCTTGTTTTGTCTATAATTGTTAAGGAGATAAAAAGAGGGATGAAAGGACAGATAACTGTTTTTATAATTGTAGGAGTTTTGGTATTGTTTATTGTAGTCGGAGTGTTTTTCTTAACTAGCACTGTAATCACAGAAAGCTTGTCCCAAACAAAAGTAACTGCCAATGATGATACCGCTGCAATAAAAAGTTTTGTAGATAATTGCCTAAAAAAGACATTGGAAGAAGGGATTGAAGCCGTATTGCTAAACGGTGGATTTTATACCCCCACCATGATTACTTTCTACGAGAGCTGGAAAGTTCCATACCATTTTTACCTCGGTGATGACTTACATCCTACCTCAGAAACGGTTAAAAAAGAATTAGAGTCCTATATTTACGATAATCTCCGACTGTGTGTGGGTGATTTTAAGTTATTTGATGGGATTAGAGTAGAAACGGGAAGCAATATTCCGGAAGTTACCATTAATGAGAAAAGCGTGACAGCAAAAGTAGAGATGCCGCTTAAAATTTCAGTAGGAGATACTCAAACTGAGCTTAACACTTTTGAA
>CAZIUU010000050.1:0-378 GCA_964542815.1 uncultured Methanosarcinales archaeon | reverse complement strand
GGTTAAAGTGTCGCTGCAGAAAGTGACGGATGTTATAGAAGGAATCAGCGAGAATCAAGCACTTGAACCTAACGAAGTAATGTTGGAATATCTTACGGAAGACTCCATTCAAAACAATTATAAATTTGAACTGCACTTCCAAAATGATGAGGTAATCACTGCTTTAATCTTCGACGAAGTTAAGCTCAAAGGCCAGCCTCTTCAGGTGCAATATGCTTCTAGGTACGACTGGTTCAGTGAGCTGGATAAGGAAATTGACCTCCAGCCCATAGGAGAACAATTTGGGATCGTAGGAGAAGAATTTACTTACCAGCTGAATGCTACAGGTACTAATCTTACTTATAAAAGTGACCACAAATTAATTCATATTAATAAAGA
>CAZIUU010000049.1:4810-7815 GCA_964542815.1 uncultured Methanosarcinales archaeon | reverse complement strand
TATATCCCTATGCTGCGGTTCTTGGGTAGCAGCAATTTCTATCAAGCTACTTTTCCGGAAGGAAATATTCTGGCGCAGAGAGTTGTTGACAATGCCGTGCTTACGCTTACCGGAGCAGATGATTTAGATGTAAGTTTTGACTATTTTGGCTGGCAGCCCTATTTTAAAGCCAATAGCGAAGATGGCATAATCAAGCCGGAGAGCCAGCACATCTCTGCTTTTGGTGTGCTTGATTTTAATTATCAGCGTTATGAAACTCATTATGATGCTTCTTTTCCTACTTTAGTTACGCTAAAAGACAAATATGCCTTTGACGGCGCCGGATATAGTTTTGTATTTGCATTAGAAGGGAATATCCGCAATAATGCTCCGGCAGTACCCAATATTACTCCAGAATTTTATCCGAAACAAATTTCTCCCTTAGCGTGCGGTGAGGAACACCAGCAGACCGGATTATTAAAAACAGTAGTTGTCGATAGTTTCTCTAAAGAGCCGATTGAGATGGTAAAGATTGGCTTCTCCATCCCCGAACAGATAGACTGCGATATGGGAATTACCGATAAAGAAGGAAAATTTGAAGATAATTATCCTGCGGTTTACGGAGGAACGCTTAGTTTGATAAAAACAGATTATCTTACCGACTTTTATCCTATTGATACTTACAAACTCAAGAACAGCACGGCATTAATTGGGTATGCAGTAAAAGGAATACAACCGGCTAAAGTTATTGAACTGCATCGAATTAAGACGATAAATGTTACGGTGAAGAAGAAGGAGTTGAAAGAGTGTGTTACTCCGTTAAGTTGTAAGTATACTTTAGGCGGTGTAGGTACGGGGGCATATATTTCTCCAATCCCTTACAAAGACATTGAATGTGAATCCGGTCAGAGAAGGTGTTTCTTTAATCAGGAGCAGGGATTGTTTGAATCTGGAGAAAAAGTATATGACTTAAATGTAGAAGGAAGCAAAAGCAAGAAGCATGAGTTTTACTTTATGAATAAAGCTAAGCCGCTGGCTCCGGAAGAGGAAGCAATGCTCATGCTCGAAAGAGTGGGCGATATTAACCCCCGGTTGAAGAGTGATCCTTTCTCTGCTTCGTTTAAGGTGAGTGGGAACGAAACTGCTGAGATTCGCTTAGTCCCAGGAGTGTATAAAATTACCGGAACTTCTTTTATGAATAAAGAATTAAAGATTGCTAAAGAAAAAAGATGCAATCGTTTTGAGATGAATTTTGTAGTAACTGACTGGACTAAAGAAACCTGTTATGATATAGAAGAAACTAAGATGGATCAATTCATGAGCGGTGGAGTGGGATTTGATGTTCCAGAAACATACATAACAATTACACCTGAAGATTTGTATACTGCCCGTGACATCACTTTTTATGTGTTGACTCAGGATATTTTATCTACTCCGGAAACGTTTGAAAGTGTGGATAAACAATGCGGTGGCTATACCTGTCTTCCGTTTGTAGGGTGCTTATTTGATGTATGTGTTGATGAGAAAATTAAAATTAATGGGCGGGTAATGGAAAGCACCCAAGCAGCAGCTAATATCGAAAATTTATCTAAACAACCGAAGGTGTATAATACTTTAATTCCAACTTACAAATAAAAAAATAAAAAATGGCCAACACACAAAAATCATGGAGTTTCATCGGACTGTTCATTATCGCTTTAGTTATCAGTATGCCGTTTTATTCTGCCGATGCTTTAGCCAGTATTGGTGTAAAGATAACCAAGAATTCCGGTACTGCTGGGATTGATACGTATCTTGATGCGCAAGGAGATGTGTGGACCGTTGAAGCGTTGATAACCGGAGTGAATGATACTACCATTGACCCGCAGAAAGTTAAGTTGAAGATTAATGATAATGAAGCGGCTTTTACTTCGTGTTCCGGAGGAACTTTAGGCCAAACTTGCCAGTATGTCAGTCCGTTAACTGATGGAATAAAAGAAGCAGAATACAAGTTTAATGTGGTGTACGACTTTTTGGATAACTTTGGAGTGCCGGATTCAGCTCAATGGGGAGATTATATCCGCGCGGATGGTTCTGCTCCGACTATTACTTCTTTGAGTGCCAAGCAGGAGAAAGGAGACGTAATCATCGATTTCACGGTTAATGATAAAAAACAAGGAGTTCCATCAGTTGGTTTGAAACAGGTAGACATTATTGATGCTGATTCCAATACTATATTACAAAGCATTACTGATTTTAAATTGGAAGATCACACTGCAAATTACATATTCAAAGACGATACAAAATTTGGTGGAAAGTTGCAGGCGCAGTTGGAAGGAGAAGGCACTCGCCACATTAAAGTTTCTGCTGAAGATTGGCTGGGGCATAAATCAGTTAATTTGCCTCTGGCTACGTTAAAAACCGATTTTGTAGCTCCAGTGTTAGTTAAGGATACGTTGAACTTTACCTCTTTGGGCAAGTTTATCGGTCCGTATAATGTGCAGACCGATATTAAATTAGATGTGCTGGAAACGACTACTCCGGTTGTAACTGCTTATTCCGAACAGGCAGAATTAAATGGAGAAGAAGCTTCCTGCTCTCTTGATGATGAGGTAGATAAACTGTGGCACTGCGAGTGGAATAATATTGAAGTGCATCCTACTGGGACGATAACATTGAAAGTTATTGCCCAAGATGAATATGAAAATACTGTCGAAGAAACATTGAATACAGATTTAGTGGAAGATACTTCTGCTCCCGAAATATCATTCTTTGGAACGGAACGGCAGTTTGAGGGCAAGAGTTATGTGAAGATGAAAGGAGTTACTGGAGAGAATCGGTTGCTCTTAAAAGTTAATGAGCAAGGCGCAGGGATTACTCCTGAAGGCATACGTGCTAATATGGGCGCATTAGGAAAATCCCAATATGAGCAGCCCACCTTTTGTAACCAGACCGAATCTACTTTTGATTGTTATTGGGACTTTGGCGCTTCGCTTAGCTCTGGAGGGGTGCTGAGAGTTGGCTTATCCAAGTTTGAGGATAAAGTA
>CAZIUU010000049.1:0-4800 GCA_964542815.1 uncultured Methanosarcinales archaeon | reverse complement strand
TGATAATTCTCCACCTAAAGTAGAGAAGCTGGAATTTTATGGGACGTCTGATATTGGGGATAAGGATTATTTCCAATCTAATGATAAGATTAAGATTAAGACTACTATTGCTGAAAGCAGCGGCGTGTTTATTCTGGTTAATCTGAATGATATCGTGATGGATGCGGAAACTAAATTTCCGGAAGGACCATATACTCGTGAGCTAGGCTCCGGCTGGCAAGTATTTGATGCCGAACAGTTATGCCAGAGAAATAATGAGAGCACTGGCTGGTTATGTGAAATTGAAACGGAAGCGATAAAATCCGGTCCGGAGAAAAATGTAAAGCTGGAAGTGGCAGTTACGGATACTGCAGGTAATATAGCTGATACTTGGCCAGAATCAGCTAAAAATATGGAGACTAAGGCTCAGGAAGGCACATATGAATTTGATTTGCTGGGATTGAGTGTGGAAGATGCTCCGGATTATTGGGAAGTGGATAAAGTTTCTCCTCGTATTGAGTTTGTAGATTTGGATGCGACTAAAGTAGCTTATACCAGAATGCCGTTGGAAATCCGATTTAAAACCTCTCATCCTAGTACTAAAGTTCTTTCGGTAGAATTGATACCTAACAGCTGTGCTAAAGAAGGTGAAGAGCCTGCTCCAGATATTTCTCGTGCAGTAATGTATGGGGGCAGTATGGCTGATGGAGCGGCATCTCCGGTAACGACTATGTTTACTATGGAATTCTCTCCGTTTGAAGGCAGAGGTTTATTTGGGCTGTCCAAAAAAGCTGAGATATCTACCGTAGAAGCGAAGTATACCTGTAAGTTCAAGATTTATTCTCAGGTTGGCAAAGATGCGTTGGCAGCAGCAGAGACACAGGATGTGATTGTATCAGTTCCATTTGGATTTTCGAAGTTAGGAGCAGTAGATGAGAACCTGGCGGATAAGGTGAAAGATGTAAGAAATTCTGCGTTCATGAAGACGGCAAATGTGCTGCATTATTTGAATGAAATATTCAGATGGTTAAATTATATTGGAAATATATTGAGTGTAATTACTTCGATAAGCGAAATTATTGATCTGACTTCCGATAGTTTTAGGGCTTCGGCGGATGTGGCGACTGCCACTGGATTTGCTGCAAAATTAGGGTTAGCACTTCGAGGAGGTTGTGCCGGATTACAGGGTGCACAGACAAGCTGGTGGTCATTTGTCCAATATATCCAAGTGCCGGTGCAGATTTTAAATTGCAACCCGAACACTGACTGGAATTTAGGATTGTATGGTGATTACCAGAAAGGGGTGTTAAGAACTTATAACGACCTAACCGGTAGAAATCTGTTGGGAATTCCGGCTAAATCTTTGTATGATAATATGTATATTTCTACTTTGGGCTTATGTCTCCCCGGAATTGTATTCAATATCGAAAAAGCCCGTGAAATCCAATGCCGTAAAATCGTTTGTTACGGACGTGAAGTTCCGCAAGGAATTGCCACCATAGACTCCTGCGATAAATTATATGATTTACAGATGTGCGAGTTTTGGGCTGGCCCTTTGATAGACTTTATCCCTTTTGTTGGAGCATTAGGGCAGATAGGACGATTGATAAAATCGGCATTTACTTCACCGCTGGGAATGATTACCCTAACTGAAATCGTTGCTTGCGGCACTTTATGTTGGACGCCTGGGTCGGAAGGAGCTTTAACGGCATGTAAATTGACTACGGGCATAAATAAAGGCGTAAGCATAATAAATTCCATTGTGGATGCATTCAAGAACCGTCCAGACGTTACCGGTTCTCCTTACTGCAAGATGGCCGAAAGCATCGACGCCGATGAGTTAACCGGTGGAAAAGATTATGCTCCAGTGGAAGAGGTAGCTTCATCCGTTGAAGCATCAATTGCTCCTCAGTCTGCAATTGCAGGATAATTGAATATAAAACTCTCATTTGCTAACATGAAACAGAAGCCGATAATGGTATTGGGGGTGTTTTTAGTAGTTTTGAGTTCAATTACTTTCGCTGCTTCTGACACTCCCGATAATTGTGCTGGCTTCTGGGGTTCGGTGAAGTGTTTTCTGTGGGGAAATCCCGATAATAGAGCTGGGATGAGCTGGTGGGATAGAAGTGCGCTGGTGGTCTAAAAATGGGACAAATGGTCCAAAAAGCGGACACTTTAGCTGAACTTTTTTATAATTTTCCCCAGAAAGAGTTTCACCTCAGAGAGCTAGCACGAATCACAAAAATCCCTAAGAGCACTTTACACCGAGAAATCAAAGAATTGCTTAACGCGGGGTTGGTTAAGAAAAAGAAGAAAACGCCTTATTCGGTTTATGTCTCGGATGAGATTAATTTTTGGTATAAATTTAGAAAAAGGGAGAGCTTAATCGAGAAAATTTACCATAGTGGGCTAATTGATTTTTTGGACAAATTATTACGTCCACAAGTAATTATTCTGTTTGGGAGCGGAGCGAAAGGAGAGTACGTCCAGAAGAGTGATATAGACCTCTTTGTGCTTTCTTCAGAGAAACAAGTGGACGTAATAAAGTATGAACAGAAGTTAAAACGAAAGATAAATATCCTCATAAAGGAAAATTACCATCAATTGAGTTCGGAATTGTTCAACAACATAATTAATGGGTATAAGCTAAAAGGATATGTTAAATTAAAATGAAACGTGAGCCAATGGGTTGGGAGGAATGTAGTGGTGAACATATACGTAGAGTAAGCTATGATGAAGATAAGGTCAAGTCAATGCTGAAGCTGTGCCGAGCTCGTCTTAAAGTGGTGGAAAAGATTGAGCTTGACGAAGAAACTGCTTCTATTATTGCAGAAGGGCTTTATGAGATAATTAAAGAGTTGTTAACTGCTCTGCTTCTTACTTCTGAGCTTAAATCAGACAATCATGAATGCTTAATTGCTTTTTTTAGGAAAAATTATCCGGCGATGGAGTATGAAGCTCAGGTAATTTATGAGCTTAAAAGTGTTCGCAACGCCATTGATTACGAAGGTTTGTTTGTAAATCCAGCTTATATTAAAGGGAATAAATTGGAGATAGTCCACATTATTCGATTTTTAACCTCAGAAGTAGAAGAAAGGCTTAAAAACCGTTAAACAATACTCTCCCTAAAGATATGAAAAAAGCGGTGATGTTAGTTGTACTGTTTGTTTTGATTAGTTCTACTTTAGTTTATGCTGCTTCTGACACTCCCAATAATTGTGCCGGTTTCTGGGGTTCGGTGAAGTGTTTTCTATGGGGGATATCAAACCAAGAAAGTATTTCCACGCCACTTGGTTTGATATTAGGAGACCCGCAGGTCGAGTTTAATCCGGCTAATCGTGCTGGTATGAGCTGGTGGGATAGAGAGAATGTGGTGGGGAATTAAATATGTCTAAAAAAAATAACCGCCAGTCTAAGAAAATTGGACATAAGTCCATAATTGCTGGACAGAAATTAAAAGAGTTTTTTTTCGAGAACCCAAGCCAACATTTTACAGTTAGGGAGTTGGCCAAACAACTAAAGCTAAGCCGTTCAACAGTTCAGTATTATCTAGTTTTGTTGAGGGATGAGAATTTAATCTCAAAAGAAAGCAAGTGGATTGATAACTGGCAGAATCGTCTGATTAAAACCGATTATTATCTTGAAAAGATTGCCAAAAGCGGGCTGATTGACTATTTAGACGGTGAATTAGCAGCTTCATCAATAATCTTATTTGGCAGCTTTAGGAAAGGCGAATCTGTTTCGGGAAGTGATATTGACCTTTTTGTGGAGTGCGCTAAAGAGAAAAAATTGAATCTTGCACCATTCGAAAAGAAATTGCGTCATAAAGTGCAATTATTTACTAAGCCCAAGATTACTTCATTGCCGAATCATTTGCTCAATAATGTAGTAAACGGGATTAAGTTAAAAGGATACTTCACTATAAAATGAAAACTTCCAATCGCTTCAATGGACGGGGTATCTGTCAACTGCACCGAGAGTTTTCAATGTTTGTTCACCCCACACAAACAAAACCCAATTACCGCAAGCAGTGGGGTATCACAAACAAATGAAAGATTTAATGCTTTGGGAAGAATGTTTGGATAAGTTTGTCCGGAAAGTTAGTTTCGACTCCGAAAAATTTGAATCTATCTTGGAAACAGCTGAAAAAAGGCAGATATTTGTTTCGGGCATTCAAGTTACAGAGAGTAATGTAAGCTTTATTTTTGAGAATTATTATGAAATCATCAAAGAATTATTAGTTGCTTTTATGCTTAGAAAAGGGATGCGCTGTAAGAACCACCAATGCTTATTTACTTTTTTTCTTAAAGAATATCCTATTTACGAAGCTGAGGTTAATGTCATCTCTCAAATGAGTTTTCTTCGGAACCGCTTAGATTATTATGGGGAGCTGGTCAACCATGATTATTTTATCGAAAACTATAAAAGCTTTGAGAAGATAATTAAGCTATTGTTTAAGCTGTTAAGATGAAAAAGAGGCTGATTTCAGTTGTACTGGTGTTTTTGCTAGTTTTAAGTACAATTACTTTTGCTGAGGCTGATTCTACTGATAATTGTGCTGGTTTCTGGGGCTCTATTAAGTGTTTTCTGTGGGGGAATTAAACATGAATTCTACCATTCAAAAAAAGAGTAATGATTACAATCAGCTTCTTGATTTAATAGGTGTTTTATTAGAGAAAGCCCGAACCGAAGTATATTATCAGGTTAATCAAACTTTAGTCAAGACTTACTGGGAAATCGGAAAGAGAATTGTTGAATATGAGCAGAAAGGGAAAGAGAAAGCAGAGTATGGAAGTAAACTTTTAGATAAAATGTCTCAAG
>CAZIUU010000048.1:5755-7938 GCA_964542815.1 uncultured Methanosarcinales archaeon | reverse complement strand
TGCCTAAATACCTGACTCAAGAAGAAGCATTTTTCAAATGCAAAGCCGAAGGCAGGTTTGTTGCTCTGGAGGAGATAGACCTAGAACAAATAAAATCTACTTTAGCTATCGCTTTAGCGGACATTCACTCTGCAGAGATTTTAAAGAAGAATATCCCTAAAGATAGTCCCAGTTGGGGTAGTGTATATAAATTGTATTACGATGCGCTTCACGAACTAGCGGAATCATTTCTAAAGTTTGATAAGATTAAAATTGATAATCACCAATGCCTTTTTGCTTATCTCTGCCAGAAACATCCGGAACTGGAATTTAGTTGGGATTTCTTTGAGCTGGTAAGAACCAAAAGAAACGGGATTAATTATTATGGCTCACCAATAAACTATCAAGATTGGAAAGCAGTAGAACTGCAGTTTGCGCTTTATCTTAAAACATTGGAAACGGAGATCCGAAAAAAGATTTAACTTTTATGGTTCACATAATCTTATAAAATAGTTGTATTTCTAACAATCATGCTCGACGAAACAAAATCAGCGCAGAAAGAAATCTCCCCCCTGAACAAACTCAATGAACTCTCTGCCCAAGAATGGCTGAAATTTACCAAAACCTGGTTCATCCATAATCCTCCTCCTCGGAAGAAAGATGAGATTCTTCACCCAGCTAAGTATCCGGAGAAGATGATAGAAGATTTTGTGCGCTTCTTTACTAAAAGCGGAGGAGTAGTGTTTGACCCTTTTCTAGGCACGGGCAGCACTTTGATAGCTTGCTACAATTGTCAAAGAAACGGAATCGGAATAGAACTGCAGGATAAATATGCTCAGATTGCTGAAGAGCGAGTTAAGAAGCTGGATTCACAGTATCAATTAAGCGAAGCAGGAGGAAAACGCTTATGCAAGCAGGTAGTTATCAAAGGAGATTCTTCACAAGTAGATAAATTATGGAAAGATTATTCTCTGCCACAGATAGATTTTGTAATTACTTCTCCGCCTTATGGGATGATGCTGAACAAGAAAGGTCTTGCTTCAAAAGAACGGGAAGAAGAGGGATTGGATACTAATTACAGCGAAGCTCAGGAGGATTTAGGAAATGCGGAGAGTTACGAACAGTTCTTATCGCGATTAGTAGATATTTTTGTTAAAATAAAGCCGTTGTTGAAAGACGATGCTTATTTAATAGTTGTTTTGCAAAATTACATGAACAAAGGTGATTACGTTACTCTCGCTTGGGACTTTGCCAAAGAAATGAAAAAGCATTATCAGATGCGTGGAGAGAGAATATGGTGTCAAGACAATAAAACTTTATATCCTTACGGGTATCGATATAGTTTTGTGCCTAATGTGCACCATCATTATTGTCTGGTGTTTAAGAAGAAAGCGGAACGGGAAAATTAAGCAACCTTAAATTATCCCTCAATCTTTCATCGCATCCAAATCCACCACTTTAAACCCTTCCAGCCTTTTCTCATATGGCTGCAGTGTTCTATTGAGAAAATCTAACTCCACATTATCAAAGTAGTCTGGTGTTCCTGCCAACTCAAAATAATCCATAAATATTTGCTCTTTCAGCTCATCCTCAACACCAAGACGCACACCTACGCTGGTACTTCGAGGATGTATCTTCACTTTTCCGTCAACTGCGTACTTATATTTCACATCCAGCGCAGAGAAAGCTTCGCGAATTTTATGTTCAATTCTGCTTAACTCTTCTTCGGGGAGAGGGTTATTCCACACGGGGATATGAAAAGTTCGTTGGCTTCTTACAAAAGGGATCCGTCTCTCTACTCTCTGTTCCAGATGATGTACTGGAAGTATTCCATAACTCATGCTAAAATAAACTTTGTTGCAGGCCATTTGGAAAGAGTAAAATGGCTGATTTTATAAATATTTAGCTGGCACAACAGCACAATTAATTTAAAGTATTAACAAATATATGGTCTCAGTGATACTTAACCCCAGCTAAATAAGTTTCTTTCTCCCTATCACTCAATCCCCAAGCCGTTCGAATAGAATTAGCAGTTACTTTTCTAACAAAATCATCTCCGTAAAGCTTGCCTAAGAAATAAAGATTATCCACTAAATCACCATTTTTCCACATCGCCGGGTCATCCGGATTTATTGTAACCAACACTCCTGCCTGCACCAGCTCATCTAAATGCAGCTCTTCCAAATCTCGGATAAAGAATTGAT
>CAZIUU010000048.1:0-5745 GCA_964542815.1 uncultured Methanosarcinales archaeon | reverse complement strand
CTCCTCGATTGATCGTCATTTCTATCAAATCCACACCATGACACATTCTTTTGTAAAGAGGAAGAGCATGGCTTATTCCATCGGCTTTCAGTTCTGTAAGTGCAATATAGATATTTCTAAGATTCTCTTCTTCAGAACCCATCTCTCCCGCATGTACTGTTCTTTTTAGAGGAGTACCAAAAGTCAATTGAAAAGCAGAAAGATGTTTCTCTGGAGGATTTCCCGGCTCGTAACAGGCTAAATCTATCCCCACTACTCCTTTTTCCGCAAATTGTAGGGCTGCTTTCACTACTGCTTCTCCGATTTCCGGAGCTTCATCCCGGGCAATACAAATAATCAATTTTGTTTTAATTCCGGTCTGTTCTTCACCTTCCCTAAAGCCATCCAAAGAATAGCCAATCACCCGTTCTAAGCTTAGCCCTTTTTTCAAATGATATTGGGGGGCAAAGCGCACCTCTGCATAAGGAGAATTTTGCGTTTTAAGATAACGGCAAAGGGCTTTGGCCATCTCCTCTAAGTCTTCTTTGGTCTGCATAAAAGAGATAGGAATTCCAAAAACATCTCCCATCTTATAACGGGTTAGTAATCCATACTGAAATTCGCGCAATTTTTCCGGAGTACTGATTAATCTCTGGGTAAAAGAATCATATCGGATTATCTCGTCATTGATATCCTGATCCGGAAGAAAGATCATCTTACCTCTTCTTTCCGTAAGAGTAAACATGCTTTCCACTGGAATTGAGCCGTCCCAATGTAAGTGGAGAGGAAATGTTTTTCTAGCTTGGAGCAGTGTAAAGTAAGCTTCATCTTCTATTTGTAATTGATCTCGCATAATTAGATTCACTCCACTTTCTTAACCACCGTATTCTCAAATGCCCCTGTATCCATCATTTCCTGAGCTTTTTTGGTGAATTCGTTGGTGTACAAGAATAATAATGGCAATTTCTTTATCTGGCTTTCCATATAGGCTGAACTTAAATCTTTTTCATCACACTTGGCTTTGTTCTTCGCTTTGCAGAAGTAAGTAAGATTGCCTACAACAGAAGGAACTTTCAGCAAGAAATTAATCTCCGCATTCTTTCTAAGTATTTCTTTCTGCTCAATTATAATCTTCTTGCTTTTGAAGAAATCTTCCAGTAATGGCATGAATTCGTCATGGATTTTAGCATATTTTCGAATAGCTTTCTTCTCATGATGCTTCTCTATTACTTTTTCAACCGGTTTTTCTGTTACTCTTTCAACGAGTCTTTCTATTACTTTTTCTACGAGTTTTTCCGTTGGTTTTTCTTTGGTGGTTGAAAACTGCTTCTTTTCTACCAGCTCTTCTTTCTTTGCTTCAGTGAGAGTTTTCTGCTTTTCCTGCTGCTGATTATACATCTGCTCGGCGAGTGACTTATCAATTTCTGTCGCAGATGATATTGATGAGGATATAGCTGTAGGTGGCGGTGTGGAGAGTGGTGGCATAGATGCTGGTGTTGGAACTGGGGGCACAGGCTCTTCTCTAAACTTAGTTTCCAACAACTTACTTTTGATTAACTGATTCGCTTCAGCTTCAGGAAGTAAATGCCACTTCCAAAATAATTCTGCTTTCCCCTGAAAAGTTACCTGCAATGGAAACGCAAAATCTTTCAGATGCCGTAACGCTACTTTGGGTAATAATTCTAATCCCGATTCCCGTAGTACTTTTTTCTCTTTCAGCAGGTTTAACACATTCAAATCCTGAGAATTGATATTACTTGACGCAAACCGTTCTAATTGATCTTCCTGTCCAGCGAGATAATATAACGGTGAACCGCCCACTTTTAGATAAGAAATCTTAACTTTTCCCTGTGCAGATAAGTCAGAAAGATGTGCTGAAGCGATAATTATCTCGGTGCCGATAAGCTTAGCTACTTTTGTGGGCAGGGAAGGCCCATTTACTGCTAAAAACTGGAGTATTTTGTCTTGATCCGGCATAATGCTGAGAAGAGTAAATTAGGTTTAAATAAATTTAGGTGGTTAAGAATAACTTTGAACTTTTACGGCCTCATCCACCTAATCTCATAATAAGTAACATCGCCTTCGTCATCTACTATTCCAATAAGAAGCCGTTTCTTAGTGCTATGGGCTACCCTGTTCTTTGCTGCAAATTCGTACCATGTCAAAGTACTTCCTTCATGCACCGGATAAACAATCCAGCGGGCATGGTCTTCTCCCGGTTTTACTCCGCGGTCATATACTCTGAAATCAGCGCCAAATTTTAATGCCGTTTTTATGATATACCCACGATTTCGGATATCTTTGAACACGCAATAACGAATCCAGAAGTTTGGTTCAGCTTCCCGAGCTTTTTTTAGAAATCCTTCAAAGCTAAGCTTCTTTCCAGCCTCACTTTTGATGTCTAACCTGCCTTTCTCCATCAGATATAACCCTTCCAATAAAGATAGCTCAACTTTACCGCTTTCGGGTATAATTCCAAACCGTGATTGGTTGTAGAACTCTCGAGCTTCATCAGAAGATTCAGTGATAACTTTCTCTCCAGCTAAGATGGCTTTAACTACTACTTTTTTCTTTTTTTCTTCTAAAGTAACATCTGCTGGCTTATCCAAAACTACCACTTTGCCTTCTTCTTCCGGAAAATTAACTTCAGCAATTTCAGAAACTTCAATCAAACTAGATTTAGCTTCGGGCTTAATTCTCTTGCTTTCTGCCTTCTCTTCTGGTTGAGCTGCACAGGATTCCATCAATGTGGCCTGAGCAGACTTCTTTTTCTTGCTCATGATAGGTAGAATTAAGCGGGCTGTTTTTAAACGTTGCGGATGGATTTTAATGGGTTAATTTTTTCCATTCACTAACCACTTTGATGAAGTTAATGCTAATTTTCCTTTTTTGCTCACCTCTGCCGCTTGAGCCCATACTTGCAAGAAATAGCTTTGCAAAGCTCTAGCCAGATTTTGGTCCAAGACTTGGATGTTATAACGATGAGCTAAATCATGGCCTTTAAGAGTGATTTTACATTCTTTCTCGTCCACCACAAAAATAGAAAAGTTTTGCAGAGGATAGTAACGCATTTTTACTCCCGCATCCAAATACGCTTTAATCAAATCTTTCTGTTTAGCTTCTCCAGTGATAATCACGCGCATGTCCAGCTTTTCTTTCTGGATTTTCTCTTTGAACTTTTGTAAGTTAGTGTATTTGTTGCCAATAGTCCTAAAAGTCCACCCTAGCACATAATAAGTCTTTTTTGCTCGAGCCAGCGATTCTAGATAAATATGTTCAGAAAATTCTTGGCCATAACTCAGATGTACCGCTTCTTTTTTTTCTAAATTTTGGAAAGATAATTTTCCCGATTCTGCCACCAGCTTCTCTTTCAATCCGGTAAGAGCTTTCTTTTGCTCTTCCAAATAAGCGGAAAGCGCTGATTCCGGCGGTAAGGCTTGATAGACACTTACTTTTCCAGCCAGCTCTTGGATAAGCCCTTTGGATTTTAACGATTTGAGATTCGGATAAACTGCCGTAGGGGGGATATTAGAACGCTCAGAAACGCTTTTAGCATCTAATTCCCCATTTTGAAGCAAAGCCATATATACCCGGGATTCGTATCCATTTAATCCCGCCCGTTTTAAGAGTTCAAGCATTAATAATATTAAATTAATAGTAATATAAAAATATTCCGGTGGAAATTTAATCAGATATGAAAGCCTACACACTTGAATTTGAAGTAGCCAAGCAATTGGCGGAAGAAGCTGCTAAAGCCATTTTAGGAATTTATTATGGAAAACTGGAAAGCTCCGTTAAAGCAGATGGTACACCGGTAACTAACGCTGACGTGCTCGCTAACAAAATAATTTTAGAAGGGATAAGAAAAAATTTCCCAAAAGATGGAATTATCAGTGAAGAGATGGCAGAAGTTCCCGGAAACGGCTCTTCCCGCACCTGGTATATTGATCCTATTGATGGAACCAAAGGCTTTGTGAACCGCTCAGATCATTTTTCAATACACATAGGTTTGGCGGAAGGAGACCAGCCGGTGCTGGGAATTGTGCACAAGCCTACTACTGGCGAATATTATTATGGGATTAAAGATCAAGGGGCTTATTTGCACTTCCCCGCGGGATTGGAAAGAAAGCTGCAAGTATCCCAAACGGAAAAAACAATTTTATCCGTCTCAAAAGATTTCCTGCTGTGCGAATTTGGAAAAGAATTCTTGAGCAAAATGCCCCCATATAGGGCCTTAGTCAATGGTGGTGAAGGATTAAGAATCATGCGCATCTCTGAAGGCATAGCAAATCTGCACTTGCCCTATGATCCCACGCATTGCAACACTTGGGATGTCTGTGCTCCTCAGATTATTGCAGAAGAAGCGGGCGCTTGTTTTCGCTACTTGAATGGCGAACCAATTACTTATCATGGACAGAGAGAATTGGGAAAGTATTTTATCGTGGCAAGTAATCAAGAACTGGCGGAAAAAGCGGCGAGGGTGGTGAGAGAGATTACACCATCTTCTTAATTGTCATTAATATCTTTTCTGCCGACAGACCATACTTCTCCCACAGTTGATTGGGCGTTCCTGATTCGCCGAACTGGTCTGGCATGCCTAAGATTTTAACTTTTGCAGGGAATTTCTCTGCCAGCAATTCTGCTACTGCTGAACCTAATCCTCCGTGAACCTGATGGTCCTGTATCACTAACACTTTGCCTGTTTTCTTTACCGAAGCAAGAATGGTTTTCTCATCCAGCGGCTTAATGGTAGGACAATTAATTATCTCTGGCTTGAAATTAAGCTGTGCTTTCGCTTTCAATACTTCGGTAAGAATTGGTCCGCTACCGATAATAGTCAATTTTTCTCCTTTCTGCAGTAATTGTGCTTTGCCAATCTCAAACGGATCTTGAAGTGAAGTAATCGTATTAAATTTACCGCGATGAAAACGTAGATAAACCGGACCAATATGTTTTGCTGCGACTTTAGTAGCCATAACGGCTTGGTTATAATCGCAGGGTTCAATGATAACTATTCCGGGAATAGCTCTCAACGCCGCCACATCTTCCAGTGCTTGATGGGTAGCTCCATCTTCTCCCGTAGCTAAGCCGCAATGAGTAGCCACTAACTTAACATTAGCTTGATTGTAACAAACTGAAATTCTTATTTGATCTAAACAACGCATAGGCAAAAATACACCAAACGAAGAGGCAAACGGAATAAATCCTTCTAATGCTAATCCTGCCGCCATAGTTATCATATTTTGTTCAGCTACACCGGATTGGAAGAATCGCTGCGGATATTTTTCAGCGAAGTGATGGGCGCAGGTGCTTTCGACTAAGTCGGCAGACAGAGCAACTACTTTAGGACTCTCTTTACCTAATTCCAATAGTGCTTGTCCGTAACCCTCGCGGGTGGATTTTAGTTCAAGTGTTGGTGTCATTTTAATCATTTTATTTTTCTTTTAATAGATTTTATCAATTCTCTTAAATGTGTTCCGATTTCTTCTGTCGCAGCTACAAAAGTTATTTTGTCATCGATCTCTCCATACTTATGAGCAATGACATTACGCATTCCTTTAGCACGTTTAAGTTCATCAGAGAGATCAGAACTGATTATCTTAGTGCGGGAAAGAATCTTGAATATCTCTTTTTCCTCTTCTGGAGATTCTAGTTCAAGATGTTTAATCGCCAGAAAAGCCAAATCTTCAGCAGCTTCTACTAATCTTTCCAAGTAACGTTCGCATGCCGCTTTGGTTTTAAAGTCTTCTTGGTATTCTTCTAAAC
>CAZIUU010000047.1:0-7948 GCA_964542815.1 uncultured Methanosarcinales archaeon | reverse complement strand
AGTCCGCAAATCGGGGTAAGTAGCACTGCTGCCGTTCCAAGTGAATGAAGCAGTCGCTGATTGATTAACGTATACTGCTCCAAAAGGTGTGGGACCGCAGTCAGCAGCTGGAACATCAGCTACGGCTACACTTCCATTATAGAAGTTGCCTAAACCGTTAACGCAGAATGAAGTATTAATTCCGATGTCGCTGGTTCCGTCTGCTCCCCAGAATTGGTTGAGCCAGACGTTAGTGTTGGTTGGTCCAGATCCATCGTCTTCAATGGCTTTGCCGGAATAATCTCCGGTAAAAGTATTATTAGTGATATTTACAAAATTACCTCCAGCAAGAAAAATGCCGTCTGCGTCGGTTTCATCATTGAAGGTATTATTATAAATATTAATTGAACTAGTATCTATATAAACATTATATGTACTATTAGTTAAAGTGTTATTGAATATAACATTCATATCCGAACTGCCATAAACATAAATTCCTCTTCCAAAAGTGCTGATGATACAATTTTGTATGGTAACATTATCAAAGCCATTGTTGTTTATACCATAATCATTTGCACCTTTATCTCCACTTACCGTAAATCCAACACAATCCAGCACGAGATTAGATGCGCTAATATTGAAGCAAGTCCCAGCAGTAGTGATATTAGTAGTAAGAGTTAGGCTAGCATTAACACTTCCACAGTTGGTAGAGTTGGCTCCTTCTAATATTCCAAGTGCTCCGCCTCCGGTTTCTGCCTGTATACTTGTTTCTTCTTCAGGAATGGTGGAGATTTCTATCGGAGGCACTTCTGGTACACTGATATCTGGCTGGCTTCCTTCTACCACCGCCCCAGTTATCAAGTTACCTTCAACATTAGAGAAAATATTTTTCGTCCAAGAACTCTCCATCAATAACGCACCCACCAGTACCATCAACGCAACTATCGCTACTACGCCAATTGTTTTTTCAATTAGGTGCGTCTGTTTTCTGGTACGTTTCCTAATTTCAATCTTCTTAGGCTTCATGTTGTTCCGATAATTTTATCATATTCTTCCAGCATGGTTCTCATTCGTGGAATCTTGAGCGAATAACGCTTAAATGGAGGTTGGACGTTCGCCTTCAAGAATCCCAAATCATACATCAATTTTAGATGGCGGGAAGCGAGAGATTTAGACATTTTAGTAAAAGATACTACTTCGGTAACGGTTGATTCTTTCTTAGCCAGCAAGCGTAACGCTTGCCGTCGAGAAAAGGCACTAATAGCTCGGGATAATTTCTTCTCTTGAATAGGAGGTGAATCAGTAGCAGATAATGATGAAATAACTCCATCATATTCTTCCAGTAGAACTTTTATCCGTTTATCTTTGATAGAATAATACTTGTAAGGAGATTGAATTTTAGCTTCCAGAAAACCTAAATCATATAATAGAGTAAGATGCTTGGATGTAAGCGATTTGGACATGCTGGTTTTAGCTGCAATTTCGTTTACCGTAAGCTCATTTTCACTTAATAACCGTAGAATTTGCCTTCTGGAAACGGCACTAATAGCTCTAGATAGCTTCTCTTCCCGAACGTCCAACACCTCCATTAAAGCTAAGTAAAACATAGTGGTTTATAAAGGTTACTAGTGGTTCAGTTGAACAACTGTGAAACTAGCCTGGGAAGTAGGTGCAGATGGTGGTTTTGATATTAGGCTGCCGATTGTTATTTTAAAGTGGTTAAACCTTAGAAAGACTTATAAATAAGGGGGGATTTCGTTTTGTAATGAGTTTATTAGATATAATTAAAAGAAAGGATAGCAAGAAACCCACCTCAAAATTAGGTAAGATGGCGAGAACATTAGGTGCAGTTCTGGCAATGTATGGAATAGTAGAAACGGCAGCAATTGTTTCTAATTTTGTGGCAAGAGTTGATCTAGAACTAAGCAGAGAAAAACGAGCAGAAAATTATATTGGAAGACATAAGCTTTACTATGAAGTTTTTGAACCTGATGAAGGATTAGGTTATAAGCTAAGGCCCAAATTAGATAATTGGGTGCATATTACTGATAAATATAATACAATAATTATGGCTACTGATGAATTAGGATTGCGGAATTGGTTAGATGATAAGGAAAGTGCTAAAATTGTCTTTGTTGGTGGAACTGCTTCTTTTGGATATGGGGGTAAGTCTATAACCACCCCATATTATATACAAGAAACGGGAATTGATGTTTCTAACTTTAGTGTTCCTGGTTATTTGCCATGGCAAATGAATGAGATGATGGTAAGATATCCTCAATTTTTTAAAGGAAAAACAATCTTTTATTGTCTTTCTCCAAAAAGCTTTGATGCTAAGAAACCAATAAACCCATCAGATTACTATTCATTCAAAGGATGGACTAAATATGAAGAATCTGAACCAGTAGATAAATATTTAGAAAGCGAAGAAAAACCTTGGATAGAAAAGACAATTACTTTTTGGGTTTATAAAACAATTACTGATCATTCAGAAGACAAAATTACGTCTGTCAATTCTACACCTAAACGTTTGGAAAAAGAAATAATCAGTATCTCTCAAAGTGAATTAGAACAAATATATTTAGAAGTTGAAGAAGCAATGGCAATTGCTCATTCTTATGGTTCTGAGGTTAAAGTAGTTCTTTTTCCAAGTAAAGCAAGCTGTATTCCTGAAGAATATAGAGCAAAAGTATCAGATGGAGAGGAACAAATACGAAAAGAAAAAGAAGTATATGGTTCTGTGACAAAGTATTTTGAAAATGAAGGTATTGACGTGATAAATCTTACTAAACCACTGCGTGAATATTATAACTATTTTGGGGAGTATAGGGGGGTGGGGGTTTTTAATAGGGAGAGGGAGATGATGATTGCGAGAGAGATAATTAAATTTTTAGGAAAGAAATAAACAGAGGAATAAAATGTCGAAAAAGAAAACAAGCTTGATGAAAAGTATTGAGTCATGTCTCCAAAGATATGCTTCTCTTGTAGATAATCTTGAAAGCAGCCCCAATATAGCTGAAGTCTTAGGAAGAGCAGACAATATTTATAGAGCATTGGCTGTGCTTTCATTTAGTATATGGGATTATGACAAATATAATAAACTAGAGCAATTAATCCTTAAACATGATGAAAGGAGAATAAGAAAAGGATCAGTAAGAATTAGAGAAATATTGGCAATAGCCTATCGAAAAAAAGAACCAGTTGATGAAGAAAAAACAAAAAGACAAGTGGAACATGATGGCGGAAAAAGCACAGAGAGAATATTAGAAAGACATTTTAATGAAGAATTAGCAGCAAGAATTTATAGAACTAGATGTGTGTTTAAAGAAGGAAAAATAGTTATGGAACATTTAGACCCAAAAACAAGTTATACCAATTTTAAAGAAGGTATTGAAGAAAGATTAAATGAATATCTGCCAGAAAAGTTAAAAGCATGTTCAAAAGAATTAGCGGATAATTTTGTTGATGGAATGCAGCAGGCAATGATTGAGGGATTAATTTCTGTTAAAAGCGGGCAGATGAAAAAGTTTGGTTTTTTAGAAAAAATAGGAATTATTGCAGCTCAAATTATTCCATTATATATTGCTGTTGAATTGATCGGTTCCACACTAAATATTCCTACTTTACTTCAGGTAAAATTAAATGAGGGTGAAGAAAGACGGGAATATGGAAATTATAATTTAATGTTATACAAAATTAGCAAACCAGATCCTGAATTGGGTTTTGTACTTACTCCTAATAGTAATTTATTTTTTGGTTCAAATAAAGGCATCACAATAGACTTACAAACAGATGAGCATGGATTTCTTAAAGGAGAAGCAGAGAAAAATGGTTCATTCACAGTAGTTGGGGATTCATTTGCATTTGGGTTCGGTGTAAGAAAAGAAGATGCATGGCCAAACTTATTAGAAAAACAATTAGGAGAAGAGGTTACAAATTTTGGGGTATATGGTTATGCATTATGGCAGTACAATACATTAATGAGAAAATTTAAGCAATTCGAGGATAAAATAATATTATATGGCGTATATACAAATGATTTCTATGTAGATGAAAGCAGAAGTAATCCACAAACATATTATAAAGATCATAATTGGGATTTATATCAGTCACCTAATCCCACCATTCTACAACTTGCTGCAGCAAAAACCTCAAGAGAAGATTCACTTTTTAAAAGAACATTTACACACAAATGCCTGCAGGAAATATGCAGACAAGCAAGTATAGGTTCCTTTGTAAATGAATTATGTGCGCTTTACATACCACCACCAAGTATAATAGATAGAAAGAGCGGCGTAGAACTAACATATTCTGGCGCTGAAGAAAAAGTGCCACAAAATGAAGATGAAGTTCAGAAAGCTATTTCTGACTTACATAAAAAATACAAAGAAGCCATAGATATTACAAAACAAAATTGTTCTAGACTAGTGGTTGTATTATTCTCTAGCAAAAATCTAACCTATAGAGAAATGTATGCTCAAGCTTTTGGAACGGATTATTCATTACAAATTGAAGAAGTAATGAGAGAAGAAACCAAAGACTACTTTAAAAGAAAAGGTATTCCTGTTATTGATGTAAGGGAAGCATTAGAAAGAAAACAAAAAGAAGGAAATCAAGTGTTTTTGAAGAGAGATCGTCATCTTAATGAATATGGGAACTTAATAGTTGCCAGAAGAATTGCCTGCTTTCTTGGTGAACATGGATATGTTAAACTAACGAATAAGGTTGATGAATCTTGCACAGAAAAACCAACTTTAAAATCTGTAGTAACTTCGGGAATAATCCATTTAGATGAAATAGATTTCTAACCAAACTGCTAATCTCATCTTTGTTCATGAACATCCTATAGAGAGTTCTCCCTTTCTCCAACCCCATCCACGTTTCTCATCATTCTGCCAATGCCACCAGAATTCTCTTAATCTCATCTACAGAATAATACTTATGCTTAAACTCTCTCAAAGTTTCTTCATCAGTCAAATCTACTTTGCTCAAATACACTAGCACTTTTTTATCTATTCCAATCTCGTTCCTAAGTTTCTTCAGCAATTTTTCCTGCTCCTCTACTGAATATCCGCAATGTCCGCTCAAATCAAACACAAACACAACTACATTAGCCAATTCTTTCAGCACCAACTCTGCCTGTGCTTCAATCAAGTTCATCTTTTCCTGCCTAGACAATGTACCGGGAACATCTAACAATTGAATCTTCTTTTCTTCAGAGGTGCATAATGTCTTCAAAACCTCCGATGAGGACGTTGGTGGCTCTGCGTTCCCGTAGGGAGCATCCCCTCGCGACGAGCCAGTTTCTACAAAAGGCAGAGGTTTTGACTTTATGACATTATGCACTTTCTTCTCTCCAACAGTAATATATCCTGCATTAATGGTCTTGGTAGTAAACGCATAATTAGCCACCTCTGCTTTAGTTCCAGCTAACTTATTCAGCAGAGTGCTTTTTCCCACATTTGGAAATCCATATACGCAAACCGTAAACATCTCTTTAATATCCGGATAAGTGCGCATAATCTTGCGTACTTCTTCTAAGTATTTCATATTAGCATCTATCTGCCGCAACACTGAAGAAATTCGTCCATAAAACTCTTTAGCCAATCCACCAATTTTATATCTATCTCTCTCTCGATTAATCTTGCTGGCATACCCTCTTTGAAAGAAAGCAACTCTGCCTACTGCCCATTTTAATGCGGCACAGGATTTCTTAAACATGGGAACGTCTAACGTAAGATATACTAATTTCACATAAAACGGAGGCAATAAATCCACTTCCGGAAAAGCTTCTCGCATAGCATTCAATTTATCAGAGAGGGTAGTTTTAATCACGTCAATCTTTAATCCTTCTTTCTGCTTGATAACTTTAGCTATCTCTCCAGTAAAAGATTTGGCTTCAGCTTTTTCTCGTGCTTTGCGGAACGCTAAGTCTAAGAGCTTCTTACTGTTCTCTACCGGGGGGATAGTTTGAAAGTTCATGTAATCTAGGAAAATCATCATCTTATATTAAGCTTTTCCAATAAATCCACCCAAAGCTTTTTAACTACTTGGGAGTTTTAATCAGCATGGCAATTTCCACTAAGCAGCGGGATGAATTGGTCCAAATATTAAAGTCTCGGGTAAATAGCACTTTTGGGGGACATTTTGACGCAGGAGTCTATTCTGGACTTGATTCTCCGCTTAAAGATTGCTCTTTATTACTGAGAGAAGTAAATGGCAGAGGCGAAGCTTTGCTTCCTAAGATGTATGTTACTGAAAAAGAGCTTCAAACTGCCCACCAGCAGCTTCTGGAGCTGTTCCAGTCTTTCTGCACTAATCAGAATTATTTGGATTATGCCCATCAAGCCATAAATAAAATTGATCAATGGTGGCGGGAGCATCCCGGAACATACTTTAACACTATTCATGCAATGACGATTGCCACAGAATCTTTTTATCAGGCATTCAATCCAGCTATTTCAGGAATAGTCACTTTGGAAGATATTGCTAACGATTTATTTAGCCAAGTTAATATTGCGTTGGCTGGTGTTAATCTTGAGAAAGGGGTTTACGCTAAGTTCTGCCAGCCATTGTTACAAGTACAAAAATTTAGTTTAATGTTGGGGGGTAAAGGAGTTGTACTCGATCTTATTCCTTTATCCAAAAAAGCCACCCTATTATCAAAAGGTACACTTTATCTTCCTTCCTCCATCGACCATGCTAAAAAATACACTGAGTTTGTGGGTTTGGCTTTAAGAGATTATTCAAAATTAATTGAAGAAAACAAACTGAAAAATAAGTTTTATCCTGCACCAACTTTTGAAACAGGCCAAGCACGAGAGATGACTGAAACAGCTTTCCATGAAGCGTTTAAAGAAACCAGAGAGTCGTATGATTCAATCAATATTGAACTGTTTAAAGTAATAGAAGACGATGCTGAAAACTAGCCTCCAAAAATCTTCTTCAGGAAACTAACGCTGGGCTTTTCTTCGTCAAGCTGTTTAATCAGCTCAACTTGTTTCTTATTTAATTTCTTCGGAACTTCGATTCTTACTTTCACCATCTCATCTCCGGATTCATGTGTATCTAACACTGGCAATCCCTTGTTGTTCATTCTGAAGATTGTTTCTGAAGCGGTCCCTGCCGGAATTTTCAGCTTGGCTTTCCCGTCGATAGTAGGAACTTCAATCTCATCACCTAATACTGCTTGAGTAAATGATATTGGAACAGTTAAATGCAAATCATTTTCTTTTCTTACAAATACTTTATGTTCTTTTACATGAATTATCACGTATAAATCTCCAGATGGTCCGCCATTCTCTCCCACTTCTCCCTCGCCTCTTACTCTTAAGCGCATTCCTTCCTCTACTCCCGCAGGAATAGATACTTCAATCTCTTTTTTCTTTCTTACTACACCCTCCCCGCCGCATTTGGAGCAACTATCACTTGGCGAAGCTCCCTGCCCTTGACAGGCTGGACATGGCCCAGTCTGCTGAAATAACCCAAACGGCGTCCGCTGAGTCCTTTTAACATATCCTGAACCAGCACAATGATGACACTGTTCAAATTCATGTGCTCCTTTGCCTTCGCAATCGGGACATCGTTCTAATTTATTTAATGAAAGGCTTTTCTTAGCTCCAGAATATACTTCTTCTAAAGTAATTTCGGTTTCATATCCCAAGTCTGATCCTCTTCTCTGCCGCACTCCTCTTCTTCCTCCACCATTTCTGCTGAAAATATGCTCAAATAAATCATCAAAATCTCCAAAATTCCCTGAGCGGAATTGCGACATAATATCGGAGTAATCATAACCCTGGAATCCGCCGGCTCCAGCCCCCCCTTGAGAAAAAGCCGAAGTGCCAAACTGGTCATACTGCTGGCGCTTTTTGTCGTCAGCTAAAACTGAAGCTGCTTCATTAATCTCTTTAAATTTTTCTTCGTATTCTTTTTTCTTATCCTCGGGAGCCCTATCGGGATGAAATTTCAT
>CAZIUU010000046.1:0-8460 GCA_964542815.1 uncultured Methanosarcinales archaeon | reverse complement strand
GTTTATTAAAAGAAACATTTCTCCAGAAATCAGCCGGATAGAACAGAAAATTTACCAAGCTTTAAAGCAAGATCCTGCTTTTGAAGGAATGGCTTTGCCTGCGGTAAAAGAACATTCTGGGCAGGCTTTTCTAGTAGAAAGCTGTGGAACCACTTTAGCAGATTGCCTGCATAGCGGAACATATTCTTCTACTGAAAAAATGAGAGCTGATTTCGAGGGATATTTAGAATGTGTCACCCGTGCCAGAACCAGAGTTAACCAAGTTATTGCTACTACCATAACCCCTGAAGAGAAGGAATTCCTCATCAATTATCACCACCAGAAACTGCGCAGCTCACTTTATGAAAGTACGAGTGAAGCAGAGTTAAAGACTAATTATTGGGCCTATCGGCTGATGAATGCTTTAGGATTCTATGATGCTCAGTTCAAAGAAGCATACACAAATATAATCGGAGCAAAGTTAGAGCATTACACCATTAAATTTGGCCAGTGGCTAAGCGACAATACTTTACGCAACAATGCTTCTCCAGACGGAAAAACAGTAGTTCCATTCGATTTTAACAGCATAAAATTCGGACCGATGCAGATTGATGATGCCGCTGTGGCTGGATTATATTTGCTAGCAGGACCATTGGCAATCTATCGCTCTCCGCCAGAGATTGATACTTTAGTGCATAAGCTGCAGGAGTGGAAAGGAAAAGAATACGATGCAGAATATTCGCCAGCATTTTTTGCTGCTGCGTTTCATGAGAATGCGGTAATTGCCGGATATAGAACCAAAACTGCACAAAAACTTCTGGCAGAGATAGAACGAATAGGCATCGTCACTAGAAATAGTGGATTTGAGTTCAGAAGCTGTTTCGATGAGATAGAATATCATCATGATGTTCCAGTTTTAATCAGTCGTTACTTGCCTAAAGCATTAGTTAGTACAGATGAAGAATATGGTCAGTTAGGTTGGATTGCCGATACCATCTCTCATAACACTTTTGCCCAGCGTTCATTGATGATGCTCAGCCCGGCATGGGGACCAATAATGAGAGTAACGAATTGATTGCAGATTGTTAAAGATGATAACCAATTCCATAAGTTGTGCAAGATTGGATTAAGCGAATTATCTCTCGAATATAAGCTAAAGCCACATTATCGCTTCCGTGCATTTTTTCCAGAAGCGCATCATTTTCCTGAAATAGTTTATCTTTCTGCTGGCCAATTTGATGCATAAGTTCTTTATCCCCCCGATAAAAAGATTCATAGTAGTCGCGTAACATTTTATTTACCGCCAGAAGATGAGCGGTAATGGTATGATGAGGCTTCTTCTTTCTTGCAGTTAGATAATCCTGAAGATAAAAGTAAGCGTGGCTGATGAGCGACATTTGTGCTACCATTGAATATAACAGCACCGACTTATCTCCTGCCGGCTTGTAGCGAATTATGGTTCTTCGAAGGTAATTAGTCAGCTTGTCTATCTGTTCTTTAGTGGGGTTGATATTATCCCCAGTTAAATTTGCTTTAGAACAATTCGCCGCTACTTCTTTAGAACACTTTTCCGCTACTTCTTCCGATAGCTTCAATATTTGCAGGAACAATCTTCTGAGAATAACTTCAAACTTCTCTTTTTCCGGCTCAGCGATATTCTGCAAGACGCATACTCCGTTCTTGTCTTCAACCAGCTCAAATCCCAGCAGGCTTGGAATCAAGCTTTGGATAGTATTTAGTTGTGGCTTATCTTTGTATTTGACTTTTATCACGTCAAATCCCAACCGATAAGCTTGATAGAGAAGATTTAAGGCCATTCTGCGGTTATAGGAAGTTATATCCAAAGTAATGAGTTTTTCTTTTTTTGCAGAGGTGCAGGAGAGAAGCAAGTTGTTATCCGCTTCAGCAATATCCACTTCTGCTCCTCTTTGAAGGTTGTTGCTTTTTATCCATTGTATAGGCAGAGTTACGGTAAATCCTCCTAACCCTTGCTGAATAAGCCTGCGTTTCATTGAATGATTGAAATATGGGCTTATTTTTAAATGTTGTGTTTTTATATTATTAATATGAATAATATGAGATAAATATTAATACTGGCGGCGTAACTACTTCTAAATAAAAACAGACTAAGTGAAAATTAAGATTTTAAAACAAACAATCGGAGGAAAATAAAATGGGTTCATACGAAAACGAAACTTGGGCAGGATTTGGAAAAATTTGTGCATGGTTGGCAGGAATTGCCGCAGCTGGTGGAGCATTATATTGGATTGGCAGTGAGATTTACGATTCTGGGCGCAAGAGAGGCGAAATAAAAGGACAGGAAGAGACAGCCAAAGAATGGAAAGCAGGATTGGATGAAACAGTCAATAGTCACAATAAACAAGTATCCAAATGGATCAAAGAAGGCAAATTAATCCCAGAAGAAGCTTGCTTCCGTTATTCTATAAGTAATATTAATGGAGCAGATGTCACTGGTGTAATCGGATGTGGATTCACTTTAAATTATTTCTCGGTGGCTAAGAAAGTTGAATTAGGAAATGGGAGATATAGCACCACTTTGAGCACTGAAAATGGCGATATGCGCCCTTCTTTAGCAAAAAAAGTTAAGGCTCAGTGGGAGACTATTAATCTTGCTCCATAATTTTTTTTTATTTTTACTTTTTTTCTCACATCTTTGAAAACATTTAAATAGAGTAAGGTTTATCTTCAGTAAAATGATTTTTTCAAAAGTGGAAGTAGATAAGCATCTCGCCAAAGAAGAGTTATACTTTCAACGGACTAAAAATCAATTATCTTATCTTTTAAAAGTTGTAGATGATATAGAAAAAGATTTGCGCCTCTTAGAACGTGCCGCTCAAATCGGCATTAGAACTGAAAAGATTAATAAAACCAATCAAGAGCTTAAACTAAAAGAAGAAAAACTCAAGACTGGTCTTTCTATGGTACTTCAATACGCCGGAGAAGAATTTACTGAAAAAGAAGAATTGCCATTTATATTAATAGATATTTTAAGACTTACAGTTAGCACGATAGAAAACTTACAATTTGGGTCTAATTCTGTTCTTCGTGTAGCTAAAGAAGACCAACCTCTAACAGATGTTATTGGCTCAAATGAAGCAACAATTAGAACCATAAAAGAAAGGCTTAATACCCTGTTTCACCTGTTTAATAGTGCAGAAGAATTAACTCTAACCGAAAGCAAAGTCTTATTCCGGCAAAATTTAGGCAATAAATACTTTGCGGAAGTTATTCCAAAATGGGTTAATGTGTTAACTAAAGAATTTGTTCCTTCTGGTTTTACAGTCGAGTTATATGTTAAAACCGAAGTAGAGGAATTTAGGTTTTCAATACCGCCTCTTACTCGTCACATAGAAGCAGGTAAGATACTTGATATACATAAGTTAGTTCTCAGCTTAGAGCGCAAAATAGGACGTATTATTTTAGGTGATAAAAACAAATCAGTGATATATACGATTAGTATCGAATACAACTCTCCTCGGGATTCATTTGTGGTAAAAACAATGTCTTTCTCTAAACCAAAGATACTCTTTAGCACTTATTTACAGCCCGATGGCGAATTCATCTCTTTGGACACTTTTTTCGATGAATTGGTTTCTTATAAAGAGTTGATTATCAGTAAAGCACATGATGAACGTATCGTACTTAAAGATGATTCTGCCAAGATTTGGTCTGCATTAAGAAACGGCATTGCTCCGTGAGGGGTAGATTTTTTTAACAACCAAAAAGTATATAAACCAGAACGGACACGTGTCACTTAAGATGGATATGTATAAACTAAAATGGACACGATTGCAAACGGAGATATTTAGGCTGCTTTGCATGAAAGCCGGACAAACTTTAAATTTAAGAGGTATCGCCCGAAGCTTAAAAGTATCCCCTACAGCAGTTTCTAATGCTTTAACTGAATTAGAAAAAGAAGGATTGGTTGGGGTTAAGAGATTAGAGGCCATTAACCTTTTGGCCATTGGATTCAATCGGGATAATCCTAAAGCCATTCATCTTAAGCGAGTTGAAAATTTAAAGATGATCTATGAATCAGGATTGCTTGATTTTTTATATAATGAATTTCCTGGCTGCACCGTTATTCTTTTTGGAAGCTATTCGAAAGGAGAGGATGTTTATTTTGGCGGCAAAGATGAGCGGAATTCAGATATTGATATTGCTATTATCGGCACAAAAAGCAAAGGCACAGATTTAATTAAATTTAATAAGCTGCTGGAGAGAATTATCTCGGTCAACTATTATAAATCCTGGAATGGCATTCACCGGCACTTAAAGAATAATATTCTTAATGGCATACTCTTAAGTGGGGGGATTGACCTATGAACCAATTCGAGGAATACGTCCAGCAAGGTGTTATTAAAAAATGTTCAGTGAACATGCCCAGAGCTGAATTCTTGATTGCCGAGTCTGAAAAATCATTAAGAGGATTGCATAAGCGTGTGGAAATAATGGGGATAGATGAAGATAATGCCAACTCAATCATCAAAGACTGTTATGATATCATTATGGAATTAATTCGTGCCAAACTGCTTTTAACCGGATATTGTTCCACCGGACAATTTGCCCATGAGGCAGAAGTCTCTTATCTTAAAAAACAGGGCTTTTCAGATAATGAAGTTTTATTTATGAATAATTTAAGATACTTTAGAAATTCAGTAACCTATTATGGTAAAATATTAAATGTTGAATACGGAGAACAAGTGGTGGAATTTACCAAGAAGATTTACCCAAAATTAAAGAAGATGCTTGCTTAATGCAATATAAAGAAATGTGATAGTTTTCACATTTCTTGTATGGACCTTTGCCTAAAAATTTAACTGATTAACGCAAAGATTCATAATTTAGCTTTCTGAAGCAGGGAAAACACCATCAGGGCAAAACGTTTACAAATTATCGAAGCTGGCTTATCGTGACGAGATGGTTAATTCTACTTCACCATCTTCCCACCAAAGCAATTATGCTTATCCCGAGTTATCTTTACTTTCACTTTTTTCTCTACCTGAAAATCGCATTCTGGTATAGAAATAACTCTTCCTTTCGCCACTGCTAAACAACTGTGCGGAAATCTGTCTGGAGCTTTTAACACTGCCTGAACCACATCATCAATAATAAACGGCTGGGGCAGTTCTTTAGTTTTATGTATGCCAAATTTCTCCGGAGATAATTTTAAGTCCATTCCGGTTTTCTTTTCCAATTCAGAAATAAAAGCATAGAATTTCTGCCACTCCCAAGCTTTGGCGGGATTTCTTCCGGTTTTGTAATTCAGGAAATTCTGGATTCCCAGCAGAGGACGTTTAATTGAAGCTGAGCGAGCATCAATCTTCAGCTCTTTCACCCACAGCACAATCTTCTCCAGCTCTTTTTCGTTGTATCCCGGAACTAAAACCGGAGCGATTAACAGCTTAATCCCTTTCTTCGCTGCAAGTTTAATCATCTCCTGCACATGTTTCAGGTTGTAAGAGCAGCCGGCTAACACTTCTGCCAGCTTTTCATCCAGCGCATCTAAAGAAACGTTCAATTGCAGTTTGGAAAATTTTGCCAGCTGTTCAATAGTATTCTTTCCTACCAAAGTAAAATTCGTATCCATAGAAATAAGAGTTATCTGTGGATTCTTCTGTAAGTCTTCGATTAACGGCAGTAAATCACCATACAAAAACGGCTCTCCCTGCACTCCGATATGCACTTCTACTGGTTCTCCCACAAATTTGAGCAATTCTTCTAGCTCTTCTACCAGATAATCTTTTTCTACCACAAAATCAATTTTCTGGGAAGACTTGCCTTCTCCTACAGAGCAATAGATGCAGTTAAGGTTGCAGGAAGTTACCGGTTTTATTTCAATCAATGAGCTGTTGCGGTAAACAATACCGAATTCTACGCTTCCGATTAAAGGGATACCGGAGTTCCGGTGGATGTAAACGGCTTTATTTCCGTTGATGGAGTTAGTTAGATTTTCAAAAGCTTTGGCTAGCAGACCGAAGAATTGTAGCTGAACCTTTTGTTCATTTATCCCGGATTTTTTTTCAGGAATGCTTTTGAATTCCAGTGTGTGGGCATCTTTTAGCTTGAATCCTCCAATTTGAGTTAAAGCAGGAAGAGGAATCTTAGTTACAAATTGGTTCAGCAGAGTTACTTTTAGGACATCTGCTTCTAGTGCAAAGGAAAGGGTGTGGAAGGTTAAGGTGGGCATGTTGTATTAGAAATACTCTATTTTTATAAACCTATTCGTAACAACTTTATCCAACCTGTATCTTGAAGTAAAGATAAGCTTTAAAAGTACAGTTGTTCTGAAGATTTCGGGGGTGGAATGGAAAACATACGTATTACTCTGGAAACTTTGTACGACCTTCTCAGAAATGAGAAAAAAAAAGAGGATTTGCAGAAGTTAGACTCATCTATCTATGTAGATATCGTTAATTACTTCAAAGAAAAAGTTTCTTTCCTGGAAAAGCGAAAAAGCGACAAAGATCTGTTCTCCTCTGGCGAAGTAGATAAGATGGAGTATGAATTAAGAAGCATCCGCCGGATTCTTAAAGAGCTGTATGAGAAGCGAGAGAAGAAAATTATTGATATTGCTCTGAACAAAAGCAGAACCGGCTCAGAAATCATAGACACCAGCTCTATGCTGCCGGAAGAAAAAGAATTCTATCTAAGAACTTTAGCCAACCTCGATGAATTCAGAAGAGGTATCTTGTTCAACATCTTCAAAGGAGAAATTCCTGAAATAGCCGGATTAACTGTACAACGAAAATTGGCTGATGCAGGGATAGAAACATATGAAGACACACCATTACCAGTTAATACTAATAATGCCACTCAAAACAAACTGGCTGAATCCACACCAGAACCACAGAAATCACTTGAAGTTACACCGGAATCATTAAAACCAGCAGAACCACTCCCTCCATCGCCTGAAGTCAAGAGGACAAAAATCAAATTCACTCAGCCGGTGCCCAGTTTTGTATGGAAAGACATGAAAGTATATGGGCCATTCAGCATAGGAGACGAAACTGAAATATTCCTTGAAGTAGCAGAATTAATCGTAAGAAAAGGAAGAGCGGTGAAAATTTAATAAAGTAAAAATATAAAAACAATCCCATAAAATACCTAAAAATGCCAACTATCTCAGTTGTTATCCCCGCGTGTAATGAAGAAAAGTACATTGAAGCTACTTTAAACAGCCTTAAACAACAAGAGTTTAAAGATTACGAGACTATTGTGGTATGCAACGGATGTATTGATAATACTGAATCTATCACTAAACAGCATGAAAATGAAAATATTAAAGTAATTTCTTTCCCAGAAGCTAATGTCAGCAAAGCCAGAAACATTGGTGCCAGCAAAGCCAACGGAAACGTTTTACTGTTCCTGGATGCCGATTCTACTCTAGAGAAAGATGCATTGAGCAAGATAAATGAACAATTCACTGATAGCCATTATGCTGCTACTACCCTATCTAAGCCTAACACCTCCTCGTTAAAATTCAATCTGGCATTAGGATTTAAGAATTTTTATTTATCCACTGGGTTATACGAAGGCTGCAGCGGAGCATTAATTTGTCGCAGAGAGGAATTTGATAAAGTTAATGGCTACGATTCGAATATTATCGTAAAAGAGCATCGCAAGCTGATAATTAAATTGAAACGGGCTACCCAAAAAGAATTCAGGTGTATTGATACTCCACTAACTACCTCTATGCGCCGGTATCAGCAATGGGGGTTAACTAAGTCAGCAATATTCTGGACTAAACAATGGCTGAAGAATTACTTGGGCGATTTGAAGAAAAGTGAGTATGAGAAAGTAAGATAAAGTGATGACCTCGCTTCTAGAGTGAGTATTTCTAATCACAACTATCTTTATAATTCCCAAGCACCAGAATAACACTATGACCTCTTGGCATGGTATACTCTTTAATTCGGGAGATAAATTCTGGAGTAATTTGAGGAGGTTTGCATATCACAATCGGACATTATTAGAGGTATTATTTATTGGGATATACGCTTTGGAACAGGCATCTTTGATTTGGTTTACTTATAAAGCAGGTAGCCTAGAAGAATTGAGCTATGTCATTTCAGTTTTTGCCATTATAGTGCTAACCACATTTTCTCTACATAAACTATTGATGGAATCAAGAATCAAATGCTTAGAACGAGAAGTCAATGAATTACAACAGAATAAGAGCGAATTAGGATATAAAGTCAAAGTAGCACAGAAAGATTATCAAGAATTGTATGAAGTGATACAGGAGAAACACTCAAAAAATTTAAATAGTCTATTGGATTTAGTAAAGAAAAAAGAGGGATAAAAATGGAAGATAAAGAATTTAAACGATTTTTAATCAGGAATAAAAAAAGTTTTGACAAACATATGGAAGAATTTGATAAGATTAGCAGACAGTTTGATCAAAAGGTTATAGACATTCTTTCTAAACTATAATCATGATCATCACCATCTCCGGAG
>CAZIUU010000045.1:0-8972 GCA_964542815.1 uncultured Methanosarcinales archaeon | reverse complement strand
TGGAACTTAAGTACAATAAACTGAACAGAGTGATGGAATTCTTGTATGAGAACCACGCAGCAGAGCTAACGGTCAGAGAATTCGCTAAGAGAATAAAAATCCCTCTCACCACCACCCACATTTATCTAAAAGAATTGCGAAATAGAAATCTCATTGACAATAACCATAAGCCAATCAAATCTTTATTGTTCAAAATCATGAAGATTAACTTTCATGTACAAAAAATAGTGGAAAGCGGCCTCTTGGAATATTTAATAAATGAGCTAAACCCTTCCTGTATAATTGTTTTTGGAAGCATCAGGAAAGGTGATTCGTATGCTGAAAGTGATATTGATATATTTATAGAAACTCCCCTTCAAAAGAAGCTTGCTCTCATAAAATATGAAAAAGTGCTCAAGCATAAAATTGAACTGTTAATAGAGAAAGATATTTATGTTCTTCAGCCTCAACTGCTTAATAATGTCCTCAATGGGATAAAATTATATGGGGAATTCAAAGTAAAATGACTAATACATTCATGGATTGGAGCTGGTGTAAAAAAGAATTTGTGCGGGAAGTAGAGATAGATAACGAGAGAATAAAATCTATTGTACACAAAGCCGAAATCCGACTTAAAAGAGCACAAAACACAGTGTTGGATAATGAAAATGTATCGTTAGTGGTAGAAGATTATTACGAAGTTATTAAAGAATTATTAGTGGCATATTTGCTAAAAAACGGACTGCGTTCGAAAAATCACCAATGCTTAATCACCTATTTTTATCAAAACAACCCCAACTACGAACGAGAAGCGATAATTATCTCGCAGATGTCTTACTTCAGAAACCGGCTGAATTATTACGGTGAATCTGTTCCGTTAGATTTTCATCAAAGACATGAAAAAGAGTTCTTAGAGATTATTGCTCTGCTGGAGAAGCTGCTGAAAGATTAATTCTCCTTCCGGCAACACTACCCCTTCGCTGATTAATTTGTCATACCACTAGAAGCAGCTTCTACCTAACTAGAAGTAACTTCTACCAGATGGGGATTAGCTACAGGTTAACTTCAGCAAAGCTCTGATCCAGTGTTAGAAATACGCACTACCCAAAGCTCAAATGTCACCAATTTTTTCGCTAAATTGCCCCCGGTGGAAGAACTGTTCTCCCCGTCAAAAATATCAAATTATGTGCAAAAAAGCGGGAAGAAAGAAGTTTACGGGATGCTCGAAGAATACAACGAAGTGAAGTCCCATATTGAAAATGCACCGAAGGGTTTATCATTTCAACTACCGAGCCCAGTTAAATATCTTTACGGTTTGCTGAATCAGAATAATCCAGCTTTAATATTAAAATAAGATTTCCGGTAATCTTTTTTGTTTTCCCAGCTTTTCCAAACCGCAACCTACTTAAATCCTAACTGTTTTCTCTGCTTAAAAGAGGTCGCTTATGAAAGAATCTGAAACGTTAGAACTCAAAAAGTCCACTTCTGAACTAAAAGAAGCTATCATCTCCATAGCTGCTATTCTCAATAAGCATCAAAAAGGAGAACTTTATTTTGGTGTCAAGTCTAATGGACAAGTTATCGGACAATTGGTTGCAGAGAAGACCATACGAGACATCTCTAAATCAATCTCTGACCTTATTGAGCCAAAGATTTTCCCAAAAATTAATGAAATTATCTTAGAAGGAAAGAAATGCGTTCAGGTGGAATTTACTGGAGAAAATGTACCTTATTATGCACAAGGAAGAGCTTACATGAGAGTAGGAGACGAGGACAAAAAACTCAGCCCTCAGGAACTAGAGAAATTAATTCTAAAGAAGAAAAAGATTCTGTGGGAAGAAGAAATTTCAGAAAAAACGATAGCCGAGGTTAACGAAGAAGCAGTAAGAGACTTTATTGAACGGGCAAATGCTGCTAAAAGGATAGATTTCAAATTTACTAATGTCAAATCGGTGCTTAACAAGTTAGGCTTGATGAAAGGCGATAAATTACTCAAAGCCACGGAGGTGTTGTTTTGTGATAATAATCTACTCGAAATTCAAGCAGCAGTTTTTGCTGGCGCAGATAAACTTACATTTTTAGATATTCGGCAATTTAAAGGAAATATTTTCCAACTTCTGCAACAATCAGAATCATATACGAAAGAACATATTAATTGGAGAGCTGAGTTAAAGGAACGTGTACGACAAGAAATTCCGGAAATTCCGATTAGGGCAATTACAGAAGCATTGGTTAACTCGTTATGTCATCGTGATTATACTAATCGTAAAGGAAATGAAGTGGCCATATTTAAAGACAGAATAGAAATTTACAACCCAGGACAGTTTCCGGAGGGATATACACCAAAAGATTTTATCAAAGGCGCGGAAAGATCAATACCAAAGAATCCGCTTCTTGCCAACACGCTTTACCTAAGCAAAGACATAGAACGCTGGGGTTCAGGATTGAAAAGAATTTATGATGCCTGTCAAGAAGAAAAAGTAAAGATAGAATTTAAACTGTTGAAAAGCGGGTTTTTAGTAGTATTTTATCGAAAAGGATGGGAAAAGGAAGCAAGCGATAAAGTAAATGTTGGAGTAAGTGAGGGAGTAAGTGAGGGGGTAAGTGAGGGAGTAAACAAATTGTTAGAATATATCCAAAAAAATCCTTGTAAAAGAGTTCCTCACCTTGCAGAAAAATTGGATATCCCAGCTAAGACACTGGAGAGATGGATTAAACAACTTAAAGAAGAAAAAAGAATAGAATTTAAAGGAAGCCCAAAGAAAGGTGGATATTGGATAATACAACAAAAAAACATTAAATAACAAAATGGCCCCTAAAAGCATCATTAAAGAGCTTACCAGGAATAAAAGAGAAGTTATACTAGCGTTTAGCTCGCATTCCGATGATTGGGTTATCGGAGCGGGAGGAACTCTAGCCAAATACGCTCAAGAAGGGAAAAAAGTAATCATAGTAATATTCTCCTACGGAGAAAAATCTCACCCCTGGCTGAAAGAAGAAGTTATCCAAAAAATGCGTTCCCGAGAAGCTTTCCATGCCGGAAGCCTGATGGACTGCGAGATAGTTTTCTTTGACTTAGAAGACCTAAAATTTGAAGAGGGATATAAAAGCAAGAATTTAGAGCCAGAATTGTTAAACCTATTAGAAAAAGAACATCCTACAAAGCTCTTTACTCACTGCGAAGAAGACCTCCATCCGGACCATAAAGCGGTTTACAAAATAACGTTAGAGTTGTGGAATAAACTGCCCCATAAACATCGGCCGGAAGTATATACCTATTCCGTACGGAGCATCCCTCATTATACTTAGACATTACTTCTACTTTCGCATCCAAGTTGAATGCGATTAAAGCGTTCCACAGCCAAAAGTTTCATATAATATATCCTGTGTTACTATTATTATTCCGTGCCGTAAAAGACGGGATTAAAATCAGAAAAAGATTTGGAGAGCAGTTTTTCAGGATACGATAAAGTGTATGAATTAGTAAAAATGGCACCAGCAACCAACACCTCAGCATTGTACCGCCAAGCCAAACCAAAGCTATTGTTAATTGCAGATACGTTCTATCCTCAGGTTGACGGCACGTTAAAATTTATGGAAGAGTTCACTAAAAGAACTCATACAAAGTTTAAAACGTCATTATTAGTGCCTAATTTTGGAGTAGAGCAGGGGCATCACGTTACTTACTTGGAACTCTCCAAAAGATTAAAGCTGTCCAGTTATTATTCAATCAAGCCTTCACTGGCCAACATCAGAACCATCAAAGAACAGATAAAAGAGACTGATTTAGTATTTGTGCAAGGCCCAGGATTAGCCGGTTTGTTAGGGATGTATTATGGACACAGATACGACAAAAAAACGGTGTTCTACGTGCATGTTATAGTCTGGGAACTGTTAGACAAATATTTCCCAAAACCATTTAGAAAGATTCTTACCTGGCTGCTTAAGAAAGTGTCAATTTATTTATACAACCGTTGTGATGAAGTTTTAGTTCCATATCATGGATTGAAACAGCAGTTGACCGATTATGGTGTTACTTCTCCCATAAGTATAGCTCGTCTAGGGGTAGATATCGATAAATTTTCCCCTACTAAAGATAAACGCATGGCTAAGATGAAATTAGGTATAGAACCGGATAAATTTGTTATCGGTTACGTCGGTAGAGTATCAAAAGAGAAAAATGTAGGGGTACTGTTTGAAGCATTCAATCGCTTGAAACGCCGTCGTAATGTGTTTTTATTGGTAGTAGGCGATGGACCAGAAAAGCAGGTGGCGCAGTTCAAGGAGATTAGAAATTGTCATGTTACCGGCTTCGTTAATAACGTAGAAGAGTATTTGCAGGCGATGGATTTGTTTGTGATGCCTAGCCTGACCGAAACCACTTCACTCGCTACATTAGAAGCGATGTCTACCGGATTACCGGTGATAGCCACTAAAGTTGGGTACATCAAGAGTTATATCGTTAAAGAGCATAATGGATTGTTCTTCGCTCGTAATAGTCCTGGAATGCTTACAGTTAAGATAGACCAACTCATCCATGATAAAGGAAAAAGAGAATTCCTGGGGCAGAATGCCCGCAAGACGATTACTTATTCTTTCTCTTGGGAGAGATCTATCAATAAGATAATTAGGCTGTTAGAAAAGCAGATGGAGTGAGGATGACATATTCAGCATATACGTAAAGCTTAAAAACCACCAGCTTAAACCACGCGTTAATATGAAAAACTACGTATTTGATGAAGATGAAAGCGCCCCTAAGAAAGAGCCTAGTGACGACGATACTGAATCTGAAGATGAAGGATTCATTAAAGGCTTTGATGACGATGAAGACAAGAAGGAAGAATGTGCTGAATGCGGAACCGCTGTAAGCGCAGAAAAGAAAGTTACCAAAGAGATTGAAAGTGAGCAATATGTATTCTGTTCTGAAGAATGCGCCAAAGAGTTCGAAGAAAGCTTAGGCAGCGAAGAAGAGTTTTAAATGTGATTTTTTAGATATTTCTTATTTAAGTAGATTCTTCTCTATCTTCCCCAGCTCCCAGCAGTTCAGCACATCCTTTTTCTCTGCCCAGCCTCGACGAGCACAAAGAACGCCAAATGGATATGTTTCTAATCTCTCCACATTATGCGCATCCGTTCCAATTGATAACTTACATCCGTGCTCAATCGCTGATTTAGCATTAACCCCTTTTAAATCCATCCTAACCGAAGTAGAATTAATCTCCATAAACACATTATTCCTCTTTGCTGTTTCAAATACTTTTTCTAAATTCAAAGCAATGCTTTCCCTTTCTCCATAACGCACACAAGTAGGATGCGCCAAAATATTAATCGGATAATTATCTAACGCTTTACAAATCCGAGCCGTCATTTCCGCTTCCGGCAATCCAAAAGAAGTATGCACCGCTGCTACAACTACATCTAACTGTTTTAGTAAGAATTTAGAAATCGGCACCAGCGAGCCGTCTCTTTGAATATCTATCTCAATGCCGGAAAATACTTTTATACCTACTTTTTTTCTCACCTGCTCAATCTCTTTCAAATATCCGACTAATCTCTTCTCGGTAAGAGGATTAACCATTCCCATCTTACTATAATGATCATTGAACGAAATAAACTTCATGTTCATCGCTTCAGCTTTCTGCGCCATCTCCAGCAATGTATTTTTTCCATCAGTCCAATCCGAATGATTGTGGAATAATCCATTAATATCTTTCAGGGTTATCAACTTAGGTAACTTGTTTTGGAGGGATGCCTGTAACTCTCCGGTATTCTCCCTCAACTCCGGCTCCATGTACTTCAATCCCAATTTATCGTAAATTTCCTGCTCCGTTCTTCCGGCGCTCCAGTTATGTTCTTTTATTCCATTCCTGCCTTTCGTTCTTTTCATCCCTTTCAACTTAAACAAACCATACTCGCTAAGAGTATATCCTTTGGATAAAGCCAGTTTTCTAAGTTCAATATTATGTTCTTTATTTCCGATGAAATATAACAGTGCTGAACCTAATTCTTTTTCTCCTACGATACGCAAATCAATTTGCATTCCATTTCCTAGACGCACCGAAGATTTAGTTGAACCAGAAGCTAGAACTTCTTTAACCTCCGGATGGGAGATGAAAGTTTGAGTAACTTTTTCCGGCTGTTTTGATATCACTAAAAAATCTAAATCTCCCACGGTTTCTTTTCCTCGACGAAACGAGCCGGCAATTTCTACTTTCTGGGCAAAACCGGACTTTAGCAGATATTTTGTCATATCTTGAACCAGCGGCAGAGCTTGAGCATAAGTAAATCTCAATGGGTGCGACTTTAACAATTCAATTCCCTGCAAGATATGTTTCTCGCTTTCCTCTCCAAATCCGCCAATGGTACGTATTTTACCGCTCTTGACTGCATGTTCTAAATCAGCGATAGTTTTAATCTTTAATTTCTGAGATAGTAATTTAATCCGCTTCGGTCCAAGTGTAGGTATTCTCAATAACTGTTCGATATCTACTCCTACTTCTTTCTTCAGCTGTTCGTAATATTTCAGTTTGCCTTTCTCCAGAAATTCAGCTATTTTCTCAGCAATACTCCTGCCTACTCCCGGAAGGTTCTCCAGCTCTCCTTTCTCATGCACTTCTTCAATATCTTCAGAAAGAGTTTCGATAGTTTTAGCAGCATTTCGATATGCCTGAGGCTTGAACGGCACTTCCTGTAATTCCAGCATATCGGCTATGTGGTACAGGAGCTGGGCGATTTCTAAGTTTTTCATTCTATTTGCCTCTTAGATTAAACAATAATATAGAAGTATATAAATATATTTACCCCTACAAATCAATCGTTTTACTGCTTTTCAACAAAGTGTAGGGGTAGGGAGACAACATACTACAAACTTGTAGTACTACAACATTGTAGTATGGAAAAACAGTTATTTTCCTGCTGACTTAGTTAATCTCCCTCTCACTTCAAACGCGTTCAGGGGCAAGCCTCCGTCTAACGCTGGCTGCGGGGTATCGTAGATGGCGGGAGTTATTTCTAGGAATTCTACCCGAGAATGAGGATCTCTAAACCGATTAGATAAACTGATTATATATTCTAAATACTGTATAGTATATTTTTTCGAATAATCAATATCAACCGTGTCTGTTTCTCCATATTTAAAGTCATCTTGGAAAAAGGAAAAAGTGCCTAACCCTAAATTATCAATTCTTGCTAAATACATTTGTTCTCCCACCCGATACGGTGCAGAAAACAAGAAATCTTGAATGACTACTTTTATGCCACTACCCTCTTCTCCAGTATATCCATCTAAAGCAGGAATCCCTTCCTGCAATTCGAGTACAATATCATTCAATCTGGGATCTTTGCTGATTTCTGTTTTAGGGAGCATTGGATTTCTCATTTTGAGATTAGTTTATTTTTGGTCTTGACTTTTATTCTCGTAATTTTGGTCAGGCGGCAATACGTCTCTAAGATAATACCCACATAATCTTATTAAGCACATTGCTCCAAAAGCACCATTCTTTTCTGCCTCTGCCCGAGCTTTTTTTTTCAGGGAATAATATACCTCTTCTCTTTCCGAAACCGGTCTAATTTTCAGGACTTGGACAATCATCTCTAATTGCGACAGCCTATTAACGTCTACTGAACGACCCAGATAATTCTTTTGGTATAATCTACCAAGTTGGCTGGTGGTCATACTTTCTAATACCTCTAATGAATATTGTCTTTGTGCCATTTTTATTAACCTCGTTTTGGTTTAATCTTAATCAACTTTACTAACTTCGGGCTGCATCACATTTCCAATATAATGGTTTAACATTCCAAACAGTGATTCTGTTTGTTCACCATCTTTTTCCCGTTGTGCTCCTCGAAGTCGTGTTTTTATTTCATTTAATAGAGTTACTCGTTCTGGTTGTGGCCGAGTACTCAAAATCCGTGCTACTCTTTCTAATTGAGAGCATTCTTCAGGATCAGCTCTGGAAACCACATAACCAGTCATGTACAGGCTACCAAGCCGGCTAGTTCTCCAAGTTTCTAATATTTCATTATCGTATTGGGTTAGTTTCATTTTTTTACCTCCCTTGACAAAAATTTAACTCCAGTTCTATGTCTCTTGGCAAATAGTTAACTCCGGTTGCATAGGCATTAGCAATTCCAATCGCATCAACCATTTTTGATTCAACCGGAATATCATAATCTAGAAATGCGCCCACTTCTTTCTGGTATTCAATCGCTTGTAAACCGGCACCTAGTTGCTTAGATATGGCTGAAGATTGCATCAGGTCTCTTAGGCTGGTCTGTAATCTCAGATTTCTTTCCCCTGCAAGAAATATTCCATCTATTCCACTTTCAATATGGTAAACATGTGGGTTTAAATTGTTTTCAGATAAATGTCCACTAGCCCCATAATTGTCAGTGCCTAATGTAAACAAGTCACGTATGACATAACGTAAACCACTTTGAAAACTTTTAATGTGATCTAGGAGTATACTAATTTCATCTTCGTCTAATCCTTTCTGAACATAACTTTCTCTTTGCTTTTCATTTAATTGGTCATCTGCTCTTGTTAACCCTATATCCAATTGTTCTCTAAAATCGCACCGAAATCTCACACAATATAATCTGCCTCCTGTACCTGGCTCAAAGAGATAAGATTTGTTAGGACTAAAATTAGTTCCCAGAGGTTTGTGACGATTTTCATCGAAACGGATTAATTCTTTTCTAGAGAGCTTCTCTCCACTAAAGATATCATGAGTATCTCCAATTTGCCTTGCTCCTAATGCAAGTGCAGAAATTGTTTCTGTTCGTGTTCTTAATTCATTTGTTTTTGTCATTTTTGCTTCACCGGTTTTATTTTAAGTTTACCTCAATCTCATCCAAGCACATTTATTGAGCATCTCTACCTGCATCTGTGCCAGCCGTTCTTCAGAGACAATTCTTACTGAACCATAATTGTATTTTTCCATTTTTAGTTTACCTCGTTTTTGTTTGTTGCGTTTATTTACTTATGAGTG
>CAZIUU010000044.1:0-10347 GCA_964542815.1 uncultured Methanosarcinales archaeon | reverse complement strand
AATAAATCAAACAACTATATAAGTTTAGTGCCAAAAAACTTCTCACTATCGTTCGACCCCGAGATGAACTCGAGGCATTTAACACCCATTAAGTTTAATTTTCAATACTCCAACCGATACTTTTTTAAAATTACACCTGTTCTGGTAAAATATGATCTACCCAGAAAAGCCGCCCAATTTCAGCCCTAAATTTGAAGTAGTTAGTTGTTTTGTTGAATATGATAAAAAAATACTTTTGCTTCATCGGCAAGACCATAAATCGGAAGGTAATACGTGGGGAGTTCCTGCCGGAAAAGTAAACGCCGGAGAAAAAATATTAGAAGCGATGGTTAGAGAACTTAGGGAAGAAACTGGTTTTAATATCCCTCCGAACCAAATAGTCTATTTTAATAAAGTTTATGTCAAATATCCTGAGTTTGATTTCGTTTATTATATCTTCAGTACCAATTTAGATAAACCTCAAACCGTTACGATAAATCCCCAAGAACATAAAGGTTTCAAATGGATTTCTCCCGAAAAGGCGTTAGATACGCTTTTAACCAAAGATTTAGACGCTTGTATAAGATTATTTTATGACAATTAAATTAATTATCTACTTCTTCTCTTTCTTAGAAACCTTCTTTGCACCAAACAACTCTGCTTTAACCACACCTTTATCATCTTTAGAAACAGTTATCTTCACATGATGAGGTGGATTCTTCAATCCATGCAGCCACAACTGTTCATTCAGCTTAGTTCCGATTTTTACATTATCAGATTTCATGTGCCGCTTCAAGAACGCTTTCAAGCCGTTAACTGCTCTTTCGGTTCTCTTCCAATTAGGAGCTTTCTGGTACTGCTTGCGTAAAGGAACATTATAAGTTCTCTCTGCAATTGCGGTAGTAGTAGTTGCCATTTTATGCTTCCGTATCCGATCCTCGTTTCCACGAGCGTTTTACATGGGTGTGCCGTGAAGGATGCATTCTTTTGCCTTTCCCATAAGCTTTAAACACAGTCCAAAATGGAGCCCATTTAGTCTGCCCGCTCTTCTTTATCAACCGTTTCTTCTTAGCTCGGGGTTTATTGGTTGCCATGTTTATGCTCCTGCTTAGCAATCTGCACTGCTAACTTGTCCATCAAAGAAACCCCTTTGGGAGTCAATACTCTTCCTTTATGATTACCAATCGTGACCTGTTTGATCAAAGCTGACGCTTCTAATTGCTGTAACACTTTGCGAATAATCGAACCTGACCCTTTATAGAAATGCTCTGGCTTATGTCCTGATGCAGTTTTCTTTCCACCATACTTGGTTCTAAGTTTCTGGGTGCCGACTGGACCAAGCTTGGCAATACTTCTAAGAATAGCTGCAGAGCGGTAATACCACCAATCATTATTATCAGGATGTCTTTCTCGATGCAAACCGGTTTTTACGAACTTGCTCCATGCAGTGGGCTTAACCAAGTTCTGCTTCTTCAGCTCTTCCGCAGCTTTAGAAATAAGCGCATTAGCGTTAACCTCAAGTATGTGAGTCATGTTTATTCTTAGATGGCGGTTTATTTATAAAGATTTTGGGTTTTTCGAGCAGGTAGTAGTAGTTTTCTTCACCAGCTTAGCTTTCTGAATCACCATTCTCGCCGTATTCCTGCTCTCTTCCAGAATCTTCGCTTTCTCGATTATCATTTTCTTCTTGAACAAAGGACAATCTAATACCAGCGACTCAAATTCCCCGCCTTCTCCCGCAATATTCGTTCCCAACTTATCTTTCATATTCTTCAATCGAACCACGTCTTCTTTAGTAATAATTCTATTCAACCAACCCTTATCCAACCCCTCTGCCGCAACCGAAGTCAAAATAAATTCAAATCCATTTTCTAATAACTCCTGCATCTCCTGCTCCTGCGACTTATGCCACAATGGAGAGAATATTTTTAACCCTAACCCATCTGCTACTCGCTCAATTCTATCACGCTGATACGTAGAAAATAATGCTCCAGTAACAATCCCTTCAATTTTATACTTTTTCTTAGCCACTACTAATGCTTTCTTCAAATCTTCCAGCTCAATTTCTTTCTCACCTTTAGTTTTATACAAAATCAATGGAATTTCCATCGCTCGTGCTTGTAATTTGGCCAGTTCAATCGCCGGCGTATGAAACATATACGAATCCTGATTTTCAGACTGGAGTGTTATCAAACAAGTCAATTCATATCCCTGCCTGTTCATCATCAACGCAGCATAAGTAGAATCTTTTCCGGAAGAGAATAATACGCCTAATTTAGCATTAGGGAAAGGATAAAACGTGCGCAGATACGTTGGACGGGAAGAAAACTTTTTCCAACGAGATACTTTATCTAACGCTGAATCTATGCGCGAGCCATATTGTGCCGCTACTTTCTTGCGGAAAGCTAATTCGTGAGAAATCCCTTGCGCGTAGGCAATCTCTCTAAAGATCAATTTAGACTGTTCAGAATTAATTTTATATTTCTCGGGAATTCTTAACGCATATTCAATTAATTTCTTATCCAAAAACGGCAGTCTTAATTCTAATCCATTATGCATAGTAATAACATCATCACGATACAAATCTCGTTCATACAATTTTAACAATCCAGACACGCATTCTAAATTTAAGTTGGTGGAATGTTTGTGCCGTTCATATCCGGCAAATATTTCCTCGCTTCCCAATCCGGAGAAAATTACTTTACATCCATCTTTCTGCGCTAATTCACACGCCAGAAAAAACGTCAAAGCTACACTTACTTTTACCGGATGCGAATCTTCAATCAAAGGAATTACTTTCTTCAAGTATGCTGGAATCTCTTCCATCTTTATCGTTCTAACTTTCAGTTTCAATCCCATTTCTTTTGCTGCTTTTTGCGCATACACTAAATCACTGGGCAGATGTTCGGGAGAATCTAACGCTGCAGTGTAACAAGTAAATTCACATCCATGCTTAATCAAAAAATGGGCAATATAAGTTGAATCTATTCCCCCCGAAAATAGCACCCCAAATTTTCGTTCAGGAATACGTTTAATAATCGCTTCTTCTAACAGTTTAGAAGTATTCCCTAAAATAATCTCTTTCTTATCGTGCAGTTCAGGAACAGATGTAAAGAACTTTCGTTGATGTATTTTTATGTTATTGGTGCGGATATCATATTCTAAAATATGCCGAGGAGTAAGCTCTTGAATGTCTTTATAACCCAACTCTCGCAGCACTTTCCTTTCCGAAGCAAATCCAAACGATTTATCCTGAGAGAACCACATCGGCTTTACTCCTAAAATATCTCGGGCCAGAAATAGCTTATTCTTCTTCCAGTAAGCAAACGCATACACTCCGTCTAACTCATTTAATGCATTCTCAGTTACTTCAAACATATCCAAAAATTGCAATAATAATTCCGCATCATTATTTACGGATAATCTATGCTTTTGTGCTAGTTCTTTCCAATTGTAAATTTCACAGTTAGCTACTAGAATTCCGCTTTCTTTTAATGGCTGGGGCACAAAGTCCACGATGGAATGAAGCGTATGTCCCAGAAGGTTGTGGGAAGCAGGAATTTTAAGTTTACCGATGCTCTTACTAATTATTACTCCACTTTCCGAAGCAACTCCAACCCCATCTTTACCTCGTTTTTCCAACAGCTTTAGACCTAGTTTAATCTTGGCCGGAGCATTCTTGTCGTTGAAGATACCGATTATACCGCACATAACTCATAATTTAAGAGCTTAATTTATTAATCTGTTGCCTCCAGTGGATAAATGCTTATATTACATTTATTTCTTTAATTGTATTTGTTTAGCATCATCAGGTCAAAATTCCTTCGATTATGACTGAGAGAGCGACAGAGGGATGACTCCTGCGGAGATGTCGCTCTATGGTTATCACGTCGAGAATTTTGAAGATGCTAAACAAATATCTTTAATTAAATATGTCCACACTAAATCTTGAACCGCTTGAACTTCTGGAGCTAAGTAAATGCAATACCGTAAATGATATTGTTCGAGGAATGAATAAATGCTCGTTCGGAGCTCGAATGTTAGGAGAAGTAGCCGACACTCTGGAAAAAATGGCCCAATGCCAACGTAAACCCTATCTAATCTATGAAAGCCCATCGGATTCTCAGTTAGGAAAATTAATCTCGGAAATGACTTACGAAAAACACTGGTTTGAAGGAGTACTTTCTATGAGCGAGTATGCTGCTCTGAACAACCCATTTAATAGTATAGTAGTTATCGGAAGATATTCCGAACGCTATGAAGAAGCATTAGATAAACCAGAACAAGCCATCTTTATCAATGAATATGGGCTATGCCGAGAAAATCAAGTCAAAGACGGACATTATCCTAATGTAATATTTAGCAGCCCTCATTATATACTCCCATTATTGTACTTAGTGCTTCAGGAACGGCTGGAAAATAAGCGTACTGATGTAACCCGATTATTTCGTGAATTAAAGAAATACGATGGAATGGCTAAGGTCGTAGTAGAGGGTGCTAGAGTTTCCCACAAGATGATAAAAGACAAAGAATGTACTGTGTTTCTTACCTTGAGTGGAGCGATGACTATTGCTAAGATGGGATTAATAATTTGTGATGTTATTGATCACGGGTTAGTTCAGTATGTTGCTTCTACTGGTGCATTAATGGCGCATGGGTTAGTAGAAAGTATCGGATTAAAACATTACAAGCATAATCCTAAGCACAGCGATAAATTACTAGCCCGAAGAAAACTTAATCGGGTTACAGACACATTAGAACCAGAAGGAAACTTTTCTCATGTAGATGAAGTTGTAGACAAAGTGTTAAAGTCATATACCGAAACTGCTCCGCTCAGCTCGCATAAGTTTCATCAGATGGTTGGTGAATATCTTGCCCGTCATTTTCCTACGGAGCGAGGAATCTTAAAATCTGCTTATCAAAACAATGTGCCAGTAGTGGTTCCAGCATTTACTGATTCTGAAATTGGAAACGATGTATACACTCACAATTTATGGAGAGCAGAGCAAGGAAGGCCTAAAATTGTGTTTAATCAAGAATTAGATACTGCCTGCTTGTTAGAAAAAGCAGTTTCAACTAAGCGCATTGGAATAATCAGTATCGGCGGCGGAGTTCCCCGGAACAACACCCAAAACTTAGCTCCATTAATTGAAATTATTAACGGACGTTTTGGAGAAAGGTTTCCGGAACGCTCATTTAGTTATGGGGTACGTATCTGTCCCGATCCGATGTACTACGGGCATTTATCTGGATGTAGTTATGAGGAAGGAAAGTCGTGGAGAAAGATGAATCCCAACGGCGCTTTTGCTGAGATAAAAACTGATGCTACTTTGGTGCTTCCGTTTCTGGCTAAGTATTGGATGGAGATGAAGAAGTAATCTACCTCAAATGCAACTCTAATATATCTCCGTCGGCCAGCATATGACCTAACATCAACTTCTGCCCTGAAAACTTTGCTGAAGGCCCCCATACTCGAGCAAACTTAAACTTTCCCACAAAATCACGATGCAGTTTATTGCACACATCTCCGATTGTAGAACCTTTCTGAAGTATCATCGGCACGTTCATATCAGCTTCTTTCCGCGGCTCTTTCATATATACTCTAATAAAATTAAGTTTCTGGAATATCAACTCTTTAAGCGAATTAATATTTATGTCCTGCTCGGCAGAAATAGCGATATCGGCATTGATCATCTTCTTTGCTTTATCTACCTGCTCAGTCGTGGCTAAATCAATCTTGCTCAGACAAGTTATCGCGGGAAGATATTTCTTGCTGCCTTCAATGCAGTCGATAAATTCATCAGCATCAATCACGCTTCGTATCAATACTTCCGCATTATTTATTTTAAATTCTCGCAGTATCTGAGCTAAGTTTTCATCGCTCAAATCTAAATTTACTGTCCGGCCAATCTGCACTCCGCCTTTAGGTGTCTTTTTGATGTACACTTCAGGCTTGGTTTTGTTTACTCTAATTCCCGATTCCCATACTTCTCTTAATATTGAGGTATAATGCTCTGGATGAGTTACATCTACAATAATTAACACTAAATCTGCGTTTCTAATTACGGTTAATACTTCCCTGCCTCTGCCTTTTCCCGATGCCGCTCCGCTTACGATTCCAGGAACATCTAATATCTGAATCTTAGCTTGCTTATATTCCATCACTCCCGGAATCACAGTAAGGGTTGTAAATTCATATGCAGCTACTTCTGATTTAGCGTCAGTTAATTTATTTAGAATGGTAGATTTTCCGGTAGAAGGAAATCCCAGCAATAATACAGTGGCATCTCCGGATCTTCTGACGGTATATCCATAATCAGATTTACCCGTTTTCTGCTGCGTGCGTGATACTTGTTTCTCTTTCAGTACCGCTAATTTAGCTTTAACCAAGCCGACATGGCCTTGAGTTGCTTTATTATATTTAGTAGTAGACAATTCTTTTTCTAATTCTTTAATCTGGTTGGAATAATCGGCCATGAGGGTAAAGATAAATGAAGCATTTTTAAGAGTTTTGGAGGTAATTTTATAAACGTCCTTTCTATTCCCTTTGGTTATGGCTAATGAAACCATGCAAGTAGTCGCTTCAGTACAATCTTATACTGATTTGATAATCATGGCTATCGTAATTTTAATAGTAGGTTTAACCTTTGGGTTATTGACTAAAAAATTGCTTTATAGGCTGTTAAAAGAGATCGAATTGAATAAGGTTGCTGCTAAAGGTGGCATTGGCTGGGACGTAGAAAATTTAATCAGCAGCATTATTTCTTATATGATATATCTTGCTACGGCAATATTTTTCTTAAGTTATTTAGGAATTGGTTGGTGGATAATTTATCTGATTCTAGGAGGAATTGTAATTTTATTAGTCTTAACAGTACTGGTTGGGATTAAAGATGCTCCGGCAAACTTTATCGGATGGATTGTAGCAAAGAGAAAGAATAAGCTCAAGAAAGGCAAGAAAATTGACGTAAACGGAATATCTGGAATTATAGAAAAGACCGGTTTGTTAAAAACAATCATAAGAACGGAACGTGGAGATTTGTTGTATGTTCCGAATGCGCTGTTTAGGAAATAAATAACATTTAAATAAACCTATTTCTTCTCCTTCTTCTTTCCCTGCAGCTCTTTCACTACTTCCTGCTGTTGCTCTTCAAAGTTCTTCTGTATCCGCTCTTCCTGCTGGGTGAAATTCTTTACTCGCACTTCTACCACTTCTTTCTTCTCCATTAACTCTTTTTCCAGTTCTGGTTTAGAGGCGGCTAACATCAATTTGCCAACAATCTTATACGCTTTGTCCGTCTTCTTCAACTCTGACAATGCTGATTCTATTTCTACCAGTTGGCTTTGGAACTGCTGTTTCTGCGCCATGATATTCTGCAGGTTCTGCTGCAGCAATTGCAATTGGGCAATCTTATTAGAAGTCATTTTATTTCGCTTTTATCTTAACTACCGTTCTGCGGTCTTTGTACAATACTTTGCCGCCGCAGTAAGGGCATCTGATTTTAGCAATATATTCATCTTCAACTTTCTTTCCACAATCAAAACAGACGTAATACATTTTTATTCACCTAAGCTTCAGTTTTTGCGCTGCTTAACGTATATGCCCGAGCAGCAAATTTCACATCACATTTTCGACATTCCCAAATGCCTAAAGATAATCTCTTTACTCCTTCTTTACTGCAATAAGGACATTTATATTTAGTTCGTTGTAATTCTTCTATCTGGCCAAACTTAGTTTTAGGCCTTCTTCCGTATCGTGCTCCAAATCTGTTAGTTAAACCCATGTTAATTCCCTCGTCAGTGTATTAATGTAAATATAAATGAATGGGGCTGCCCGGACTTTCATCGCTTTTTCAGCGCATTTGAACCGGGGTCTGATCGTCCCAAGCGACCGATGATAGTTGCTTCCCGACCTCTGGGTAGAGGAACTAGACCAAGCTACAACACAGCCCCATAGCCTATTTAAATACTTTTTGTTAAAAATGAGATGTTTTTATAAGGTTTTTGGGCAGATTATAGTGTGATAAGCTCTTTCCCCGACTTCGTCAGCACCTTAACTTTTCCATCGAATAGAATCGTGTCCTCTATCCTCAACCCACATTTCTTAGGAAAATAAATCCCTGGCTCGATAGTAAACACCTGCCCACTCTTTATTTTCTCCTTTGCCTCCATAGAAAAAGACGGCGCTTCATGTATTTCTATTCCTACTCCGTGCCCCAACAAGTGAATAAAATGTGAAGAATATCTCCCCAATTGCATTCTCACTAATTGCTGCAATTCCCAGAAAGGTTTTCCTTCTTTAATTTGAGCTATCGCATTCTGTTGGGCTTTCAGTAGCAATTCGTACAATTCTCGTTCAGTTTTATTTGGATTCCCAATGAACACTGTGCGTGAGCAATCAGCATTATAATTTAAGTAACTTGCACCAAAATCCAGCAATAAAAATCCTCGCTTCAATTTGCAATTTGAAGTATTATAATGAGGTATAGCTGCATTCTTTCCCATAGCCACGATAGTCGGAAAAGCAGTCGTACAATTATGCTCGCGGAAATATTCTTCCAGAAAATGTGATACATCTTGTTCGGTTTTAAATTTGTATTTCTTCCAGTGAGCAACTAATTCATTGAATGCATCATCAGTTACTTTGCAGGCATGAGCTATGTTCTTAACTTCTGATTCTGTCTTCTGCGCTCTCAACTTTTTTAATTCACTAGAAACATCAACCAGTTTTGCTTTAGGAAAAATCTTATGAAGCTTCTCCCAGAAGCCAACTGAAACTACATCTTTATTTATTCCCACTCGTTTAACTTTAGGATGAGCTAATTTCTTCTCCCACCCTTTCTTAAGCACTTTAACTGAAATTCCTTTAAGTTTTGGGGCATCATCCAATCCAGAAAGATAAAACGAAGCGGTAGTGGGAGTTATCGTTAGCAATGCAAAAGACGGTTTCAATTGAGTAAAATAAGTGATGTTAATATCGGGATGGACAAATACCGCTAAATCAATCTTTTCTTGGTTCAGATATTGCTGGAATTCTTTTAATCTCATTAGTTTAAGGTAATTTTTATTAATTATATAAGGTTTTGCGTACTTTCATGGATATTTACGAACCGCAGGAAGACTCTTTTCTGCTGGAGAAGCAGGTGAAAAAGTATGCGTTAGGCCGGGTGCTGGACTTGGGCACCGGTTCTGGAATACAAGCTCTAGCTGCAGCTAAAAATAAGTTAGTATGGGAAGTGGTGGCAGTAGATATAAATCCCGATGCCGTAAACTTTGTCGGGGAGAGAGCAAACAACTCCGAATCAAAGAAGATTCGAACTTTAGTTAGTGATTTGTTTTCCAAGGTTTAAGGAAAATTTGATACCATAATTTTTAATCCTCCTTATCTTCCCAAAGACAAAGGAATTGAAGATGTTGCATTATATGGTGGAAAGAAAGGCTGGGAGCTCTCTGCACGTTTTTTTGCTCAAGTTGCTAAATTTCTTGCTTCTGAAGGGAAAATTCTGTTTTTATTCTCTTCCTTAACTAACAAAACAAAGATTGATGAGATGATACATCAACATCTTCTAGAAGCAAGAGAGCTGATCAAAGAAAAGCTTCCTTTTTTTGAAGAGATTTATGTGTATCTGATTGAGAAGAGCAAACTGCTTAACGAATTGGGGCGCCAAGGCATAACCAACGTGCATTATTTAGCTAAAGGGCATCGGGGGTTAGTATATTCCGGGACGTTGAACCAAGATTATGAAACAGAATTGCCCTCTGTTCAACCTAAGTTGGTTAATGTAGCTATCAAAGTAGAAAACAGTACCAGTAAAGCTTCAAGTAGAATTGAAAACGAAGCTAAGTGGCTGAGGATAATGAATGACAAAGGGATTGGGCCGAAACTATATCTCTCTGGAACCAATTATGTAGTAATGGAACTTATTGAAGGGAAAAGGATAATGGAATGGATAAAATCCAAAAATAAAGAAGAAATAATTATTGTTCTAGAAAAAATATTGATTCAAGGATTAATAATGGATAAATTAGGCGTAAGCAAGCAAGAGATGCATCATCCGCATAAGCACATTATAATAACTAGTAAAGATGAACCCATCATGATTGACTTTGAGAGGTGTAAAGAGACTCTGGCTCCGACTAACGTAACTCAATTAGTGGAATGGCTGTGCCGGAGCAAGGAAGAACTGGCGCAGAAAGGGATTAAAGTGAAGGTTGAACGGCTTAGAACGGCAGCAGCCGGTTACAAGAAAACGAAGAACCTCAATTCTATCCTAACATTACTTCATTAGTACAAAAATCATATTTGTTTAGCATCTTCAAAATCCTAACTCATAAGTATCGCTGGAGCCACATCCCCGTAGGGGGCAC
>CAZIUU010000043.1:0-11165 GCA_964542815.1 uncultured Methanosarcinales archaeon | reverse complement strand
TTCAAGTGGTTTAGCTTCTGAAACTGCATTTTTCAGCGCGTCCCCCTACGGGAAAACGATTTGGCTCGCTTCGCTCGCCACCGACGACGACTCTACCCCGAGGACACGGCCGCTGCTGCCGAAGCCGTAGTAGCCGTCAAGGTAGTCGCTGATGTAGCCGTTGCCAAGGCCCAGCCAGCGCCCCTTGGGCACTTCACCTAAATCATCATTAATTCCAATATATATTTTGCTTCCGATTTTCTTACTAAAAGCATCCAAATATTGTTCAGCACGCTCTTTCCCACCTAAAAATGGGACAGTCATAGGATGAGCTAAAGCTTTACTGACTTTAATATCACCAGAACCAGCATTTATTAATTCCTGGTGGTCTCGGACAAAAACTGTCTTTTCGTCCTCCAAACCCAGCAATTTCAAAAATTCATCTTGAGGCATATTTCCTGCGCCATTGACCAAGCCATCCTGGTAAACTTTTTTGAGATTTTCCAAATTCGAAAAGTAATTCGACTGATGAGAATAAACGACCACGGCTTTACCAGCTCTGTTTCTGCCGGTAACTATGATACTCGGCTGAGTGAAGCCATTCTGCCACAAATAATCATTGCAAATTGGAGCAATCTTAGCGTCAACCAGTTCTGGCATGAACCATGGCCGGCATTTTGCTTCAACACAATTAGTGTAGGCTTTAAGAATACCGTCTGACTCTAATCTTTCAAAGACCTGAAGGTCTTGATTTCTGACAATCGGAGTGGTTATTGTTTGCATTTTTTGGTTTCACCTTTTTGAGTTTTTGATTATCTTTAAACTTGTTTAATAGAAGATTAAAAAGATAGCCTGTTTATAAATCTTGTGGTGGTTTATTACTTTAAAGTTACTACCTGCTGGACCAACTCCGAAAAGTGACTATTCCATATCTGTGGTGCAATATGAAAAATATTCAAAGTAATCTATATAAACTACCATTTGAATTCTACCTCTAAATGAAATCATCTGAGCTAAAACAGAAATATCTGGACTTTTTTAAGAACAAAGGACATGCAGTAATCCCTTCCGCTTCATTAATTCCGGTTAATGATCCGAGCGTTCTATTCAACACCGCAGGAATGCAGCCATTAGTTCCATTCTTAATTGGACAAAAACATCCGCAGGGAAAACGCTTAGTTAATATCCAAAAATGCATTAGAACGGTTGACTTTGAGAATATTGGAGATGATACGCATCATACTTTCTTTCAGATGCTGGGAAATTGGTCCCTCGGCGATTATTTTAAGAAAGAATCTATCGCGTGGAGCTTTGAATTTCTGACCGATAAAAAATGGCTGAACCTGCCGATAGATAAATTAGCATTTACAGTATATCAAGGGGATAAAATAGTTCCTAAAGATGAAGAATCTGCTGAGCTCTGGAAAAGTTTAGGTGTATCTAAAGATAGAATTGCTTATTTGGGAAAAGATAATTTCTGGAGCGCAGGGGAGAAAGGGCCGTGCGGACCATCTACAGAAATTTTCTATTGGAAATCCAAGAGTAAGACACCCAACGTATTTGATGCTAATGATAATAATTGGGTAGAAATCTGGAACAATGTATTTATGACTTATAATCGCAAAGAAGACGGAACTTTAGAGCCATTGAAACAGAAAAATGTAGATACGGGCATGGGTTATGAACGAACCCTAGCTGCTCTTACCGGAGAGCAAAGTGCGTATGAAACCGATTTGTTTCTACCGCTAATTAAAAAGCTCGAAGAACTCAGCCAGAAAAAATATGCTTCGGAAAAGAAAAACATGCGCATCATTGCTGACCATCTACGGGCAACAGTATTCTTGCTCGGAGACCAGAATGGTATCGTTCCCTCGAATGTGGATCAGGGGTATGTACTTAGGCGATTAATTCGTAAAGCGATTCGGCTGGGAAAACTGATTGGAATCGGCGGATGTTTTACGGTGCAGATTGCAGAGATAGTGGTTAAAGAGTACAAAGATTCATATCCGGAACTACATCAGAATTATTCCAAAGTTTTATTTGAATTAGAAAAAGAAGAGCACAAGTTTAATTCTACTTTAGAACAGGGATTAAAAGAGTTTGATAAGATAGCTGCTCAGAGTAAAATTATTTCTGGAAAAGAAGCTTTCTTATTGTTCCAAAGTTATGGCTTTCCGTTAGAGATGACACAGGAATTAGCAGCTGAGAAGAACATTAAAGTAGATGCAGCCGGATTTAAGAAAGAATTTGAGCATCATCAGGAATTATCCAGAGTCGGAGCAGAACAGAAATTCAAAGGTGGATTGAGCGATGCTTCTGCTGAAACCACTAAATTGCATACTGCAACCCATATTTTAAACGAAGCTTTGCGTAAAGTATTGAAAGAAGATATTAAGCAAAGAGGAAGTAATATCACTTCTGAACGCTTAAGATTTGATTTCAATTTTGACCGCAAGTTAACTGAAGAGGAGATCGATAAAATAGAAGCAGAAGTGAATGGAGTAATTAAAGATAAGTTAGAAGTGATTAGAGAAGAAATGCCGGTGGAAAAAGCGTTCCAATCCGGAGCACATGGTGAATTTGGTGCTAAGTATCCTTCTAAAGTTTCAGTTTATACTGTGGGCAAGAATTATTCCAAAGAGATTTGCATGGGCCCGCATGTGAAGAATACTTCCGAACTGGGAAAGTTCAAGATAACCAAAGAAGAATCATCTGCTGCGGGGATTAGAAGGATTAAAGCGGTGGTGGAGAAGTAAAGTTAAAAAAACAAATTTTTTCATAAAAGCTTCAAATTCCTCTATAACTTAACTCTTAAAGCGTTCCACATTACACTGAAAGGCTTATACGACAAAGTTAAGTCAATAGGTGTTTCTCCGATGGTGCCAATGGTATATTTAATTACTGGTGAATTGGCGTAAGTTTCAGTGACCGGCGGGTGTAAAGGCTTATCAAAACCTCGATTTAAAGCCACCATACTAGACGCTTCTTCATCCATGTAGGTGTCATATTGGCTTTCAGAAGGATCTTCCGGAAGTTTCATTCCTAACACTCCTAGAATTTTAATAATAGTGTCTCCCAACTTAATTGGTTTAAAATCTTCTGCACATTGAGTTTTCGGAAAATATTTCAGGGGTTCTTCCGAAACTCTCTTCATTATCTTCTGTCCGCCGAACATCTTAACCACAGCTTCTACACCAGGAATAGTGTCTCCCCTAGTCATCCCTTCACCAGAAGCAACCACTAAGTCGATATTCTGATATTTAGTTGGGGAAGGAGTAATTCCTCTTAGAGAACTTCCTGCAGCATAAACTTCTAATCCCCGCGACTTTAATTCAGAAACAATTCTCTCTGCTCTGCATCTATCTTCTTTTCTTAAACCATCATAAAATTCTTGGGTTTCCATTGTAATCCTCCATTAGGGTCTTAGAGCAGAAAATGAGCGGGGGTTTATAAAACTTATGGTTACTTTATTATTGTAGAGTAGCACTTCAGAATTAAAGTAAGATGCAATCTGCCCCTAAGAATGTGGAAAGCCCGTTCGCTTGCCCAAGTCTAAGTTAAATCAGTGTTGGGCATCGAGTGCGGGTCGTCATAGAAAGTATAATCTCAGCACGAACCACTGTGCTAGCTCACTAGCCAATTGGCGCTTTCCACATACCGCTCCTAAGAATGTTTTTATAGTAAAGCACTATTTCAAGCTTTAATCGTAAAAAGAGGTGATAAATATGCAGAAAAACATTCAAGTAAACCAGTCCGTAGCTATTCTATGTGATGGGAATAATATTGAGAGAAGCATCCATGAAATTGCGGGTAATACTAACGCTATGATAAATTTTGATACATTAATTCCTAAGCTGCTTAATGGCAGGGGATTAAATCGCTTGTTCTATTTCCGAGAAGGCAGAAACATCTCTTCCAAACTAGCAGAGAGATTGCATACGTTGTATTACGGCTCAGTTGTTCCTTGCCACAAGTCAGCAGATATTCCTTTATCCATCAAAGCTACACAATTAGCCGCTAAAGTTGATACGATAATTATCATGTCGGGAGATTCGGATTATGTAGAATTAGTGCTGCACTTGAAAGCAGAAGGAGTTAGAGTAGAGATTGCGGCAGTGGAAGATACTACGGCGCAGATTCTGAAAGAGGAAGCGGATTATTTCCATCCCATAACTAAAGAAGACTGGTTTGTGTTCAATCCTGGGCCGATGAGAACGATGGGTGGGAAAAGGGGAAGACAGGGTTAAAGATTTAACTTCTTTATTTCTTCCGTAATGTTCTTTAAATGTACTCTGAATCTGAGCATAAGAATAACAGTAGTGCTCATTACCCCCATGGACAAAAATGCACCTAAAAACAATTGGTCTTTATTGTTGTAGTTAAATTGACCGGTAACTAAAGTGATAACCACGCCAATAAAATAAGTGAAGAGGATTATTACTGTCGTATTCAGATATTGTAGATGCTTGTTATACTCTAAATCCAACAAGTTTTTCTTTATTCTGTCATCCATGGTAAAAGATTATGCTTAGTCTTCAAAAGAAATGGCCAACAGTACTAAGCCCCCGACAATAAGTATGGCGGAGATGATTGCCACTCCATAATTCCCCTGCAGGAAAGAGGGTATAGCAAATACAATACCCAAAATAGTACTTATTACTCCAGCAACGGATAATATTCCTTTAGTCCTGTTCTTCATCTGCTATTAAAATAGGAGGTGATTTAAAAATCTTTTTGTAGAAACTAACTATGTTCGGTTCCACGACAAAGGTTGCGGATAGAAAAATAAGCCCCTGACGAGATTTGCACTCGCGACCTCGTCCTCATTGGATTTCCAGTTGGAACATACCAAGGACGCGCTATAGCTGCTAAGCCACAGGGGCGTTAGTTTAGACAAATGTCTTTTGTTTGAAAAAACAATTTACTTTAAAAATCTACCTAATTGTTGTGATATTTCAGCAATCTGACAGTATCTCCGAATAGGATTTACCTTTCTTGAGCCCTTACACGGTGCTACCTTTTTCTAGTGTCGAGAAAAACCTTTAAAGAAAGATTATTCTACTTTTTTAGGCTTTGAATTAAGCTCAAATTGCGACAAAATGGTGTGACGTTGGTAGTAAGGCAAAAGACCCCAATACCATGAACGGCCGTCGCCACCAATATTTTTGCCGTAGACTTATTTCAAGTAGAGAATATGCTACCACTTTATTTTTCTTTCGGAGATACTGCAATCCACCAAAAGCTTTATAAATAAAACACTGGATTAACCACAAAGCATGGGTATTAACTATTCTATATCTCGGAATCATCAATTCTAGGTATAGAGATAGTAATGCTTGGCAAAATGTGACTATGGCGTGAGTTTGAACAAATGGCATGGTCGCGACTGAAGGTATCCCTTCGCGTATGCTCTGGTAGTGTAGCGGCCTAGCATGGGGCCCTGTCGAGCTCTTTCGGCATAGTAAGGCCCCGACCCGGGTTCAAATGGCATGCAAACTATCACGGTATGGGTTGCAGCAAGAAAGTCCCGGCCAGAGCGCATATGGGCCGGTAGCTTAGCTTGGTATAGCGCTTGACTTTTAAGGCAAGCAACGAAATCAAGAGGTCGCGAGTCCGAATCTCGTCCGGCCCGCATATTTTTATCAGGTGGAAATAAAAAATGACGTTTGACGTAACCAAACACCACCTTGTCCCAAAACACACTAAGCTCAGCGAATCTGAGAAGGGCAAAATACTTGGTAAATACGGTGTGGAAGCTCTTTCTTTTCCCAAAATTATGATAGATGACCCTGCTGTAAAGAAGCTCGATGTAAAATCCGGCGATGTAATTAAAATAGAACGTCAGAGTAAAACCGCTGGGATAAGCGAATATTATCGAGTGGTGGTAGAGGGATAATTGGAGGATAACATGGACCGCTCAATCTTAGTCAAAAAATATTATGAAGAAAAAAGATTCGTAGACAGTGATATCCAGTCTTTCAACAATTTTATCGAGCACGGAATGCAGGAAGTAGTCGAAGAAAACAAAGAAGCTGAGCCAGCTATAATCCCTCATAACATTGAAAAGTTCAAGATTCGTTTTGGAAGAATCAGCGTGGGCAAGCCAGAGATAACTGAAGCTGACGGCAGTAAAAGAGCCATTTATCCCATGGAAGCCAGGTTGAGAAAAATAACTTATTATGCCCCTATATATCTGGAGGTAAGCACTTACATCAATGATGTGCAACGAGAAAATTTTGTAGCCGAAGTGGGCAAGATGCCCGTAATGCTCAAGAGTAAATTCTGCAATCTGTATGAAAAAAGCAAAGATGACCTTATCAAGCACGGTGAAGATCCGACTGATCCCGGCGGTTATTTTATCATCAACGGAACTGAAAGATCCATAGTCAACATGGAAGATTTAGCCGCCAACAATTTCATGGTGGAAAGAGAAGGCGGAGAGATAAGCGGAAGATTCTTTGCCGCTAAAGGCTCATACAAAATTCCTCACAACTTTGAGCGCAAGAAAGACGGACTTTATTACATGACTTTCACCCGGGTAAAAACCATGCCCATCGTGATGATTGTCAAAGCTCTAGGCCTGATTAAAGACGAAGAGATCATGCGTGCGGTATCTGAAGATAAAAATTATGATGAAGTTGTCCTAAACCTGTTTGAATTTGTAGACCTCAAAACACAAGATGACGCTATCGACTATGTTGCTAAGCACATCGGCATCGCCCAAATCCGAGAGATAAGAATTGATAGGACTAAAGAAATTTTAGACAAATACCTTTTCCCTAATTTAGGAATGGATGCTAAAAGCAGATTAATTAAAGCCAGAAACCTGTGCAAGATGCTAAAGAGATTTATCGACATCAGTTCTGGAACAATTCCTGCTGACGACAAGGACCATTACATGAACAAGAGAATCCGGCAGAGCGGAGAGCTATTGGTAGACTTATTCCGAGTTAATTTTAAGATTTTAGTTGGAGATGTATTATACAATTTCCAGAGAATCATCAAAAGAGGAAAATTGCCTTCAGTCAGGGTAATTATAAGAGACAAGCTGTTAACCTCAAGGATGTATTCAGCCATGGCCACCGGAGATTGGGCCGGCGGGAGACAGGGAGTATCCCAAAGATTGGACCGGTCAAACTTCATTGCGATGATATCACACCTGCAAAGAGTGGTAAGCCCTTTGTCCAGCTCACAGGAAAACTTTGAAGCAAGAGCATTGCATTGTACTCATCTGGGAAGATTATGTCCTATTGAAACTCCGGAAGGTACAAACATCGGCTTGAGAAAGAATCTCTCCATGTTGTGTTCAATATCACAAGTAACTGATGAGAATGCAGTAATGGAAAAACTTAAAGGACTTAACCTAAAAGAGGCATTATAATTACAAATTACAATAATTGGAGTGACTAATAAAATGACAGAAGTATACCTCAACTCAAGATTCATCGGCTCAGTAGAAGATGCCAATGCATTTGCTGAAGATGTAAAAGATTTGCGCCGAAAAGGAGCATTATCCGAGAATGTAAATGTATTCATAGAGCCGGCTACTAAAAGCATCCACGTTTCTTCTGACGAAGGCCGTGCCCGAAGGCCTTTGATTATAGTTAAAGAAGGAAAGCCTTTACTTACTGAAAGACATCTTAAGCAATTAAAAGATGACGAATTAAGTTGGAGCGACTTGGTCAAGCAGGGAATAATTGAATACTTGGATGCTGGGGAAGAGGAAAATGCTTTGGTAGCTTATGATGAAAACGGTTTAACTCCCGAACACACTCATCTGGAAATCACTCCCGGCTCTATCAGCGGCGTGGCTACGGCTTTAGTTCCATTTGGAAACTACAACCAGTCTTCACGTTTAATCATCGGAAGCAAAAATCAGAAGCAAGCTTTAGGCTTTTATGCTGCTAATTACAATCTGCGAATGGATATGGATACCAGCGTATTGCATTATTCACAATTACCCATTGTTAAAACTAAAATTCATGATGTAACTAATTATGAAGACCATCCTTCCGGTCAGAACATGATTTTGGCCATAATGTGTTACGACGGATATAACATGGAGGATGGAGTTTTACTGAACCAGGCTTCAGTAGACCGAGGATTAGCCCGAAGCACTTACTTCCGGCCTATCAATGTAGAAGAGTTGCGTTACTCCGGCGGATTAATGGATGAGATTTCAGTTCCGGATAAAGACGTTAAAGGATATAGAAGCGAACACGATTACCGATTCTTAGAAGGAGACGGCATCATACATCCAGAAGCAAAAGTAGATGAAGGTGATGTAATCATCGGAAGAACTTCTCCACCTAGATTCTTGAGCAGTTTGGAAGAATATAATCTTTCTGCCGCTATCCGCCGAGAAAGTTCCATCTCGTTAAAGCATAGTGAGAGAGGCGTAGCTGATTTTGTTGTAATTACTGAAAACGAAGAGGGTAATAAATTAGTACAAGTGCGTTTAAGAGACGAGCGTATTCCTGAAATAGGAGATAAGTTTACCTCCAGACACGGACAGAAAGGTGTAGTTGGAATGTTAGTAAATTCTGCTGATGTTCCTTTCTCTGCCTCCGGAATTGTTCCTGACGTTATTTTCACTCCTCACGGTATCTCTACCAGAATGACCGTATCACATTTATTAGAATTAATCGGTGGAAAATTAGGTGCGATGGCTGGGAGATATGTTGACGGAACTTTATTCGAAGCAGAAAAAGAAGAAGCCATGCGCAAAGAATTAGTAGAATGCGGGTTCAGGGAAGACGGAACTGAAGTATTCTATGACGGAAGAACTGGTAAAAGAATGCTGGCTAAGATTTTCGTAGGAAACATGTATTACTTAAGATTAAGACATATGGTCGCTAACAAAATGCAATCCAGGGCTCGAGGACCAATACAACTCTTGACTAGACAGCCAACTGAAGGTAAAGCCAAAGAGGGTGGATTGAGATTAGGAGAGATGGAAAAAGACACTTTCATTGCTCACGGAGCTTCGTTATTGCTGAAAGAAAGATTTGATTCCGACAAGATTATAATCCCTGTTTGTGAAAAATGCGGACAGGTAGCAGTAGAAGACAATTATAAGAATCGCCGTTACTGCTTATTATGCGGAGAAGATATTACCGTAAGCGATATCGAAATGAGTTACGCGTTTAAACTTATGCTGGATGAAATTAAGACATTGGGAATATATCCTAAGCTTAACTTGAAAACTAAATATTAACTAAATATTAATACAGAGGTTAACTACATGGCCACTAACGTACACAAAAAAATTGAAAACATCTCCTTTGGACTATTCTCTCCTAAACAAGTCACTGGAATGGCTTCAGCCAAGATTGTAACTCCTGAACTTTATGATAAGGAAGGTTATCCTGTAGACGGCGGCCTGATGGATATCCGTTTAGGTGTTATCGACCCCGGATTAAGATGCAAGACTTGCGGCCAGAAATTAAAAGAGTGTCCCGGACACTTTGGTTATATTGAATTAGCTCGTCCAGCGATTCACATCCTATTCGTGCGCCAAATCTACAACATGTTAAGATCCACCTGCAAGTACTGTGGTCATGTATTAGTTCCAGCAGCAAACTTAAAAAAATATTTAATTAATTTAGACAAGATCGGCGAAGAAGAAGGCTTTGAAGCTCGCCGAAGGAAAGTTAAAGATATCGTAGACAAGCATAAAATCAAAGACAAATGTCCTCATTGTGAGAAAAAATTAGATATTATAAAATTAGAAAAGCCATATAATTTTTACGAAGGAGAAGTTAGAATAACTCCGATAGAAGTAAGAGCCAGATTAGAAAAAATCCCTGAAGAGGATTTAGTCATGTTTGGGTATGCCAAAGGATTCAGGCCGGAATGGATGATTCTAACTGTATTGCAGATCCCTCCCGTAACCATGAGGCCAAGTATCACTCTGGAATCCGGAGAGAGAAGTGAAGACGATTTAACTCACAAATTAGGAGATATCGTTAGAATTAATCAGCGTCTATTTGAAAATATTAATGCTGGAGCTCCTGAAGTTATCATTGAAGATTTATGGGATTTATTGCAATATCATGTTACAACCTTCTTTGATAATGAAGTTCCGCAGCTGCCTCCGGCCCGCCATAGAAGTGGACAGCCTTTGAAAACTCTAACTGATAGAATCAAAAGTAAAGAAGGACGTATCAGGCATAACATGGCCGGTAAGAGAACTGATTTCTCTGCGCGTACGGTAATTAGTCCAGACCCTTTAATCGAAATGAATGAAGTTGGTGTGCCTCAAGTCATGGCCCGAACTTTAACCATTCCAGTAGTTTGTAGAAAATGGTCCTAAGAAATATCCCGGCGCAAATTACATCATAAAAATCGACGGAAGAAGAAAGACCATCACCGCTGAAACTAAAGACGAAATCTTAGCTGAACTGGAAGTCGGTTATATCGTAGAAAGACACTTGCAAGACGGAGACATCTGTATCTTCAACCGTCAGCCTTCTTTGCACCGAATGAGCATGATGTGCCATCGAGTAAAAATATTGCCCGGAAACACCTTCAGACTAAATCCTGCGGTCTGCGCCCCTTACAACGCTGACTTTGACGGAGACGAGATGAACCTGCATGTTCCTCAAAATGAAGAAGCCCGCGCCGAAGCTAGAATATTAATGTCAGTAGAAACCCAGATTATCAGCCCCAGGTATGGACTAAGTGTAGTCGGCTGTATTCATGATGCTATCACTGGAAACTATCTTTTGACTAAAGAATTAGTGTTAAGCAGAGTTGAAGCATTGGATTTATTATATGCTAGTGGAGTAGATGACTTATCAGCGTTGCCCCATAAAGATAAAGTTGATGGAAAAGAAGTATTCTCAGCGTTACTGCCTTCAGATTTCAATTACATCGGAAAAGATAAAGCCGGTAACGAAGTTAAGATTGTAAATGGGCAACTGAAAAACGGTAACATGGATCAAGCCAGCCTCGGGCATGAAAAGGGATTAATGCTCAGGAACATCTATGAAAGATATGGTGAAGCTTTCACTGCGGACTTATTGGGTAAAATTTCTAAATTAGGCTGCACCGTATTAGCGCGAAGAGGATTCTCTATGGGCATCGGCGATTTAGACTTAACCTCTGAAGCCAAAGCTGAAATCCAAGAAACAATTAACAAAGCAGAGAAAGAGGCTTTATCCTTAATCGATGCTTATTATGCC
>CAZIUU010000042.1:0-11248 GCA_964542815.1 uncultured Methanosarcinales archaeon | reverse complement strand
GGATCTTTAGAGCAACGATGGAGAGAATACAAATCCTGATTTAATTCTCTTCTGGGAAAATCTAACATTAATAGTATATCGCCATCGTCTAGATAAAGTAAAGCTCTTCCGGCGTTATTTTCTTTCTGGCAATCTTCAAGTGTTGTACCCTGATGAGCTCCCGCAAAATGATTAACTAAACGAACCGACGAATCCGGACTGGTCAGCCCGCATCTTTCCAAAGCTAATTCTAAGGAGAGATTACCTTTTGGTTCTTCAAGAGCAGCTGGTGCCATCTATAACTCAAAAAGAGGCAGAATTTATAAACATTTTGCCATTTTTATCAATAAATAGTAATGTTGTGATTTACGCCGCGGTTCACAAAATGGCAGAAATATTTCTACACCCACTTTGTGGCTATAGTAAAAATTATTCCCTAGCCAAGCTCCACACCACCTCAAACCCCCCCGTAATACTTCAGCTTTATGAAGTGAAGCGTTACCGTCTTCTCGCCTATCGCAGTGTTTTATAGAGAGCAGACATCTCCGTAAGAGACAACCCTCTGTCTGCTTCGCTGTAAATATCGCAGAGGCTCGACCTTATGACGGTAACGCTTCAGATTGCTGAAGTATTACACCCCCCGAAAAGCTTATATACTATAGCCATTATAGCAGCTATAGAATGAACTCTACCATCCAACTCAGTGTGGAAACGAAACAACTGATTAATACTTTTGGTACTAAAGAAGACACCTACGAAGACATCATCAAAAGGATGTATGATCTTGCCGTGAAAGAGCAGTTACGAGAATTTTTATTTTCCTCAAAAGATACACTATCAATAGACGAAGCGAAGAAGGAATTAAATAAAAGATGGCCAAGATCGAAATAGTAAGGTCATTATTTCGAGAAATTGAGGCTAAATTTAAAGGGGAATCACACGAAATAATCGATTTGTTGGAGTCTCTTGAAACATCTCCTCATAAAGGAAAATTTCTTGGCACTATCGGCGGAATCGTAATTAAAGAGTTGAAATATCGGAATTTTAGGTTCTATTTTATTACAGATGGATTTAGATTGAGATGCTTAGACCAAGAAAAATTAGTTGATTTACTACTATTGTTTGTAAGAATGTCTGATAAAAATCATCAGCAGGAAACTATAAATGAAATAAAACACATTCTTATAAGCATTGGAGTGAGTGGATTTAAGTAAAACTCTCACACCCACTTCGTCGCTATCGTTCCCGGACCTCTCCGACCTAAAATGGGGCCGTCGTCATACAACAATCCGGCCGCAGCCATATTATCCCGAGCCATCCGCGCACAAGAAAAAGTCGCCAATATTGCAGAATTCTTCATCACTCGCCACATCTCCTGGAAGAATTCCTTCTGCCACATCTGTGGTGCAGATTGAGGAGAGAAAGGGTCAAAGAAAACCGCATCAAAGTAATTATCCGAAAGAGTTTTGCAGGTTTCTCTAGCATCGCCCAGAAGATACTTTACCGATACTTTTCCCTCGGTGAACGTTAAATTCTGTGGGGTGAGCTTTTTGTAATGCTTAAAGAATTTAATGAGCGGGTTTACTTCCTGAATTTTCTTGATGATTTCAGGATCGTATTCCAATCCTACCACTTCTACTACACAATCGGGATTTTCTTCCAGAGCCACATCAATAGCCATAGCCGAATTATATCCCATTCCGGAACAAACGTCTAAAATAGTTACTTTCCCGCTTTTCGCCAATTCTTTAATCTTACAGGGAATAGCATATTTCTTTAGGGCTTCTTCTACTCCCCCGGTGTGCGAATGATAGGTTTCTTTGACTTGTTCGTTAAGGAAAGTTTCCGAGCCATCGCGGGTGATTATTTTTTGCATGATTTGTTGAAAATGAGAGTGATTAATTAAGGTTATGTAAACAATTCAAAAAGACTAATTCATCTCTAAGCATATACCCCCTATATCCCAAATACAAAAAGTATATATACTACCGTAAATCTTCTAAATGATTATACATAATGGGGGTGGGTTGCATGAAAGTATTGGTATCTCGGCAGAACAGCTGCGTCGGTTGTGATGAAGCTATTACTAATCCTATCTGTCCGAGCTGTTTAGCTAAACAGATGCGGGTGATGGTCTCGGAACATGATCCGGAATTAGCTAAACATATTGCTGGAACTTTTGTAGAGGGAGAAACACATTGCATCCAATGCGGCAGAAGTATGGGCTTATGCGCACATTGCTTCAGCCGGGAGATTTATGAACTGATATCCGAAAAAGGGCCCGAATTAGCTTCGGAGTTTATCCAGAGGTTTGACTTTGAATTGAGAAAGCCAGCAGCGAGTTTTTAGTGTAATTTATGGGGTATGTGCATAGCATTAAATTCGACTTGCGAGTCTCCTAATGCAAGTGCGCTTGCACTTCGAAATCATCGCAGTAAAATCATAAGAGTGCTCTCAATGTTGTAATCGAATGGATTTCGACTTAATCTCAAATGCGATTTTGTATATTAAACGCTTTTGATATAGTGAGACAGCAGTCGAACGTATTTGAGATTAGGAGACCAGTGGGTCGACTTTATGATGCTATGCACATACACATCTACTTAACTATGATTTCTTTTGTATAACTGACTGTTGGTGCACACCTACCACCCTTCCTGACGGATCAGCCATACCCTGAAACTGCTTGCTCCAGCGATAAGCGGTAGGAGTAGAACAAGCAATGGAAGGCCCGTGCTCTACTGTTAAAGCTGCTGCTTTGCTGGGGAACAATTCTTCAAAGATGCTACGATAAAGATAAGCCTCTTTAGTCTCAGGAGTATGTATGGGAAATTTCTCTGCGGCTTTAGCCATCATTTCATCAGTAACTTTTTCTCCAGCATGGGCTTTCAATGAATCTATCCACCCATATCCCACTCCGTCAGAGAACTGCTCTTTCTGCCGCCACAAGATGGAATCCGGAAGATAGCCTTCAAAAGCTTTACGCAGGATATATTTCTCTGGCTTTACCGTTCCTTTTGCGATTCCATCTCTTTCCGGACCACACATCTTGTCCTTAGGGTCAATGCTCATGGCGTAATCCAGGAAATCTTTTCCTAAAAACGGAACTCTGGCTTCGACACCCCAAGCAGCCATGGATTTGTTAGCCCGCAGGCAATCAAACTTGCTCAGTTTCTGCAGCTTACGCACCGTCTCTTCATGAAATTCTTTAGCGCTGGGAGCCATGTGGAAATACAAATATCCGCCGAATACTTCATCTGCTCCTTCTCCGGAAAGAATCATCTTTATCCCCAAGCTTTTAATTTTTCTAGCCATCAAGTACATCGGTGTAGAAGCTCTGATAGAAGTTACATCATAAGTCTCGATGTGATAGATTACTTCTCTTAACGCATCAATGCCTTCCTGAATAGTATAAATAATTTCGTGATGTACGCATCCAATATGCTTTGCTACTTGGCGGGCAAATTTCAAGTCCGGGGAATCTTTTAGTCCGATAGAAAAAGAATGCAGCCTAGGCCACCAAGCTTCCTCTTTATCTCCTGATTCCACCCGCTTTCGGCTGAATTTAGCGATAATTGCCGCAATGACCGAAGAATCTAATCCTCCAGAGATTAAAACTCCGTAAGGGACATCGCACATCATCTGTTTCTTTACGGATTTCTCTAATTCTTCACGTAGTTTGATTAGCGATACTTTTTCCGTAGGAATCTTTTTAGCCCACTCTGGCCAGTACCAGGGAACGAACTTGCCAGAACTGCCCAGATAATAATGCCCGGGAGGAAATTCCTGCAATTTCTCGCAGTATGGCTCAATCGCTTTCATTTCACTAGCCACATGGACTATTCCCTCTTTATCCCAGCCAATGTACAACGGAACGATGCCAATATGGTCTCGGGCAATAAAATATTCTTTAGTGGTTGGATCGTACAGGCAAAACCCAAAGATACCATCGATCTTAGACAGAAATTCCGGTCCAAACTCATCATAAAGATACAGCAATATCTCACAATCGGATTTAGTCTGCCATTCATGCTCTTTTTTTAATAGTTCTCTCAGCTTTAAATGGTCGTAAATCTCTCCGTTCACTGCCAGCACTCTTTTGGTTTTAACGTCATACAACGGCTGAGCGCCATGCTCAACATCTACAATAGATAATCTTTCGTGGGCAAGAATACAATAATCATCGCTGTAGATGCCGCTCCAGTCCGGCCCGCGATGCCTGATAAGTGAAGCCATCTTTAGCACTCTGGGGCGCAATCTTTCCAGTTCTTTCTGTCCTTTTATTCCGAATAAGCCGATAATTCCGCACATGGTTATGCCTCCAGATGGTTTTGTTTTTTTATTGTTATTGGTGAGATGTTTTTGCTACGATTTTTTGTCTTTAATGAGTAATTGTGGTTAAGAGATACGCACATAGCCAAACTTTAATAACTTATCTCCAATAATGTGGTATTTATGGCAATAATTGACAATGTATTTGCTGGTGGTGAAACAGATGTTCCATAAAGTACCCCCGTGTAGAGGATAAACGATAGTTCCAAATTAATAAAATAAGCGGACCCGAGGGGACTTTCTCGGCAAGTTACGTCGTCTTGCGTGTGATAAGAGGGATTTCCGCAGAATATCCCTCGGACGCACGTTCGCATAGTGTAACTTGCCATTTGAACCCCCGACCTACAGCTTTCGTCTTCCATCAGATGAATTAGGGGGCTGCCGCGCTATCCAGGCTGCGCTACGGGTCCATTATGTGAAGAAAAGAAGGATTATTTTTATAGGTTTTGTAAAGATTATTATTCTCCACTTCCATAAAGCTTAAAATAGGAATAGTTATTAACAGCTTAAAATGGAAATAATCACTAAAACAACTACTAAAATAATATTATTTATGATACTTGCAGCAGCATTACTGTTAGTTGCATGTAAACTTCAGAACAATACTGTTTCTACTGACTGCTCTGCATTAAGCGGGTTAGCTCAGGATAATTGTTATTTGGAAGCTAAAAAATGTTCCGTCATAAATGATCAAAGTGTTAAAGACTCTTGCATAGTAGAGCTAGCCCAAGCGGCTAAAGATGCCAAAGTATGTACTTTGATTCAATCAGAGCAAACCAAAAGTTACTGCCAGGAACAACTTGCAGAATCAACCAATGATGTTAAATTATGTGCGGAGATTAAAGATACCTACTGGAAAGATAACTGTTATTTTCATCTTTCCACCAACAACAACCAGAGCAATTCATGTCCTTTAATTACGAACCAGCCGCAGCGTGAGGAATGTTTTTATGATGTGGCCTTATCGATTCATGACCCTCTCTTGTGTAAGAATATGAATGCTGTTGCTCAGGATGCATGCATCTTTAAAATAGCTCAGGCAACCTTAAATCCAGAGTTGTGCTTTTTGAGAGATAATTCGGTTTATCGTGATGCTTGTTTGGTTAAAGTAGCTAAACTGGCTAATAACCAGTCTATCTGTAAAAAGATTAAGTTAAGCCCAATCAAACAGACTTGTGATGGTTACTTCAACTCAACTAATCAAGTAATAAATGCTACTGTGGACGAAAGTGAAGGAGTAAATATTAGTGCGGTTTGAAGAAGCTTTACCCACTAAGAAAGTTTAGAGGCTTTCCACAATAACTTAAAGTGATTTTTATAACTTTCAGCGAGGTTTTTATCGATTATCCTAATTGCAAAAGGGAACTCTTTGTACCAAAAAATAACTACTGTCCTATTCCCATAAATCCAGTTTGATGCGGGAGATTCATAAATCTCTGGCGTATATCTTACTTTAGTGTATTTCATCTGAGAGAATTCTTTACCTCTCCTTAATCCCTCTTTAGTTCTCACACAGATTACATTAAGAATTATTTTTGTTTTCTGTCTTTCTTTTTCAAATAGATGTGCCATGGGACCTAATACTTCGGGTCCTTTTCCCGGAATGTTAAAAGCAAACCATTCTTTGTTCACCCTAAGAACATCATTTAATATGGTTTTAATCCCTTCTTTTCCCTCCAGGATTTCCACAATTGGTTTCTTAGTCATTGGTTTTTGAATACTCATCAGCTGAGGAAGTATGGATTCAAAGACGTTCTCTTTCTCTTTAAGTATAGATAAAATTTTGTTTGGTTCTACTGCACGATAAAATCGAATATTATTTTTTATAATGTAAGTTGTAACCCCTTTATTCACTAAATTGTCCAAGATTGAATAAAGTAAAGAACGGTTGATTTTAGTGGTTTTAGCAATTTCTGAAACCAAACAATCCCCTCTTTCCAACAAAGCTAAGTAAACAGAACTTTCTCTTTGGTTAAGGCCGATTTGTTCTAATTTTTCGTTTAATTCCATCTAATGTTAAAATATGTTCTTCTATTTAAATGTTGTTGTTAATTACAAACAACAAAGGTTTTTATGTAGATTGACCGGATAATTCTTATGAACCGCATAAAAATAGCGTTTGTACTACCACCAGTATCAACTAGTGAGAACGATATGGCTCGGGTAACTCAGCCTTTGGGAGTGGCTTCAATAGGAACTTATCTTAAAGAGCAACTTGGAGACAAAGTTCAGGTGGATTTTTACGATGGTTTTTTGGATGACTTGGAGATTATAAAATCTGGAATCCAAGCAGGGAAGTATGACTTTGTAGGCATTTCTCCAACCATCGCTAGTTATTCCCCGATGACGTTGGATATTGCAACAGTAGCTAAAGAGTCGGGAAGCTATGTTGTTCTGGGAGGAGTTTATGCCACTAATCTTTGGCAAAATATTCTTGTTAATCAACCAAACATTGATGCAGTTGTACTTTTTGATGGGGAAATTCCATTTGGTGAATTAATTGAAAGACAATCTCCCCGTGGTGTAAGTAATTTATGTTACAAAGATGAGGAAAAGATAGTTCCAGCAGAGAGAGTTTTAATTCCAGAGATTGGGCGACTACCGGTTCATATTCATGACGTTCTCCCGATGGAGAAATATTTTACAAAGCAATATTCTTCTGGAAGAAGCGGAGTAAAAGCAGTTAGCTATTATGGCGGAAAAGGCTGTATGAAAAGGGGGCGAGGCAATCCAAGAGGAGACTACAGTTTAGGCGAATATTCAAATTTGGTAAATGACATGTCTTTATGTAGTTTTTGCGGCCGAAATGAGCTTGGTTTTAGATTGAGGGATGTCGAAACAGAAGATGCTATGGTTAAACATTTATTCCAAGATTATGGAGTTCAATTCTTCTTTAACGTACAAGATACGGTAGTTTTAGATGAAAGACCAGCAATGCAAGATGTTCCTCTAGATGAGATTTGTTTTCGGCATTTCTGTTCTTTAGAGAGTTTAAATGAGAGGAATATTAATTTGCTTAAAATAAGATATGGTCATAATATAATTTTGCAGGTTGGGATTGAGTCTCCGATTGGAGAAATGAGAATTAATTTTGGTAAACCACCATTTGATGAACGAGAAATTAGGGATAAGCTAGAATTGTTAAGAAGACATGGTTTGCAGATGCATGCAACTTACATTCTTGGAGGTACAGGAGAAAGTAAAGATAGTTTAGATTTGTCGGTGAAAGCGATTAAAGAAACCGTAACTGATTTTCAGGATGTAATTACTTGGATTGGAGTTAGTCCAGAGTTAATTTTGCCGGGATCTCCCGATGCTAAGAGATTTTTATCCGTGCCGGAATTAGGGAGAACGTTTTCACAAGCTGATGTTTATGATATTCAAGAGATGAATGATCTTTTTTTGAAACATTTCAGCAGTGGATTAAGAAGAAGAGACATACTTGATGCGATTAGAGAGATTTTTGGTACTTTAAGAAAGAGTGCACCAAATACTTGTTTAGATGGGAAAGGCTTAAGAATTCCTGATGAAGTTGATTATGTTCACCCATATCGTCCATGGGAGGAGGGATACTTATGTTATACTGACTTTCTTAAGAAGAGAAAATAACATTAAAAATAATTCTTAATGCGTCTTCTTATTCCAAGCATACTTTCTTACCCTAGGGCTGGCACCATAGCCGCAGGAAGCACACTTTTTCTTTCGGATGTGATAAGCAGGCTTGCCGCATCTTCGGCACCGGATATGATTTTTCTTTCCGGACTTTTTTCCCATACTGGAAGTTCCTTTGGTCATGTTAATTCACCCATGTAAGTTTATATTTAATTATGTTGTGTTGATGATAGTAATGGTATCGCCGCGGATGAATACTGTCCCTAGTTTTCTTTTAGCTTCGCCGTTTTGGAATTCTTCGGCGTCATTCAATACTACATTGACATGTATATCAAAAGCAATAAGCTTTCCAATGTAGCGGTAGCCGTTCTTCATATCTACCATTACGTTCTTATTTCTCGCCGCATTAAGCGTGTCTAACGGTCTTGAATTATAATCTTCCATGTTGGTTGCACCTCGATAAGTTATGTTTAGATGTTGATTGTAGCTGTTTTATAAATGTTTTGTATCAGTTTAGCATCATTAGAGAGAAAAGGTTTAGTTTTAACGTAAAATTCCAGGGGCGTTTGGAAAAATTTAACTGCCACAAGCATTATATAAAGAAATGCTTTAATGTAAATAAGCGCATTTCTAATATAAATAATTGTATAATAGACTACTTCATCAACACAATTATTTATAAATAAACCTGTATTCTTCAAGAGTATGGTAAACTTTACTCAATTACAACAGCAATTCGTCCAATACGATGAAGCCCGCGAGCGGCTGATAAAGAAAAGCCGCGACGTGCTTAAGCTTAGCAAGCTGATAATCTATGCCGTGCATCGTGATGAATTAGATAAAGCGGCCGAATTAATCAAAGAGATAGAATCAGAACGTAAAGAATTAGAAAAGATTGCTGAGCACAGCGATAAGATGGCCTATGAAGGCAGTTATAAGATTGCCATCCAAGAATATGTAGAAGCGATATTGTATTTTACTTTTGTAAAGACAGGGAAATTAGCTGAGTTTAAAGCACAAGCTGAGCTATTTATCTTAGGATTGTGCGACCTGCCGGGAGAGTTAGTTAGGAGAGCTGTTTTTCTTGCGGGTAAAGGCAAAGTTAACGAAGTGGTAAAGATTAAAGATATGGTTGATACTATTTACGGAGAATTGCTGAGGTTTGATTTTAGGGAGAATGAAATCCGACGAAAAGTTGATGCAGTGAAGTATGAATTAAGAAAGCTGGAAGATTTGGTGCTGGATTTGAAGCTGAAGAAGAGATAGGGTATGTGGAAAGCACCAAATGGTCAGCGAGGTAGCCATATTATTTGTGCAACTAATCTTCTGCCATGACAACCCGTGTACGGTGCTCGATTACGAGAATACAACGATTCGAGCAACCGAGCGAGCTTTCCACGTACAAGATAGGGAAAAGTTTTTATTTTACCGTTGTTTTTTGGGGTATTCTTAGGTGTTTGGAGAAGAAAATGGGATACGAAGAAGAAAAATTAGCGGAAGGAGTTAAGACTTGCTTAGAAAGCCAAGGTTGTTATCAGTACCGAGGTGCATGCGGATTATCTTCTGGGAAAAAAGAACACTACTGCCGATACTTAGACCAGGAAGTAGTGTTGAAAATGGGATTTTATTCTTCTCCGCAGGGAAATATTTCTGAAGAGTGTTTTAGGTGCGGGTATGAAAAAAGAGTGAAATAAATGGAATAAATTTATTACCTCGTAGAAATAACGGAAAACTTTAAAAAGAGCCGTTGTTCTAATCTCGTCATGAAAATTCTTGCCCTTAGCGACATCCACGGGGACAAGCACTTAGTCAAAGAGATGGCTGAGAAAGCTGCTCTGCATAAAGTAGATTTAGTCCTATTAGCTGGAGATTTTGTTGGCTCAGATAATTCGGTAGAAGGCTTAGTCGGTCCATTTAAAGCCAAGGGAATTGAAGTAGGTATCTTGCCCGGAAATCATGAAGGCTTAGCTGATGTAGGCTTCTTAGTGGAGCAATACGGAGCGAAAAACCTGCATGGTTATGTGATGAAGAAAGGAGATATTGGCATCGTCGGATGTGGTTATGGTAATATTGGATTGCATCAGTTGAGCGAGAAAGATGTTTTTAATACTTTAGAGCGAGGCTTTGAGCAGATAAAAGATGCCAAGACCAAAATAATGGTTACGCATACGCATCCGGAAGGAAGCATAATTGGATTAGGAATGTTTCCAGGAAGCGAAGGGGTTCAGAAGGCTTTGGAAAGGTTCAAGCCAGATATACATCTCTGTGGCCATGTGCATGAATCTGGGGGAATCGAAGAGATGATCGGCAGGACTAAAGTGATTAATGTAGGTAAGAAAGGAAAGATTATTGAGGTTTGAGAAGTGAAAAAGAAACCAATTCTCCTTCTGGTTGAAGATCAGTCTGGATTAGACGTTGAAGCAGGGCTTGAGTCAGACTTAAAATGGCTTCTAGAGCATAAAGGATATTTCGTAGTATTATATGAAAATGGACTGGAAGCTAAAGAAGCAATTCAAGAGGGATTGTCTTACCATTTAAGTATCTTTGATTTATCCCTTCCCGAAGTTGGTGGAGATGAATTGATAAGATTATCTAAAAGAACGCACCCAGATGTTCCGGTTATTTGCATCTCTGGTTATGATACGCTTCGCGAGATGGCACCCGGAGCGGATAGATATTTAGTGAAGCCTTCGTTAATGAATGGATTATATCAAGTTATAACCGAGCTTCTTATGGAAAATAAAGATAATTGAGGTTTAAAACAATGCCAAACTACATCCCCATCAAAGAGGATATTGAATTTATGGTAGAGTTCTTAGAAATCAAACAAAAAGACTGCCGATTAGTCTGTTCCCTTTGCGGAGAGTTCGTAAAAGAACGAAAACCCTTCTCTCCGAAGATGTATTATGTAATGGGCAAAGTTGGAGTAGCATCGCAAAATCCGACAGAGATACTCTTGCCAATTTATGAGAGCCTGATGCTGGTAAGGAGAGAAGATAATTGAGAGGTAGGTGTGTTTGATTAAAAATGAAAAGTCTAGCCACACACGTTTCAGAACTGTATCAAGACCCAAATTTATATTTTACCCCAGATATGTTCTCCCCTCCTTCGGAAAGAAGGTCGCATGTTATCAGATTTGAATTAACGCAGGGATGTGAATATGGCCAATGCACCTATTGCTGTGGATACGACGGTATTTCATTCAAAAAAAGAAATTTAGAAGACTACATTGCCCATGTCGATGCCGTCTGGGAAAAGGTAGACCCCCGGTTAGCTTCACGTTTAAGAAGAGTATTTATTGGTGGGGGGGATGTATTAGCGGCGG
>CAZIUU010000041.1:0-12842 GCA_964542815.1 uncultured Methanosarcinales archaeon | reverse complement strand
CGGGGTTCTCATACAAGAATTCCATCACTCTGTTCAGTTTATTGTACTTAAGTTCCATTTTTGGTACAATTGTTCAGAAAACGGAACAAGTATATAAAGATTGTGGCGTTCAGCACATTAATTTTAAATACCAAGACGAAAACCTAAGAATAAAAAACATCAAGAGGTATATTCCCATGAAAATACTAGCCATACACGCGGACTTTATCGAATTCGAATCAAAAAAGAAAGCCATCAAAGATGCAGAAGACATCCCTGAAAAAGCAGGTAAGAAACGCATCGAAGAATGCTTAGTGATATTTACAGCGGTAGAAAAAAGAGATGAAAGCAATATTTCTGGAACGGTACAGCAGTATCTGAAAGAGATTAAAGACATCGCTTCCCAAGTTAAAGCTACAAATGTTGTTCTCTATCCTTATGCACATCTCAGCTCCAGCTTATCTGCACCAAAAATAGCAGAATCAGCCTTGAAAGAAGCAGAGAAATTGTTGTCAGCAGATAAATCGTTCAAAGTAACCCGAGCGCCATTTGGCTGGTACAAATCGTTCAACATTTCCTGTAAAGGGCATCCTCTTTCTGAATTGAGCAGAGAGTTTACGGCGGAAGGAAAAATTAAAGTGGAAAAGTCGGCTGAAAAGCCAATTCCGACCGAAGCAGCAAAAGAGGAAGTTATAGACCATAAGAAACTATTAGCTCAGATATCTAAGTCCAGACTGGAAACAAGCCAATTAAAAGAGAACGATCATCGCATACTTGGCCAGAAATTAGATTTATTCTCTTTTCACGACACTGCTCCGGGTATGGTATTTTTCCATGATCGAGGATTAACTATTTACAATGAGTTAGTCCAATTCTGGAGAGATGAACATCGCCGTGCCGGATATCAAGAAATTTCCACACCTCAAATTTTAGATAAGAAGCTGTGGCTTATCTCCGGGCATTGGGCTAAATATAAAGAAAATATTTTCTTAACGAATTATGAAGGAAGAGAATTTGCTGTTAAACCCATGAATTGTCCGGGAGGCATGCTGGTATATAAGTCCACTCCTAAGACGTATCGCCATTTGCCTTTGAGAGTGGGAGAAATGGGAATTGTGCATAGGCAAGAGCTTAGTGGTGTACTTGCAGGATTGTTCAGGGTGATAAAATTTACGCAAGATGATGCGCATATTTTTTGTACCGAAGAACAGATGGAACAGGAAATTAAGAACATCATCGCTTTGATTGATAAGTTCTTCAAGCAGTTTAAGTTAGAGTTTGACCGAGTTGAATTATCTACCCGGCCGGAAAAAAGAATAGGAGATGATAATACTTGGGATAAGGCGGAGAAAGCTCTGGAAGATGTCTTGAAAAGAAATAAGATGAAATATCAAATTAATGCCGGGGATGGCGCTTTCTATGGTCCAAAGATAGATTTTCACATAAGAGATAGTTTAGGAAGAACCTGGCAGTGCTCTACCATACAATTAGATTTTGCCATGCCGGAAAGGTTTGAACTAGAATATGTGACCTCTGAAAGTAAGATGAAAAGGCCAGTCATGTTACATCGGGTTATCTATGGCTCATTAGAGAGGTTCATAGGGATTCTGTTGGAACACACTAATGGAAATCTCCCTCTCTGGCTTTCTCCGCTGCAAGTAAAAGTAGTCACCGTTACTGACAGAAACATTCATTTTGCCGAAGAAGTTTTGGAGCAGTTGAAAGAGCAGGGCTTCCGGGCAGAGTTAGATGCCAGTGCTGAAACCATCGGCAAGAAAGTGCGTAATGCCCAACTGGAGAAAGCGAATTACATTCTTACTATCGGCGATAAAGAAGTGGAGAAGAAATGTTTAGCGGTAAGAACTCGCGCTGGAGAGATTAAGTTTGGGGTGAAAATAGCCGAGTTCCTGAAGCAGCTGGAAGAGGAGAGGAAAGGAAGGAAGTGAATGAACCCCCTTTTGATAAAGTAGATTTGCCAAAAGCTCAAGAGCTAATAGTTCTTTCAGGGGAGGTGTTAAAGTGGATAGAAAAAGAACTTTAATTAAAGAGTTGCTCGCTTTTTCCCAGCAAATATCTAAAGAATATCCTTTACGCAGAATGATACTATTCGGCAGCCAAGCCAAAGGCACTGCAGGTAAACATAGCGATATCGATTTAATTCTGGTTTCGGACAAGTTTCGAGGAATAAAACGATTAGACCGTTCACCACAACTTTACTTGAGATGGAATCTTGATTATCCGGTTGACTTATTGTGCTATACCCCCGAAGAATTTGAAAGAAAGAAAAAATTTATAGGGGTTGTCCAACAGGCAATTAAAGAAGGGATTAAACTGATTTAATTTCTCACACCAGATAAATCCCTTCCAGGACTTTCTTGATAATCCCTTCGCAGTTCTGCATCTTATTCCATACCCTCATGTCCAAAGAGGCTTTTCTTATCTGCCCAATCTTATCCAGAATCTGAGAGAATAACCTAATCAAATCTCCTTCTACAAAACTGCTCTGCTTCATCACTTCAAAGAAATTCTGCCCGTAATATGCCGGAAATATCAACGCTGTCATTTGTTCGATGGATTGGAATTTTTTTTCGTGATACAGATAATCATTACTGGCTAGAATACTCTTCAGCTTGCGCAGCTGGTCATTCGGTTGTTGATGTTTGAATTCATCAATATCTTTGTATTCATAAGCTAAACAAGCCAGCACCAATAAAATTTGATACTCATCCAATGATTGCACCATTTCTGTCGCAAATATTTCTCCTACGGTTATCTCTTCTGAAAATATCTTGGCGGAGAACTTGCCTTTATCGGTAAGATGTCCTTCGTCGATGTAGCCATATGCATATAATCTCTTGACGATGCTGTTATACCTAGCCATTAATACTTTAGAAGGAATTTTAGCATATTTTTCGCCGAATTTTTGATACGACCAGAAACTCAGCCGTAGAATATGCTCTATCTCCTCTGGAGTATGCTGATCAATTAGATTTAATACCGTATTAATAGATAGTTTGAATTGAGATTGTATCGGCTCTACATCTTTTAACGTTACTCTTTTTACTTCATTGTAATTGAAGCTGGGGCGATAGAGCATAGATATAGCATAGCCTTTATCATCAATCCCCCTTCTTCCGGCTCTTCCCGCCATCTGAAAAAATTCTTTAGTTGTAAGCATCCTGAAATTAAACCCATCATACTTGCGCAGGCTGTCAAAGCATACCGTCTTAGCCGGCATATTTATTCCTACCGCAAAAGTTTCCGTAGCGTATAATACTCGAATCAATCCCTCGGCGAAGAATTCTTCTACTACTTCCTTTATTACCGGCAATAATCCGGCATGATGAAATGCAATCCCCTGAAGCAAAGTCTCTTTAATAATTTGAGTAGAAGTAAGTTTGCTAATTTCAGGAGGGGCGTTTTCTAGCTTGCGATTTAGTCTCTGCACCAGCATAGCATCTTTAGGAAACAAATTTTTACGCGCTAGTTCCCATGCTTTATGCTGGCATTCTTTCCGTGAGAAGATAAAAAATATTGCTGGAAGTTTAGGTTGTCCCAGCTCTTTGATAAGTTCAGCATGATCCGGAGCAGGAACTTTAAACTGTTTTTTTCCTTTGCGGGAGCGGGTCTGTTTATATTCCGGCGATTCTATTGCTTTTTTCAGTACATCCAATCGAGTGATTCCTAAGTCATAATCGTAGAATATAGTCTCTAATGGAACCGGCCGGTGAGTAGATATAACTGTCCTGACTTTATGTTTTTTAATCGCTTGAATCCAGCGGCTGAATTCTTCGGCATTAGGAATCGTGGCAGAAAGGCAGAGGAAGCGCACCGTTTCCGGGCTGTAGATGATAGACTCTTCCCATACATATCCTCGTTCAATATCATTGATGAAATGGATCTCATCAAAAATTACATAAGCTACATCTTTTACCTCAGAATCTTTGCTGATAACCATATTGCGGTAAATTTCCGTAGTCATTATCAGAATCTTGGCCCTAGGATTAATTACTACATCTCCGGTCATCAATCCTACTTTTTCTTCGCCGTATTCTTTAGAAAAATCGTGATATTTCTGGTTGGATAATGCTTTGATGGGAGCAGTGTAAATAATTCTCTTATCATCATCTTTATGCTTTCCGATAATAAAATCTGCGATTAAAGTTTTTCCGCTTCCGGTAGGAGCTGAGACTACAACTGAAAAATTATTCTCGATAGCTTGGATAGCTTCTTCCTGGAACGGGTCTAGGGTTAGGTTTTTGTATTGCATGAGTTAAACAAAGAAGATAAGTTAAGAGAATTTAAATGTATCGGAGGGTTTGTTTATCTCTTGGTGTAAAATGCTTCAATACAATTGAATGGGTGACATCCATTTTTACCAACTCTTTTCATATCATACAAACCTAAGTCAGCACATTTAATCATGGTGTCTGTTACTTTACTTCTGGCAATGGAGTCTTTGAAATCCACATCTTGAAAATGAAGATTATATATGCTTTCATCTAAGGTAGCAATTCCGGCACTAAGTGTTATGCGTCTTTCTACATCCCCATTTGGTTTGAACACTACGTCTTTAAACCGGTGGTAAACTCTATCATACGTAATTTTGGCTCCTTCAAAAGGAGTATTTGGCATTATTATGGCAAATTCTTCACCACCATATCTTGCGGTTAAATCCGTAGGGCGCAACCATTTTGGAAAAAAATCAGCAAGTTTTTTCAAGACATAATCCCCTTCTAAATGCCCAAATTGATCATTATACTTTTTGAAATCATCAACGTCAAGAATTACTATAGATAATGGGCTAGGAAGCTGGAGTAATGGTTCAGATTTACGTTGGTTCTCAGGATGTGATTGATGTGCATAATATGAGAATGCAGCAAGATTTTGAGAAATAAATTCTAACATGATTCCTTTGTTAGCTATTCTCGTCATAGAATCAGTGGTCGCTTTAACCAGATATTCTATACCAATTAGAGCTTTTTCCACTCTTAATTTTAACTCATTGGGGCGTATCGGTTTTCCCATAAAGTCGATAGTTCTTCGTACAAACTCATCGGTTAAGGATTCATCTTCAGTGTGAGCGCTTATTACAATGTAATTAGTCGCTACTTTGCTTTCTTGATCTATTCTTTCGATTAATTCAAATCCTTCATTAGGACCTTTACCTAAATCTAAATCCATAAGTACTAAATCAGGGTTGGTCTTATCTAATAATGCACCTAAATCATTAGCTGAAGCTGCCCCGTAAATTTTCTCATAACCATCTCCTTTTAACGCAGCTATAATACTTGCTCGAGAAAGAGCTTCATCATCTACTACTATAATACTATACTTTAATTTCTGATCTGGTGGAATTCTGCTTGGCCTAATTGTTGGCTTACCGTTACATACTGTGATTGTTTGAGGTGTGTCTCTGAGAGTCATGTGTTGTTATTTAATAGGGGTAATATATAAATGTTTCTACGGAAAAACGCAATCTTTATAAATAAACTCCTGTTTTAGGAATAACATCAGTCCGAGTTAAACGCGCATAGGACTCAAATGAGTAAGAAATGAGTAAGTGTAGTTTAAGTGTATTTCTCGGATTATAAAATCATAATAATATCATAAATCAAGAGATTAAATCAATAATGGCTGACATAAAAACTGACGCAAATTTCAGGCACTTAGTTCGTATTGCAAATGTGGACCTGCCTGGTGCTAAATCAATTCGCTTAGCGTTAACCCAAATAAAAGGGGTAGGAATCAATTTTGCTGACGCTATCTGTCAAGTTGCGGGTGTAGACCAGCGCGCAAAAACCGGTTATCTGACCTTGGATGAAGTGGCTAAACTGGAGAAAATTCTTAATGATCCTCGCTCCAGCGGATTTCCCGACTGGATGTTGAACCGCAGAAAAGATTATGAAACTAATGAAACTAAACATCTTATTACCGGAACGCTTACGTTTGTGCGTGATAATGATATCAAGAGATTGAAGAAGATCAAGAACTTGAAGGGAATAAGACACTCTTTAGGATTGCCGGTCAGGGGACAGAAGACTAAAGCTCACTTCAGAAAGAATAAAGGTAAAGTAGTGGGTGTAACTAAGAAGAAGGTTGCTCCAGCTGCCACCGGAGATAAGAAAGATGACAAGAAAGCCGGTGGAGATAAGAAAGCGGAGAAGAAAAAATAAGTGAATTGCCATGGGAGATCCAAGAAAATCAAAAAAACAGTACAAAACCCCGGCTCATCCGTGGATTAAGACTGAAATAGATGAAACTAAGCTCCTCAAGAAAGAGTATGGTTTAACCAAAAGAAAAGAGATATTAGTAGCCAGTTCCTTCTTAAAGAAATACAAAGATATCGCTAAGAGATTAATCGCAGACAAGACTGCGCAAGGCGAGAAAGAAAAAGCACAGATGATGGACAAGCTTCAAAGATGCGGCTTATTGCAGGCTGGAGCAAGTCTTGATAATGTTTTAAGTATCCAGCTTAAAGATATATTAGAACGCAGGATACAAAGTGTATTATTCCGAAAAGGAATGTGCCGCAGCATGAATCAAGCACGGCAGTTTATTACTCATAGACATATTATGATTGGAGATAAAGAAATGACTGCGCCTTCTTATATGCTTACTTCTGAAGAAGAAAGTAAACTTATTTTCAAGCCAAATTCCACTTTAGCTAATGTTGAACATCCGGAAAGGGTCAGCGTTCCTAAGAATACCGCTAAAGAGATAAAAGAAGAAGCTGCTGCATTGAGAAAGAAACAGTCCTTTGGAAGAGGAGGACCGGGAAAAGGCGGACAGAGAGGAAGAAGAGAAAGCGGCAATCGAGGGATGGGAAATAGGATGGGAAACCGAAGTGGCGGCAATAAAGTCGAAAGTAAGCCTGAAGTTAAGAGAGGAGCTAAATAAACATGAGAACTGATTCTACTTCACAGAGTTCATCGAGACCGCGGGAAAAGTTTGGAAGATATGAACAGAGATATGATACTCCTGGACAGAAAATTCGTTGGGGGATTGCTCACATCTTATCTACTTATAATAATACAATTATTACCGTTACTGATGTTACGGGTACGGAAACTTTAGCCCGGTCTAGCGGAGGACAGATGGTTACTTCCGACAGGTTGGAAAGTTCTCCTACAGCAGCGTTAGGAGCAGCTAAAAAGGTTTCAGAGATTCTGCGTGAGAAAGGGATTAATGGCCTTTATATCAAAGTGAGAGCCCGTGGGGGAAATAATATCTCCAAAAGCACCGGGCCGGGAGCACAGGCAGCTATACGCGCTTTATCTAGAGAAGGATTTAGAATTGGAAGAATCGAAGAAGTAACTCCTGAGCCGCATAATGGATGCAGGATGAAAGGCGGAAGAAGAGGAAGGGTATTATAATCGACTATAATAATTTATTTCATGAGATAAATCAGAGGATACAAAAATGAGCCTAAAACTGGAAAAAATCAAAGAAGAACGGAAGAAGAATAAGTTATCATTCTTGCTCAAAGGCACTGATGAAGTTTTTGCCAATACTCTGAGAAGGCTTATTATTGAAGAAGTTCCTACTTTAGCGGTAGAAGATGTTGAGATTAAAGAGAATAATTCTGCATTATACGATGAGATGTTAGCATTGAGGTTAGGATTAATTCCAATTAAGACTGATTTGAAAAGTTATGAATTGAAAGAGAAGTGCAAGTGTGCCGGAGCTGGATGCGCTAAATGCGAGTTGAAATTAACGCTTAAAGTAGGCAAGAAAGGTTATGTTTATGCTGAAGATGTGCATAGCGCTGATCCTGAATGTACTTTTGTGTATCCTAAGATGCCGATTACTAAATTATTAGCCAAGCAGAAAGTGGATTTGACTATGACTGCAGTTCTGGGGCAGGGGAAAGTTCATGCTAAATGGAGTCCGGGATGGGCATTCTATAAACGAGAGCCCGCGTTTAAAATTGAAGGGAAAGTAGCTGATGCAGAAAAAATTGTTAAAGCTTGCTCTTTAGGCATCTTTGAACAGAAGGGCAGTTCAGTTACTATTAATAAAGACAAGTTGTATGACTGCCACGAATGTCTGCAGTGTGTAGAGCTAGATAAAAATATCACTTTTGAAGATACTGGTAATTTCATCTTCACTTTAGAAAGCTGGGGACAATTAACCTGTAAAGAGATACTTAACCAAAGTGCAGATATTTTCCTGGCTAAAATAGAAGAGATGGAGAGTTTAATTTAGACATGGCAAAGCGAACCGGTCCAAGCAACTATCAATTGCAATTATTATTAGATCAGCTTAGACCTATTGCTATCAAAAGCAAGTTTTGGAAGAGAGTGGCAGAAGAAGTGGATAAGCCAACCCGGCAGAGAAGGGAAGTTAATGTGTATAAAATTGACCAGTTTGCTCAGAATGGCGAGACAGTTTTAGTGCCGGGAAAAGTGCTGAGCGTTGGAGAGCTGACTAAGAAGGTTGATGTTGCGGCGATGAACTTTTCTGCTGGCGCTAAAGATAAGATATTGAATGCTAAAGGCAAAGTTTTATCTATCGCTGAGCTGTTGCATAAGAATCCGGAAGGGAAGAAAGTTAAGATATTAGGATAATTACCATGACCAAAATATATAACGGCGAGGGCTTAATCCTGGGACGAGTTGCTAGTGTTATTGCTAAAGAAGCCCTCTTAGGAGAAGAAATAGTTGTGGTTAATTGTGAAAAAATGGTTATTAGTGGTAGGAAGATTAATACTGTTGCTCGTGAAAAATGGAAATGGGATCGCCGAGGGTATCCGTTAAAGAGCCCTAAGTACAGCCGCCGTCCGGATAAGTTTGTAAGGTTGACTATCCGTAGGATGCTGCCATGGAAGATTGCTCGTGGTAAAGAAGTATTTCATAATATTAAATGTTTTATCGGAGTTCCAGCAGGAATGGAAGGACAGAATATGATTCAGCCTAAAGGAGCGCAGGCTAAGAAGTTGCCTACTTTGAATTGTATGACTGTGGGAGAGGTATGCCAAAGCTTAAGCGGAAAAGATTATGGGAAGAATGATTAGGTGAATGTTCATGAAAACTATCATAACTAAAGGAAAAAGAAAACAGGCCATTGCCCGAGCTGCGTTAAGGGAAGGCAAAGGCAAAGTGAAAGTAAACGGAGTTTTGATTAATGATTATTTCAATCACTATTTGGCATTGAGAGTCATGGAGCCGTTAATTTTAGCTGGCGAGCTGGCTGATAAGGTCAATGTTGATATTACGGTTATGGGTGGCGGAGTAAGCGGACAAGCGGATGCAGTTCGTTTGGCTATCGCCAGAGCTTTAGTTGAGTTTGATAAGAGTCTGGAAACAGTATTTGGAGAGTATGACCGGTTGCTATTGGTTGCAGATGTGAGACAGAATGAAACATCTAAGCCAAACGATTCCAAGCCAAGAGCTAAGAGACAGAAGTCTTACAGGTGAAAATATGATAATACCTATTCGTTGTTTTAGTTGCGGTAAACCTATTGGGCACCTCTGGGAAGAGTTTAAGGAGAGAAGAGAGAAAGGCGACGACGTTAAGAAGATTTTGGACTCGTTGGGAGTGGAGCGATATTGCTGCCGCGGCGTATTCTTAGGGCATGTAGAATTGATTGATATTGCTGGTGAGTTCAAGAGAGGGTAATAATTCAAGAGTAATGTTTATTACTTAATTGCTTATTAGGATATTGATATGTATATCCCTTCCCATTTAAGATTAGTGGATATCCCAGACAAGGGTTGCGGTGTCATTGCTGCCAAACCTCTTCGAGAAGGAGAAGTTGTTTGTGAATTGTATTTTGATTCAATAAACCCGCGAGAGATAGCCGTTAATGCAGTCCAGAAATGGGAAAATGATTTTCTATCTAATAGCTTAAAGACTATTGATGATTATTTTAATCACAGCTGCAATCCAACTACCAAAATAAACTGGTCCCGCTGTACTTTTGATGCTCTTAGAGATATACGAGAAAGTGAAGAAATTACTTGGAATTATTTAACTACAGAATACGACCTGTTGCGAGACAGTGCAGATTTTGATTGTAGATGCGAGAGCCAAAACTGTGTAAGGAGAATAAAAGGATTTAGATACTTGAATTCTAAACAAAAACAGGAGTTATTTCCTTATCTATCTACTTTTCTAAGAACCATGATGCATTCGTCCAGACCGCCGATTTTTGAAATTAGTTACTAAAAGTAGTTATTTTTTAAATCGAAATTGCTCCTACTATTTAAACCCTTTGGTGTTTTATCATTTAGGAGTGGTTTCAAAATCTCAGAAAAGCTTATATACTTCTATACACTTTTATACAAAATGAGTGAAGTTAGGGTAAATGTAGAATATAAAAGTATTTTTCCGCAAACCTGGAAAGACAGCGAGAATCGGTCACAACACGTTATTGATCGAATGCAATTACGGGGGATTGGCATCAACAATATTAAAGAAGCGGTCAACCTCGGAGCAAAGACTCTTCGCGAGGATGGAAGTGTGGTAGCGAGGCATAAATGGTATGCAGTGATATATCGCGAGTTTGACTTGCCCACGTTTAAGAAAATTTACCCCATCACAGTCTTACTAAAAAAATGAAACCTAACCCCCATAAAATTCCTTGCCCCTGCGGCGGATGGCTAGAATTGAAGAAAGACAAAGTAGTACAAGAGGGGATAGATTGTGGTATGCTTGAGGTAGAGGTGTGCAACAAGTGTCAAACTACCTATTTGCCGGAAAAATCAATGTTGGTGGTAGAGAGCAAGCTTAAAGAAGCGGGGTTGTGGGGAGTAGAAAGGAAAGAAGTCAAATTCTGGAAGACCGGAAGCGCAGTAACTATTCGCTTGCCGACCAGCCTGGTTAGGAAACTAAATTTAGATGAAGTAGATAAAGGCTATCTTTCTCAGGAAGGTAAGCATAAGCTAGTTATAGAAATTTAATGGACGCATCGGGAATCGAACCCGAACCTCCTCGTTGCGAACGAGGTATTCTGCCATTGGACTATGCGCCCGAAAATAGAATTACGGCTGCCGGGAATTGAACCCGGCTCGCAAGCTCGATCCGCAACTCCTGAAGTCAAAAGGTTGCTTGGGAAGCTCGCATCATTTCCCGCTTTGCGTAAACCTTTGCTTATGCAAAGTACCGATAGACCACAGCCGTATGAGCATAACTATAATCGGTTTGTTATTTAAATCTTATTCTCCTGAAATCATTATTCCCTAACACAACAAGACTTATTAACCCCTTGCTTTCAACCACAGATTATGAGTTATAAAATATTTCCGGTTAAAGAAAAAGTTTATTTCAATGAAGGAGAAGTATTTGGTGTTCGTAGCGGGAGTAGTTTAGAGGATGCGGTAACAAATTTACAATATGCTGTTAAGAGCGGTTTTACCAGCAAGATTCCAGAAGAAGCAATTATCTGTGTGTATCAAATTGGTAAAGAGCGTTATGAGGCAGTTGCTACTTTAAAAGAATATGTTCCATTATTATTTCGAACGGCTAAAGAAAACCCAGCACCAGAAGTCATAATAAAAGACCGACGTGGGAAGAAATAATTCATCTCCACTCTGAATGCCCGAACTGCACCAATAAATCAAATCCAGATACATTCGGCACGTCACAAGCTCCGTAACAAGAGCCAGCCCAAAATGTCAATTTAACTGCTGGAAATTTCTTCTTTACTGCTTCTTGAATATCTTTTGCTTTAGGCTTCAATCCATCAGGAAGTTGAACCAGAACTGTTTTAGGTTTATGTTTAGAAATTGCCGTAAGTAATTTTTCTAATTCTAGATTAAGTGTCAATGAATCCATACTTACTTCTCTTCGTCTTCTTCATCAGAACTATCGCTGTCTCTTCTAACTACTTTAACTGCATCCATCTTTACTGTAATTGGAATTGGGACAGCCGCTTCCAGTAATTCAACTACTATCTCTTCTTTAGGCTTGTTGATTCTCATCACTTTAGCATTTTCTCTTTTGAACGGTCCGGAAATGATTTCTACGATATCTCCTTTTCTGATATTCATCTCTACTTTAACTTGCTCCAGCATATGTTCAATTTCAGCATAAGGTATTTCTTTCCCCAGCAATCCGCGGGCATATGATACTCCTTGCAAAGCCGCTTCTGCTTCTTCCATAGAAGGCGATTCGATAAAGATGTAGCCTCTCATTCCATGCGGGCGTATAACTGCATAGATGCCGCAATCAGGTTTTTTATGTAATTTAGACATTAAGAAATCTACTACTTGATCTTCTCGATTAGCAGCAGTTCTTACTCCGAATATCTTTGATTCAGCCATTTTTATTTAATATTTTACTATGGTGTTAAACATATCTTATCCGATTAATAACATTTTAAGCAGGAAGATGATGAAGCCCAAAGCTCCGATGATTGCTGTTCCTATAGCCGTAATTTTAAGCGTGTTTTTATATTCTTCGGTAGTAGGTTTCTTAGTGACATGTAATACTCTTATTGCTTCTTTAAAGAACCGTTTTATCTTTCCTTGCGGTTGTGCATCAATTACAGTCTCCTCTATAGGTGCTTCTTCTTCCATTATTCCCTAAAAACAGGAGGTTGATTTATAAAGCTTTCTTTGGAGAATTAATATGTTCACAATTTCAATTCATAAACTCTATCCCCAGCTCCGTTTCCATCGCCTGCTTCTTCTTAGTCATATACTTATTCCCCTCGCCAAATATCTGCTCTGATTTTACACCGGTAATTATCAGCATGGTCCTAATCGTCTTCTCCAAGTCTTTGTAGATCTGCGCTCCCCAAATGATTGTAGCATTAGAAGATAATCTTCCGCCAACGGCTTCTACGATCTTGCGCGCCTCGTCTAAAGTCGAATGCTCGCCCCCTGAAATATTTATCAAGGCGGCAGTAGCAGTAGAAA
>CAZIUU010000040.1:0-13438 GCA_964542815.1 uncultured Methanosarcinales archaeon | reverse complement strand
CAGTTCAACTAAACCATCAACAATCGAATCTTCTGCTGGAAGCGGCATCACCGGAGCAGCAATAGGGGTCCCTGAACAGAAGCCAGTTGAAGCGGTTCCTGAAGTAAAAACCGAAGAAAAGAAAGAAGAGGTAGTATTATATAATCCTAAGATTAAAGAGCTAAAAGATAAAAGTGCCCAGATAAACAATTATTATTATCATTTCCGGTCGGTAATAATTAATTCTAATGAAATATCGGTTGAAAATGTAGCATATGGCCTTATGGTTAGGGATTCCAAAATGAAGAAGATTTATTTTAAACCTCAAAATTGGAAAGGTGGGGTATTTTACAATGAAATATACTTGGATACCAACCAAAAAACAGCTTATGTTACCTGTACCGAAGCAGGGGTGTTGTGCCAGCCGTCTTGGGGGAAAGCATACAAGTTTAGCTATGATACTGAGAGCGTATCTATTACCCCTAAGAAGATAATGGATGATTTAAATCCGGCGGATTATAAAGCGCTGGGCTTTACTTTGGTAGGCAAAAGAAGAGCAGTCATCTTAGAAAAAATAACCCTTGGAGTTAACAAAGAAAAATTATTTGTAGATGATTATTATGGTTTGCCTTTACGTCGGGTAATATTTAACCTGAATGAGGATAACGAAGAGGTTATTTTAAGTGATCAGACTTTTGATCTTGTTGGCGCCGGTAGTGGAACGGTAAAATCCGGCGATGTTAATGTTCCAGAAGATTTTGAAGTGGTGGAGTAGTACTATCCATCACCTAAATATTTAAAAACTTCTTCATTTGTTTTATTTTTATGCTTCCATCTTTACTCAAAGGCCAAGTCGTTTCCGGAGATTTCTCAAGAATAGTAATGCGGGTAAAATCCGGCGAAAAAGTAGAGATCGGCGAGTTAATGGTAATTGATGATAATGGCGATAAGATCCTGCTTCAGGCTTATGACTTGATTTATGGCAGCCAGATATCTCCCCAAAATCTGGAGATGGTATCCGGAATGAACCTAGAAGAAGGAAACTTCCAACTAATGGATGAATCCCTGCGAAATTATCAGTTGGCTTTTCTAAAACCAATTTTGAATGTAACTCCAGATAAAACCAGCACTTTATGTAAAAAACTGCCTTCTTTTTTTACCAAAGTTAGAGCTATTGAGAAAGAAGATCTGTTTTTTATTACCACCCCGCCTAATCCGTTATTCCTCGGCAAGTTAAGAAGTGGCAGTAGGGAGATGGATGTTGAGCTATTCCTCCCTGGAAAAGAAGTGTTAAGCCATCATGTGCTGATTCCGGCTAGCACTGGGAAAGGCAAGTCCAATTTAATGAGTTGTATTCTGTGGGATATCGCTGGAAAAGATTATGCCGGTGTTTTAGTGTTAGACCCGCATGATGAATATTACGGCAGAACCGGATTCGGGTTGAAAGATCATCATTTACAGCATAAAATAAGTTATTATACTCCACACAATCCACCTCCAGGAGCAAAGACACTGAAAATAAATATAACCAAACTTAAGCCGGAGCATTTTCAGGGTGCAGTAGCTTTGAGCGATCCTCAGAAGCAGATGCTGTATGCATTTTATCGCAAGTTCAAAGAAACGTGGATATATTCTATTCTGACCGAGAAAAAAGTTGAAGGCGTTTCTTTTCATGAAGACACTATTGCTGTGGTAAAGAGAAAATTAATTTCGTTGCTGGGTATTGATATCTCTGATAGCCAGTTATATTGCCAGGGCATATTTGATGAAGTTGCCGGAGATAATACCATTGCTGAAATTTGCCAGGAATTGGAACAGGGGAAAGTTGTAGTAGTTGATACTAGTTATTTCTCGGGAGCGATTGAGATCTTGGTGGGAAGTATGATCACTACGGAAATTTTAGACAAATATAAATATTACAAACGCAGCGGATTGCTGGATGAGAAACCAGTGATTTCTATCGTGCTGGAAGAAGCACCTCGCGTGCTGGGTAAGAATGTGCTGGAGCAAGGTGGCAATATTTTTGAAACGATTGCCAGAGAAGGACGGAAATTTAAAGTGGGATTGATTGCGATTACTCAGCTTCCTTCGGAAATCCCCAAGAATATTCTAGCTAACATGAATACTAAGATAATTCTGGGCTTAGAGATGAATTCTGAACGTCAGGCAGTAATTGAATCTTCTCCGCAGGATTTATCGCAGGATAATCGTAATATCGCTTCGCTGGATAAAGGAGAAGCTTTGGTAACTTCGGTATTTACTAAATTTGCGGTGCCGGTGAAGATTCCATTGTTCAAAGCATTTGTTAAGAAGAGCAGAGAAAGCCTGAACAACCAAAAAGTGCAGTTGAGTTTTGGTGGGGTGGGGCGGTAATTTTATTTTCGTTACTTATATAAACTCCACAAAAATACTTCTTATTTCATGAAACACAATTTTACTATCACTTCAATTCTGCTAGTTATCTTCCTATTATCTCAATTCTTAGGTATAGCTATTGTTTACAATTACATTGACGTGCAGAAGAGCATGGAAACCGGTAAAACTGAATTTGAAGCGCTTCCTATCGGCGAGCGGCCGCAGATGGATGAGCAGTTTTCATATATCCCAATTATAATAATGGTAATTGTAGGGACTGTCTTCGTTTTGCTGTTGATAAAATATAACCTGCAATGGGTGTGGAAATTGTGGTTTTTAACGGCAATAGTTCTCTCTTTAATCGTGGCATTTACTGCATTCATTCCTGCAAAATATGCTTTGTTCGGAGCATTGTTATTTGGTTTATGGAAAGTATTCAAACCCAATTTTTGGATACAGAACTTTACGGAATTATTTGTATATGGGGGATTAGCAGCAATTTTTGTGCCGGTGTTTAATTTATGGTCAGTAAGCATTTTATTAGTACTAATCTCGATTTACGATGCCTATGCGGTATGGAAATCAAAGCACATGATAACTTTAGCGCAGTCGCAGGCTAAGTCTAAAATATTTGCCGGATTGTTGATTCCGTATGCGATTAAAGGAAAGAAATTATTTTTATCTAAACCTCAAGAAAAATCTAAAATTACTAAAACTGCCATCGCCAGTAAAACTTCCACCGCTACTAAAACCACCGTTACTTCCAATAAAGCCAGAATGGCGATGCTGGGCGGAGGAGATATGGCTTTTCCGTTATTATTTGCCGGAACGGTGTTAAAACAGTGGGGATTGTGGCCCAGTTTAGTGATTCCTTTCTTTGCATTATTAGGATTAGGTGCATTATTATTCTGGGCTAAAGAAAAGAAGTTTTATCCAGCAATGCCGTTCATTTCTGCCGGATGTTTTTTAGGATTGGGAGTAGCGTGGGTGATGGTTTAGTTTTTATGAATTCCGACTTTTGCCAATCTCTCTCTAACTCTTTCATCATTTTCTTTGTACAATGGAAAACATCCAACGTCTCTATGGGTAGAAAATAACGGAACCGGATTAGTTTGTTTCAATCTTAAATCTTCTTGAGAGTAATAATGCTTAGCAGTTATCTCTCCACAATAATGTATAAATTGTACACCTAACCCTTCGGTTGGTTCTAACATTCCTTCAAGTTCGCCTTGAGGCGTATGCAGAATGATTCGTTTGCCATATGCTGCGGCAACATTGTTAATCGCCAGCAGCAATTCTTCCTGCGAAGGTTCTGGCTCAGGCGTAGATGTAAGTGGTGCTTGAAGAAATCGTAATGCCCGTTCCAGAGTCCCTAAAGTGTAAATCCCGTCTTGCACTGTAGTTGGAGAATCTATCTTTAGAGAAATTAGCAACCGTTCTATTCTTTCTTCTATTTTATCACTCAATTTAGCTTTTCCTCCACCTAAGAATATCCTCTCACCGGATTATGCTGAGAATAACTTTCAGGGTAAACTAACAACCCATCTTTTGCAGCAATGGTAGGAACATCAGTAGCTCTTTGTACCGCACGCGCTTCTTCCAACGGATTGGCTTTAAACATCTCAAATCCAAAGTGAGTCATTATCACTACTTTAGGTTTGACTGCAGAGACGATTTTAATCGTAGATTCCGTATCTAAGTTCATTCCTACGGCTTTGTTTCCGGGATAAGGCACATTCAGGATTAAAACATCCGTTCCTCCTAATTCTGCGATTAAATTATCGGTAAGTTTTGTATCGCCGGTATAACTTAACGTAAACTTAGGACAGAAAAACTTAAAGCCCACTGCAGTCTCATCACTATGTTCAGCAGAAATAGCGTTTATCTCTACTAAATCAAATCCAATTTTATGATTCTTTTCCATCGGCATTACTTTTTCAAGTAGAGTAGAATGAAATTTGGTTAATGCCGGATGCGTCTGTTCATTTCCAAGAATCACCGACTTGCTGGCCAGTAATACTCCACGATGTTCTAACCCGCAGTGAGTCATGGCATCAATCACTACATTTAACTCTGCACAATGATTAGTGTGATTATGTGTGGCTAAAACAGCAGTATTATGATTAAGATTAATTCCATATTCTTTGGCTTTCACTAATGCTCCTGGTCCCGGGTCTAGGTGGAATTGCAGTTCGCCAACCTGCAGTACAATTCCCCCCCCGGATTGGATCTGCTTGCTGACCGCATTTCCTCCGGCAGTTCCAAGAAAGATTAAGCTGGACATAGAAGTTTAGGAAGCCTTTAAGTTAATAAAGATTGTTATGGTGGAGGAGAGGGGTCGTTAAACTAATTTTAACTCACTTCTTCCATAACTTTTATAAAAGCCGTTTATTATGGGAAAGTAGATACGAGTAAGTTTAATATTATGGGGGGGTTATCAATGACATTAGACGAACAAATTGTTGCCGGGATAGAACAGATTTTGTACGATTATAGGGGTGATTTCTTCATTCAGAAAAAATTAGAGACGGGAGAAACTTTTCCTCTTTTTCAAGTCGGGGAAGGATGTAAGTGTGTTCTGCATCAAGATGGCATTCATTACTTCACTAATTTTAACATAGATTTAGGGGTAATGCCCATTCAACAAGTCGCTAGGGATTATTATATTAAATACGTACGCGAATCATTTAAACCAGAGATTGATGTGCCTTTAAGTGTAACGGGAGTTAAGTACCAATTATTAAAAGACTTAGAAGAAAGAGCTAATGAATTCAGGAAGTTTGATTGTTAGCTAATGGATGGTTTAATTATCGGAGGTATAAAAATGGGCAAAGAAAGAATAATTGCAGGAATTGAAAAAGTGTTTGAAAGCTATGCAAAGGATGAAGAATTCAAAGAAGCCTTAAGAAAAAGCCGATATACATTTACGCTTTTTCCGAAATATTTGGGGGAAAGATATCTTTTTAATAAAGATGGTGAAACTTATTTAATTGACGATAATCTAGGTTATGTTGGCATTTTTCCTCCTCGGCGGGCAGCAGAGAATTATTTTTATTATCTCCGCTTTAGTTGCAGGTCTCCTATCACTCTAACCAAAGCCAAAGCAATGATAGAGGCAGATTTAGGCAAAAGAGTGGAAGACCTGAAGAGAGATTATGCCAGACATTTTGATAATGAGTGTGATAGGCAGGCAGAGAATGGGTTTGTTCAGCATCATAAAGCTTAAACTAAACTCGGAGAAATAGAATCATGACCAACCCCAACCAACAATATCAGCCCATCTTCATCTTACCGGAAGATACCAAAAGAACTACTGGCAAAGATGCCCAGCACAATAATATCGCTGCAGCTAAAGCCGTAGCTCAAACCGTTAGGACCACCTTAGGCCCAAAAGGCATGGACAAGATGCTCGTCGATTCTATGGGAGATGTAATTGTAACCAATGATGGAGTAACCATTCTGAAAGAAATGCAGATAGAACATCCTGCCGCCAAGATGATAGTAGAAGTTGCCAAGACACAGGAAGATGCCGTAGGAGACGGAACAACCACCGCAGTAGTAATCGCCGGAGAGCTTCTAAAAAAAGCCGAAGATCTTCTTGACCAGAATATTCATCCTACTGTTTTAGCTAAAGGCTATCGCTTAGCTGAAGTAGAAGCGCAAAAATTGTTGGCTCAGATGGCAGAAACTATCACCATCAATAATAATAGAGCTCTGCTGGATATTGCTATTACCGCTATGACCGGAAAAGGAGCAGAAGCGAATAAAGAAAAATTAGCTGAATTAATTGTTAAAGCGGTAACTGGAATCGCCCAAACCGTTAACGGAAAAACTATCGTTAATACTGCTGACATCAAGATTGAACGGCAGGTAGGAGAAAGTACGGAAAATAGTGAGTTGATTGAGGGGATTGTTATCGACAAAGAAATAGTGCATCCATCTATGCCCAAGAAAATAGAAAATGCCAAAGTAGCTTTGTTAGATTCAGCATTAGAAATAAAGAATACAGAAATTGATGCTAAGATTCAGATAACCAATCCTGAACAATTAAACCTCTTCTTAGAGCAGGAAGAACGCACGCTGAGGGAAATGGTAGCTAAAGTTAAAGCTTCTGGAGCAACCGTATTATTTTGTCAGAAAGGCATTGATGATTTAGCGCAGCATTTCTTAGCTAAAGAGAAAATCCTAGCGGCAAGAAGATTGAAAAAAAGTGACATGGAGCAATTATCTCGAGCTACGGGAGCAAGAATCGTAAGCAATTGGAAAGAATTATCAGTAGATGAGCTAGGTTTTGCCGGAATAGTGCGAGAAGAAAAAGTGGGGGAAGAAAATATGCTGTTTGTAGAGCAATGCCAGAATTCTCAAGCTATGACTTTGTTAGTCAGAGGAGGAACTGAACACGTAGCGGAAGAAGTTAAGCGGGCAGTTACCGATGCGTTGGGAGATTTAGCTGCCTCATTAAAAGAAGGAAAAGTTGTAGCAGGAGCCGGAGCAGTAGAAATGGAATTAGCTAAAGGCATCCGCACTTATGCGCGTACTATGATGGGGAGAGAACAATTAGCCGTACAAGCCTTTGCCGAAGCATTGGAAGTGATTCCTCGCACTCTAGCTGAAAATGCCGGATTAGATCCTATTGATGTATTAGCAAAATTAAGAAACGAACATGAAATGGGCCGGAAATGGGCTGGAATAAATGTTTTCACCGGAGAAGTAATGGATGCCTGGAAAGCGGGAGTAATTGAGCCGTTAAAGATTAAGACTTTGGCGTTATCTTCCGCAGCAGAAGTAGCAGAAATGATTCTAAGAATTGATGATGTGATATTGGGCGGGAAAGGTGGTCAAGGACAGCCGATGATGCCGCCTGGTGGAATGGGGGAGATGTAATGGTGGGTAAAGAAAAGACGTGTTAGAAAAAAAGGAGGACAAAAAATGATTAAAGATACTCTTATCGGGGTTGTATTTTCGAGTGCTATGGGGATGGTATATGCGATTGGGACATATAGCAGCACATTTGCAGATGATTTAACCCAGTATGTCAACAAACAGGCAATCCAAGAAAAAGTGGCACAATTCGAAAGAGGAGAATCACAATCTGAAACAATGTGGGACTATATTCAAGGCAAAGAAGATGTTGCACTTGCCGGTTCAGTGGGAGGATTAGTAGGATTAGTGGTTGGGTACATGTATTATAGAGCGGGCCAGACCCAACAAAATAGAAGAAAATATAACCTACAATCCTGATGAAAATGAATGATGGGGGAGATGTAAGATGGAGACTTATCAACAAAACTTGGAATGGCTAGTGCAAAATAATTTTCGTAAAGAATCGAACAATGAGCCTGATTCTTCCGGAAAGAGATGCACCTATTTCTCTAAAACGGAAGAAGATTGTGGTATCTCTTTGTATCCTGATGGGTCAGTAAAAGGTAGTTGGAGCGGAACTATGTTTTCCTGGCAGCAGTGTAATAGGCCAGACTTACTCAAAAAAATAGAGCATTTCAGAAAAACTACTACTGTTGCTGATTATGAAGATAAAGTCGAAGCACTTAACAAGGAAATCACCGCAGAGATGAGAAAACTCCTAAAAGACAAATCGGTACGCACCACTGCTGCTTATGCCGGTGTTGAACAGGATGGACGGACTATTTTACAAGCGGAAATCAAAGGAAAGCAAGCCAGTGAAGTTTATGCCAACCTGCAGAAACTGTCACAAGTGTTCTATCCGGAATAGTTTACAAGGACAGATAAGGTGATATTTGGAGTGAATGTAAAATGAATATGCCTCCCCAAAACCTGGAACCTTCTACAATCCTCCCGTTTGCTTCACATACTGGATGAGCAATTTATGGAACAATTTATACCTGCCTCGATCAATTCTCAAAATAGCTCCATCCTGAGTTAATTTTGCTAAGTAAGGTGATAATTCATTGCTTTTTCTTCCCATTACCCCACACAGTTCAGATAAATCAATTTTCCCATCTCTTTTAGCCATTTCGGTCAATATGCTTCTACTATTCTTACTAACTTGGTCATAAAACCTAGAAAAAAATGGTGACAATACTCTTTTAACAAACTCTATGTCTGTGGCCTCAAAGTGTTCTTTTCTAAGCTCTCCCTCTCCGGGCTTTAGTTTGGAATAAGCAGTAGCCATATAAGCGGAGAGTACAAAAGGATGTCCTTCAGTAACCGAATACACCTGTTTTAAAACATCATAGGAGATTGAAATTTTAACTTTGGTTAGTTTTTTCCTGACGAATGCTTTGCTTTCTTCTAAGGTAAAGTTTTCCAGTACTGCTGGGGGGAAAGTTCTAACCAGTGGAGAAAAACCGCTTCCGGAAGGACCAGATATGGTTAATTTTCCTCCGGGTACAATCATTACCGGCACTCTATCGATTTGAAGTTGTTCCAAAACTGCCCGTAAATAAAGAATAAGGTCGGCTCGGTGTTTTTCTAGTATTCTTGCTTCATCAATGAAAAAAACTATTGCTTTTTTATGGTCATGCAAAGCTTTCCAAGCCACAGATAACGCAGAGTGCAAGTTGGAAAAAGGAACATTACTAACACTATCGTCTAATCCCAGCTCTATCGAAGGGCCTTCCTCAGAGGGGCTAATTTTTATTCTTATTTTTTTTAATGCATCTAACACTTTTGCAGAGATTCTTTGAAGTATAATTTCTTCTCTCACTCTTTCCTGGAGCCTCTCAACCAGCATTTTAGAAAGAGTTTCCCGGTTAAGGTCATCCATTTCATTCAAAGAGAAATAAATAGACAAAGCATTATTCTTTTCAGCTATGGACCGGCACTTATGTAAGAATGAAGTCTTCCCAATCCCATAACCTCCCGCTACAGCCATACTTGCCAGTGAACCTTCCTCGGTTTGCCGCAATCTTTGCTTGAAAGTCTCTAATTCTTGAACTCTCCCTACAAAATCATTTGGGTCTATGGGTGAGCCAGCATTAAACGGGTTCGGGGGTATCAGCGCGTATGTTTCATCTTGCATACTATACAAAAATTAGTATACTATATAAATCTTTCTATGCGTGGCAATATTCTCTCTTCCGTTTCTCTTCCGGCTTCATCCTGAAAACTTTCGCCCTGCTCAGGTTGCCATCGGCTCGCTCTTCGCTTTGGTTATCGTATTGTGGCACCTTTCCCGAGGGACGGTCCCCTTCCACAACTGCTGGAAACACTAATTGTACCGCTCGCAATTGATGGCAACCTCGTTTTTCAGGATGAAACTTTCTCCTCCGCAACCTTTTTATCCTAGCCCTATTATCAATTAGTTATGGCCATTGCTAACACTGTAACGATAATCCGTATGGCACTTCTTCCTATTGTTATCTATTCTATTTTTCAAGAAAACGAAGCCTGGGCTTTATTTGGGCTAATCTTATTTGTGTTTATGGTATTCAGCGAATATCTCATCCATCGTTCCGGACAAAAAGATAATTCTTTCTTAGATCCATTTTCCGATAAAGTGATGATAATATGTTTATTGATTGTTTTTATGGCTCAAAGAACGTTTGGAATACTTCCTTTGCTGGTATTTATCCTGCGCGATTTTGTAGTGAATGGAATCAGAACTATCGGCTCACGATATGATATTGTTTTAACGGAAGACATTTATGGGAAAGCCACCAAAGTGGTGCAATATTTCATTTTATTCTTCTTATTCATCAAAGATTATTTAGTATATGGCAGTTTTGAGGATGAGCTTATTGCTTTATCCGATTCTGGATTGTATGTGTTTATTCTGTTAGGAATGCTGTTAGCGATATTTTCCATGGGATTCTTTGGATATACCTGCTGGAAAGCGATAAACACCAAGAAAGCGGAAGGTAAAGAAGTAGAAGAAAGCAAGATGTTAGTATTAGCTAATTCCAAAGCCAGAGGTTATCATGATGGATTACGAAGAAGACTATTGCGTTTGTTTGTACGCAGGAGAAAAGCCGAGCTTCATTACATCTCTCCAAATGACGGAATGTTTAATGAGCATCAGAAAATAATGCCTAAGTTCCCTTTAGTTGTAGTTGCCGGAGGCGATGGTTCGTTTGAAAGCGCTTTAAACTATCCTCCATTGAAACGCAAAGCGTTAGGCTTCTTTCCTTTAGGAGCAGGAAATGCGTTTTATTCTTATTTCTATAAAGGAAAAGGATTTGCTTATCTAGCCTCAAAATTTCAATTCAAAGAAAAAAAGTTGGATGTGCTGGAATTAGAATGGGAGAAAGGGAAAAAACAAACTTTATTTTCCAGCATAGGAATCGATGCAGAGGTAATTAGGCTGACTAAAGAAAGAACCGTGCGCGGTTTCTGGGATTATTTTAATGCTTCGTTAAAGAGCATTGTAAAAGCTCGGAGCGATTATGATTTTGAATTGGTAATTGACGAAAAAAAGCAGCTGTGGGAGAATTGCAGCAATATCACTTTAGCTAAAGTTCCGTATTACGGGTATGGAATGCGTTCGTTGATACATTATTCTCCAGATGACGGCAAGGTTTATGGATTAGGAATAGTTAACAAGCATTCTTCTCTACTCAACAAATTCTTAAGAGTGTGGTGTTTAGTATTAGCTCCACTTAGGTTAGAATATCCCCCATTAATCTCGATAAACGGAAAAGAGATAATGCTCAAGAGCGAAGTTCCTTTTCCCATCCAGGCAGGGGGAGAGTTTCTGGGATACAGCCAATGGCTGAAGATTAAAGTGATAAGGCAGCAGAGAGTGCTGGTGATTTAGTGTCACTATTGCGTAACTAACAGAAACATTTATATACTTCCTCTTCTTTCTAATCAATTATGACTCAAACCAGAGCTGATTGTATTCATTGGAAGTAATTTTATTCTAAATAGTTATAACTCTGGAAATTCTGAAAACTCGGAAGAAAAGTTTATTAAAGCAAGTAGAGAAAGCAATATTCTTAATGGCGGGTGTCGTACAACGGTTAGTATAGAAGCCTGTGGAGCTTCGGAAGAGGGTTCGACTCCCTTCACCCGCCCTTTTTTTTCTAACTTATTTCATCACCATTAGTTCTAGCTCTAGAAGTATCTCTGGAGTTCTATTCAAACAAAACAAAAAATACGCCGACGGGCGCTAAACGTGGAGATAAAGAAAAATGGAAATAAAACAGGACGTAAGTGAAATGGAGGCTCAGGCACAACCTAGTGCTGGTCGTATTCATCAAGAAAGGGCGCAGTGATAAATATTGGTATGGACAGGTTAAGCGAGGCTATATTTGTACCCCTAAACCCGAGCGCATACAAGACGGAGCATTATTCATATTTGATGACGTTTCCGCTTTGGGAATGGAATATCCCCCAGAATTAATTCAGGCGTTGCAGGATAACAACCAGCCAGCTTTTGTGGTTGATGCATTAGACTTGGCAGGAAAGATTTCCCCATTAGTTCCACCAGAAAAAGTGACTGCACTTAATGGAGGGGGAATCTTAAGTTATCTATTCCTAAAAATGAAAGGGTATTCTGGTGAGTTGAATGAAGTGATAACTGTTCTTAGAGAGTATCCTGCCGGCAGACCAGACTGTAAATTAATTTCTGCTCCCAGAGGTGAAACAAACTTATTAATAGACGACATTCTGGCTAGCGGTCAGACCATAAGTACAGCAATAGCTCCATTGGATAACAAGAGCTTAGAAGTGGTATGTTTGATGGCCAGTGTTAACATTCCTACAGGAAAAGGCAATTATCGCTGTCGCGAATGCAGCACTATTTCGGGAGTAAGTAAATTGTATTGTGCCAAATTTGTTAACGGCCCTTTAGAAAGACCAACTGGAAACCGCAAGCCGGCAATTCTTTCTCTGCGTTATCTTCTTACTAAAGCTTTAGATAATCAGGATTATGCCAAAGGTTATTTGGCTAAGAAGTTTGGCGGATGGAAAAGAGCAGTAGAAATACAAGAAGCAATTCGTATCGTAAACAGAGAGCCGATTGACTTGTTGAGAAAAAATTATCGTGATTTCTTAAATGCATACGGAGTGAAATAAAATGAGAAAAATACAGATTGGAATAATCGGACCGGAAGAACAGAATATTCCTGCAGAAAAGCGGGAATTATTTCTTTCTTTAGCTTATGCTATCGGGAAAGGATTAGCTGAAAGCGGAGCAATAGTAATTACCGGTGGCTGTTCAGGAATAGCTGAATCTTCCAGCAGAGGAGCATTTGAAGCAGGAGGGATTACCGTAGCTACTCCGGGGCCAGAGCGTGGCACTTCAGTAAGTTCCACTACAATAGAAATCTGCACTCCTATTAATGTAGGAGATTTTGTATTCGCTGGAACTTTAAGCAGTGATGTAATAATTGTTTTTCCTGGAGATGCCGGAACTATAGCTGAATTAGCTATTGCTTATCGCTATCGCAAGCCATTAGTGTTGATAAAAAACATTAGCGAAGATATTCTAAAGAATATTTTTGAAAAAATCATAGATTATCCGATGTTTGTCGTAGCTGATGCTGAAGAAGCGGTAACTAAATCATTACAAATCGCTCGGGAAAAGCTTAATAAAGAATTAGATAATAGTAATGGAGGCAACTAACATGGACTTACAACTGGCAAAAGGCGTCCGGGACATCCCTCCGGAAGAGAAAATCGTAGTTAATAATATCTTAAGTACATTAAAAATAACATTTGAGAGATACGGCTTCGTTCCTTTGGAAACTCCGATGTTAGAGCGTTGGGAAACGCTTACTGCTAAAGGCGGAGCCGGAGAAGATAGCGATGCTCTGAAAGAGACTTTTAAGCTGAAAGATCAGGGAAACCGTGAGCTAGCTTTAAGATTTGACTTAACCGTTCCTTTAGCCCGATATGTAGCCATGAACTCCCAGTTAAAGATGCCGTTCAAGCGGTATGAAATGGGACCCGTGTTTCGAGACGGACCAATTAAATTAGGCCGATATCGCCAATTCTGGCAATGCGATATTGATACGGTGGGAGTAAAAGGAATGCTGGCCGAGGCGGAGCAGTTGGCTTTAGTGCAAGATGCGTTTAAGAATTTAGGTATAGATATCATCATCAAAGTAAACAACCGCAAATTACTCAACGGAATCTTAGAGCAGTGCGGAATCAAAGAGAAAGAGTCTGCTATTGTAGCCAT
>CAZIUU010000039.1:0-13888 GCA_964542815.1 uncultured Methanosarcinales archaeon | reverse complement strand
CAATTCTTTGATAATATCTTCTCCTAAGAAATAAAGTTTAGTTTCTTCTCCATCTAATTCTACTACATTTTTTAATGTTACTTTATTCTTTTTGGCATCTAACCCTAATAATTGCGTCCCTTCTTTGCTCAGCCTGATTTCATTTCCTTTATCTTCGCCGAAGTACATTCCGGCTTTATCCACAATCAATTTATCCCAATCAACTTTGGCTACATCTTTATTTATCACGTAGAGCTTATCTTTTTCCGTGCGTAAGTAAGCATAATCTTCAGTAAAAAAGTGCCCGAATTGAGCAGTAATGATCTCTCTGATTCTTTTAATATCTTTAGAGTTGAGGATGGTTAAGGTTTGCATAAGTCGTAGAATTGACTGGATTATATAAATCTAATTATCACATACTCCCCACAGAAAAGAATATAAAGCATATATATTTCTTTCTGAAACCATGAAAAACAAATATCAAAAACCCGTTTATAACGCTCCCCCTAATACTTCTGGAGCTGATGACGAGGAACCTCAATCAACTATAGATGGCATTTTTAACCCGGAAGATTTAGACAATTTATCGATTGTAAATGGAACACCAGAATATTCTAGACGAACTAATGAAAGATATGTTCGTCGAGGGATGAGAACAAGTTCCGAAGAGGAAGAATTAGATAGAATTCTTAGAGAAGAAGGCATCAACCTTTCTGATGTAGACGATTAACTAACTCCCCATACCGGATTATCTCTGCGTTTAATCTCTACAATCTCTTTCAATACTGTCACTTCACTCTTAGACAGGTGCTTCTTTAATTCTTTCAACTTCTTAAAATCATTTTCCGGAATATCCGCATACAAATAATCGCTTTCATTTATCTGCCTGCCTACAGTTAATCCATCTAAAGCCATCGCTAATTGCATTCCTTGCGTTGCCGTAGAAACATTATCTTTCCCTTCTTGCATGCTTTTTACTGTAGTTAACGCTTTTCCTTCTTTATTCATCACCGGATCTCCACTTTTTATTTGTCCAATCTCTATCTCTACTCCTACGATAGCCGGATTGTTCTGTCGGAATACATATCCTTTCATAATAAAGAACTTACAGGGACGCACTAATTTAGACAGCTCTTTTAACTCAATTTCTTCTTTTAGTCTAACAGTATACTTTTCGTAATCTTCAATGAGCTTGTAAATTACATTATTGGTAAAGATCTTCAATCCTTTGGCTTTGACATAATCTTCTACTTCAGAAGGAACTTTAATGTTGAATCCTAAAATAACTGCTACAAATGAATCTTTCTCTCGCAAAGATTCTAACTGTGACAAATCTTTCTTGCTTACATCTCCTAGTATAGCTGAAGCCACGGGAATATTCTTGGCTTGTAATAAGTTTCGTAATGCTTCTAATCCGCCGATAGTATCAGCTTTAATTATAACTCCGATACATTCTTCACATTCTACTATAACCTCTTTAACTTCAGATTGGACCTCGTTTTTTAATTGTTCAACCTCCACTGTATTTCCTGAGCAGCTGCGCAAAGGCATTCCAGCGATGGCAGTTTCCATTCCCGGAGCAGAGATTTTTACACCGGTAGCAGCGAACACTTCTTTCACATTTTGAAAATGGCTTTTCTTCTCTCGAATCTCGGCCAATTCATCAGGCTCCAATAATGCTCTTACTTTGGTTACAAGAGGAGTTTCTACACCACCGATAATTAATGTATCATTTACTTTAAGCGAGCCGTTGTAGATGATAGCATTAAGTGTAATCCCCAATCCTTTTTCTTCTTTAACTTCGAGAATGGTGCCTTTGCAGCTGCCTTTCTCATCAATCTCCAGTTTTTTCTCCAAGAAGCGCTGCGCTAATCCAGTAAGCACCATTAACAATTCTGGAATTCCCTGTCCTGTTTTAGCAGAAATTGGGATTAAAGCTATTTGTTTGGTATAATCCTGCACTCGATCAAAGCGTTCTGACTCAAATCCAATTTCCGAAAATTTTGCCACTAACTCATACATCTTGGCTTCTACTTCTCCCATCGCTTTTGCAGGTAAGTTGTAGATGTTTTCCAGAAGGGTTTTATTCTTCTCATAACTCCATCCATCTATCAAATCAATTTTATTTGCAGCTACTACAAATGGAACTTTATTAGCTTTGAGAATTTCAATAGATTCTATCGTCTGCGGCTTGAACCCTTCATTGATATCTACCACTAAAATGGCAATATCTGCCAAAGAGCCGCCGCGTTTTCTTAGGCTGGTGAAAGCAGCATGTCCGGGAGTGTCTACTAATAGTAATCCGGGGATGGAAAGATTATTTTTGAAAACGTCTAACAGTTTACCGCAGATTTTTTTGATGGTATCTAAAGGAATTATAGATACGCCGATAGCTTGGGTGATGCCGCCAGCTTCTCCGGCAGTTACAGCGCTGTGCCTTATCTGATCCAGCACGGACGTTTTTCCATGATCCACATGTCCAAGTGTAACGCAGATAAGTTTTCGGATAGCCATACTAAGGTTAGAAGTAAGAATATTTTTAAAGTTATGGGATGTTTCTGCTTCTATGATACTTGAAAGCACAATTCATCTTGAAGTTGAGCCCCCTGCTGGCGACGTCCATGCAGGGATGGAAGTATTTTATAATCCAGTGATGGCTTCTAATAGAAATATCTCGATTCTGCTTCTTAATTCGGTTGAGAATATACAGATGAATATTTGTGATCCTCTTGCTGGTTCGGGAATAAGAAGCCTGCGTTTTCTGAAAGAATTGAAGAAAAGCAAAATAAAACAGTTGTATGCCAATGATATGAAAGAGAACTTTAAAGAAGTGTTTAATTTAGGATTAAAATTAAATAAATTAAAATTAGACAAAAACAAACTCTCCCTCTTCAGTAAAGATGCCAACCTCTTTCTCCAAGAGCATATTGGCTTTGATTACATCGATATCGATCCTTTCGGTTCTCCTAATCCGTTCTTAGCTTTAGCCGTAGCCAGAATCTCCCGAAGAGGAATAATTGCGTTTACGGCTACGGATACTGCCGCTTTAACCGGAACTTATCCTAAAGTTACCCGGCGTAAATATTGGGCAGAGCCATTAAGAAATTATCTGATGCATGAAATTGGGCTTCGCATTTTAATCCGAAAAGTTCAGTTGCAGGGGGTGCAGTTTGACAAAGCTTTAGTTCCGATTTTGTCTTACAGCAAAGACCATTACTTCCGTGCTTATTTCAGGAATGAGAAAGGCAAAGAGAAATGTGATGAGCTGCTCAAACAGCATCAATATTTCTTGTATTGCAATAATTGCTTGAGTTTTAAGACTTCTGTTTACAATAAAGAGAAATGTTCTTGTGGAACAGAGTTTGTCTTTGCCGGTCCATTGTGGATTGGTAAACTTTCCGACGAAAAACTGTTGGAGAAGATGGTAGAGAACAATCCTTTCCCGGAAGAGCAGAAGTTTTTGGAATTATTGCTGGGAGAAGCTAAGGTCAATCAAGTGGGCTTTTATGATTTACATGAGATTGCTCGGAAGCTGAAAATGGATCCTCCTAAAATGGAATTAGCGTTAAAGAAGCTGAAAGGGGTAAGGACGCACTTTTTGATGACGGGGGTTAAGAGTGAGAGGACGATTACAGAAATAACTAAGCTGGTTAAATAATTACCTCGCCATCTTTTGCTAGCTTAACTACTTTCAAATAGAAAAGATTAAAAACTAGCGGCTTTCTTATCCCCTAAAATGGCTAAACCGCTCTCTCTGGATAAAGTAGTGGCAGAATTAGTAAAGCTAGATCAAGACTCGCTTCCCCGAGCCAAAGAAACTGTCGGAAGAGCCGCTTACATGAAAGCAGACTTAAAGGAAAGGTTAGTCGGCGGAGAAGCTTTTCCCGAGGGCACGAAGTATTTTGCCCGATTAAAAGAAAAAAAAGGACGAGTCAGCTACAAACGAGTTATCGGAAAATTTCTAGAAGAGAATCCAGAACATAAAGATAAACTCCGCGACTTAGCCGATGACGATAAAGATGAGCATCCCCTCTACAAAGTAGAATACGGAGCTAAACAATTAGATTTATCATTTGATTAAAATTGATTCTTAGGTTTGTTGCTTTAATTACCATAACTATTCTCTAGGACAATAATTCTTAAAAACTAACAGTTCTTTTGAAAAGGTTATGGAATTAAGCTATGAGAGGACTACTTTTGATAGGAATGAGAATAAAAGAATAGCAGAATTAGACCAATACAGTTTACACGGAGATATTGTTAAAGAATTAATTGGTAAATTAGAATTGTTGGTGTAACGGCAGGGGATAATACTGCCAGGATTTTGGATCCAAGCCTGTTTCAAGAGATGAAAGTGATTCCTTATGACCAATTATGTTTACATACCAGTGAAAGTGAATCCATTTCAACTGCCGCGGAGGTTGTTGTAACAGACGGACATTTTGATCCAATGTACAGTATGGAGAGATATGATTACTATGGGGGTAAAGTTAAAGTGGTAGTGACCGGTTCGGAGACTTTAGAACGAAAAGTAAAAAGCACCCTCACTAAATTTGAAAAGAATGTCAAGCGGGGCAACAATTAAGCTTAGGTTAGATGATTAATTCTCTTATGTCACTCCCTTACATAAATTTATGCAAGTAACTAACATATGTAACAAACTAACATAAAGTTTATATAGTAATTCTCATACTCAAACTTTATGCGAACTGAAGACCATATTGCTGCATTTGAAGAGCGCAAAGAAACCATCTTTAAATGGGGCGTAGAAGTAAAGGGCATCGAGAATGCACAGAGGACAATAGGAGATAATGCTTCTAAAGCCATTACTGAACTGCTTTCAGCATATCTTCACCAGCAGAATAAAGTTGAAGAAGGGTTCCAGTTAAATCATGCTTGGTTTAAGTCAGAGACAGTTCATCAGAGATTGCCAGAATTCGAGAACAAGCAACAGATTGTAAGTAAGCTGATGAAATTAGAATTGCTGTGTGAAAAACTGTCTTATGGCTCTCCCAAACCCGTTGATAAGCTAAAAGAAGCGTTACAACTATTTGAAGAACTGGAAAACGCCATCAAAGTGATGCTTAAATGATAAGTCAAACCACTTTAATCGGGTATGCTCTCAGCTTCACTTCATTTTTATTAGACAGCAAAATTGGAAATAAAATCAGTAAAGTTATCTTGTTTGGTTCAGTTGCTAGAAATGATTTTAGTGATAATAGCGATATTGACCTATTTGTGGATACAGATAAAAACTTAGAAACAGAAATCAATAAATTGTTAAATTTATATCACCTATCTCAAGCACATAAATCTTGGAAACTAAAAGGGATAAAAAATGATATCTCCGTTAAAGTTGGTCACTTAAAAGAATGGTCTTTACACCGGGAAGTATTAAGTTCAGGGATAACTTTGTATGGAAAATATAACGAATTTCCTGAAAAAACAAAATATCTTGCCTTGATAAGAGTAGATATCGGTAAAGCCAGTTCAGCAAAGCAGATGAGGTTATGGAGGCAGTTATACGGATACAAGCAAAAAGTTGGCAAGAAAGTTTATTCTACGAAAGGACTGCTCGAAGAATCAAGCGGGCAGAAACTAGGAAAAGCTGTTTTCTTAATACCTATGGAGAATAGATTTAACATACTTGCTTTCCTAAAGAAGAACAAAATAAGTTACACTATAAATGAACTTTGGTCAGATACTTTCTAACCCAGCGCCAAATCCATCTTAGCTACTTCAGCCGATTCTACTCCATGAATTTCTCCCATCTTAGCCGCAATAGCTTCAAAGTCAGAACTATTTACGTCATACATAGCCAGAATTAAAATTGCCACCAATCCATAGCCGATAGGATCTTCTTTCGTCTGCATCTGTCCGATAGCACCGTTTTCTTTAGCAATCTTAAGAGCGGTTTCTGCAATCGGCTTTCGGTCTACATCCGGAGACTCCGGCATAAGTTTGAATGTAATTATCGCTTTTGCCATTGTAAATAATTGATTAATTTGGTCCAGTAAATCCACAACCAGGGCAGGCATACTTAGCTGCTTTACTACGGCAGTTAGTGCATCTGGTAAGCTCGTACTTAGCACACTGCGGGCATTTGAATGTAGTGCTGCCAGAATCATTTACAATTTTCTTTTTGCATGATACACAATTCTTTTCCATGATTTATGTCAAACTATTGTTATTTTATAAAGGTTTAGTTTATCTTTTGTGTAAATAATTAGTAACGCCAATTCTCGTCATTTTTTAATAGTAACATTTATATACTAATGTAATTTTCTCACATTAAAATGGATAAACCAGCATTAGAAGCACAACGGGAACGATTGCGAAAGGAATTATCTGACCTGCTAGAAACAACTCAACGAATTGAACGAGAGATGGAACAAGTGGATCGTAAAAATGGTTCTGCTCACAGAAGCTTAAAGCCCAGAAGCGGAGAGTATATTATCTCTGGTCAAAGCGGTTTTATGGCGGTTTATCAACATACTGATGGTCACAGGTATACAATTCAGGTTTTTCAAAGAGATAAGTAAGATTGTTAACAGCATAATACTACAACTTTATTCTCTTTAGTTTCAAACTTCACCGGCAGAAACTGCTCCACAATATGAACATTTGTCTGCGCATGCGAGCTGACTTCCTTAGCAGAAATCTCTGAACCAACTAATAATCCCATAAATGGAATCAACTGGTCTAATAAATGCTCGTCTACAACTTTCCCTGCTTCAATTTCTTTCATTAACTTCTCTGCTGCTTCTTTTCCCACTTGTTCTGAAGTTTTATTTCTTTCGAGTAATGCATCGCTCCCCAAGATGGTTGGATTATCAGAATCTACTTTTCCATGCAAACTAAAAATTCCCCACAATACCAGCTCTCCTCCAGGACCAAGCGAATGGGCGTATTCTACTCTGATATTAATTGGAACATTAAATTTCTTCAGCGAACTTTCAGCTGCAGCTTTAACTCTTTCACCCACTTCTTTAGATTCTAATTCGGAAGAAAGGTTTACTATTCCTTTTATCTGCTCTAACTTTCCTTGCTCCAATAATTTTATCTTAGCAGTTTTAGAATTTAATTCAGTAAGAAAAGATGAAACTTCGGAAAAATCCATTAGTCTTATCCTCGGGCTAATCTCTAATGTAATCTCTCCTCCGCCTTGCGGGTAATATCCCGGTTTAAGTATTTTCAATTCAATTTTCTCTGCAAAGCGATGCAAATGCGGCAGTAAAATATTTTGCAGGTAATACACTGAAGCTTGCCATTTTCCGCAAGTTCCGCCTTTTATTTTAAGTGTGATTTTTCCCGGAGCAAATAAGCAAGGAAGAATTAATGCTTGTAAAACTAAACTTATACTTCCGGCAGTTCCGATATCAATTTCATAGATACCGCGTTTTATTTTTCCCGGTTTGAAATAGAGTTCGGTTGTTCCTAGTTTAATATCGTTTGTTTCAGCATTGCAGATTTGTTTCAATGCATTTATCGCTTCTAAATGCTGCGCTTTCAATCCCGGCTCAGGTCGATTGGCGCGGATATTAGTAACTTTGAATTCTTTGCCAGTCAGGGCAGAAAGGGCTAGAGCTACTCTTACTAATGCACCGCCGCCTTCTCCGGAAGAGCCGTCGAGTTGGATCATGTACTTAGTTTCTGACACTAAATTTATAAACTTTCTTTCTTTAATCCCAAAAATGGTCAAAGAACACCAACCCATTAAACGTTTGTATCGTTGTAGGCATGAACAGTTAGTAGGTGGTGTTTGTGCTGGAATTGCTGAATATACCCATAGTGACCCAACAGTTGTGCGTTTGATTTGGGTGATTCTAACATTATTTTCTATGGGGATGGGATTGATTGCATATCTGATAGCTTGGATAATCATTCCAGAAGAGCCGAAGTAGAGAAGATTAACGTATGCCGCTACTTCTATCTTCCATTACCTAAATATTTTTAAGGAGGCTGGTTATTCTTAGCTTGATGCCATTAATTGCTACACTTTGGAATTACATAATCCGGAAACCTTCTCCTGCATTTTTACCACCAGAACCTAAACCGGAAAAACTATTATGGCGGTTTGATGAAAAAGGGCTACCTGAAGGGATTTATAATTTGTGTTATCAAAATGATCTTATTGGTGAGAATTATTTAGGCACACATATCATGGTTGCTATTTCGGCGTTCGGAGAGCGGACAGAAGTAGTGCATTTGGAGTATAAAACCAGAAATTTGATGCTTGCCAGGAGGAGCCGGACACGGTATCTCAGCTTGCCTATAGATGAAGCAACTCCTGAAATGGCCAATGAAGCGTTTCCATTGCTTGAAAAGCCTAACACCGGGTTGCTTTTAGTCGATAATATTCGGCCGGGCTTATTTTATTCTGCGGGATTGGAAGTTATGGCTTGGGATAAACAGGATTTTGATGCTTAAAATTAATATGCAGTGGATTTGAAAGACTAAACGGTATTTTTAGATTTCTAATGAAAAGCTTAATAAATAATCTTCGTGTAGGATAATTTATTGGGGACGTGGTGCAACCTGGTTAACATTGGAGCCTCCAGCAATTGGAAAGTTGAGCTGAAAAGCGATGACAACACAATCCTCTGAAGTTAGCTTTAGATCTGGGAAATCACAAGAATCTTGTGGTTCAGAAATTCAAATCCCAGCGTCCCCACTTTTTTAAATTAAAATAATATTTTTAAAAAATAAAAGAAATTAGTTTCTTAAATTCTGCTTAACAGTGTTCATATCCACACTCATTACGCCAGAAACCATCTTTTCTGTACTTCTCTGCAGCTCGCACAGCTCACAATACTTGAATGCATCGTCTCCTCCCCGAGCTAACTCCTCGTTCAGAAGCTCACAATAATCCCAATTTTCCTCATCGTATATCATTTTTAACCACCCCTATTTTTAGATATACTAATAATAACTCCAGTAAAGAACAATAGCTATATAAGCTTTTCCCGAGAATGGTAGCTATCAAAGAGTGGGAAGGCTTATCTCTTAACCCTTCCTCAACTTCACCGCAATCCTTGCTACATGCTCTCCCTGAAACTTTGCCCCTTCCAATTCATTATCGCTGGGCATCCTTTCGCCTTTCCCACCTGAAATAGTTGACGCTCCGTAAGGTGAACCACCAGTTACTTCATCAATTCTCATTTGCCCCTGAAACGAATAAGGCAAACCAACGACAACCATTCCATGATGCAATAAAGTGGTATGAAAGCTCAAGATGGTTGATTCTTGGCCTCCATGTTGAGTTGCAGTGCTGGTAAACACGCTACCAACTTTTCCGATGAGTTCTCCTTTCATCCATAGTTGTCCAGTAGCATCCAGGAACTGGCGCATTTGGCCGCACATATCCCCAAACCTTGTTGGTGTACCAAAGATAATAGCATCTGCTTCAGCCAAATCTTCGATGGTACATATGGGAATGTTTGTAAATTTAGCTTGCATATCAAGAGCGCCCATCTTAGCTAGTGCTTCATTTGATAATGTCTCTGGAACCCGGCATAATTTTACTGCCGTTCCGTCTACTCTTTTAGCTCCTTCAGCAATTGCTTGAGCCATAGCATATACGTGCCCGTACATTGAATAATATACAATTAATATTTTGGCATTATGGCCTTCTTCTCGTTTTATCCTTTCCATTTTAACCCTCCAATTGCTATAAATTATGATCAAATCTTCTTAACATCTTTCAGCACTTCCACTGCATGGGTGAACGGATTAACTTTCTCGTAGACTTTAAGCACTTTTTTACCAGTATCTAACAGATAGCTGCTCCTGTAAATGCCCTGGAACTTTTTGCCCATAATTTTTTTTTCTCCGTAAACCCCGTATTCCTTAGAGATAGAAAAATCCCGGTCTGACAATAACAGCAGATTTAATCTATTCTTGTCGCAGAATTTGGTTTTGCTCTTCTCATCTCCTCCGGAAATTCCGATAACCTGCACCCCTTCCTTTTCAAACTCCGTAAGATGTTGGTTGAATTGGTGTGCTTCAATGGTACATCCGGGAGTACTATCTTTTGGATAAAAATAGATAAAAGTATATTTACTCTTAATCCGGCTTAACTGATGAACTGTTCCATTTTTGTCTTTCAATGAGAAATCAGGAGCTTTGCTTCCCACACCCATCCGGGTGAATCCTTCTTTTGTCTGGGTTAGATTTATTTCAGTGCCAGCGTGCGTTACCATGTAATCTCACCCCCATATTTTCCCTTAAAAATTAACTCTTTAATTTCTTTACGCGGGCTAAGAATTTCTCTCTCCTGCAAAGCGGGGGGAAGGTCCTCCTTTCGTCCTTTTCTACCGACAGCTACGAGTGCATGGATCTCAAAATCAGAAGGGATTCCCAGTTCCCGGCGTGCTTGCTCATAATCAAAGCCTTCCATGGCGTGCACAACTAAGCCAGAAAAATGCCCCTGCAAAGCTAAATTCTCCCAAGCCGCTCCCGTATCAAAACAATGGGTCTGAGAGAGCTTTCCCGTGCTTTCAAATGTTTTTGCGGAGATAATTAAAATCAAAGCAGCAGCGTTTTTTACCCAGCTTTGATTAAATTCAACCAATAGGTTAAAGAAAGTGTTCCATTCGGGCATATTTTTTAAAGCATAAATAAATCTCCACGGCTGATTGTTATAAGAGGAAGGGGCCCAACGTGCTGCCTCAAACAAAGTGAGCAGTTCCTCTTCATTAATGTTCTCTCCCGACATTGCCCGAGGCGACCAGCGCTCCAAAAACAAAGGGTAAATCTTATGGTCGGCATGCCGAAATTTAGTTATGTTCTGGCTCATGTGTGCCACCTCCGTTTTTTTACTTTATTTATGATTTCGTATTTGTTTAGTATTAGGTTTAGTGTTAGGTTTGCTAAAGCTCATCACCTATGCCAAATGTTCTTTTTTATGGTGAGCAAGGAATAAAATATCAACCAGGAAAAAATCAGGGTAGAGATGATGCTCATCAATGGCCGATATATCCAAAGATGAGAGTTTTTGTTATCAATTCGGTAGACTAAGCCATACAATGCCCCAATGAACAATATGCCCCCCAGATAGTAGACTCCCGATAAAGGATCACCTGATAAAGGAAGATAAATAAGGTGGCGCAGGGCGATAAAAGGACCAACCAGCACAAACATGGCCCCAAAATAAAACCTTAAGGCGGTCACGATTGGTTTTCTCCAGTAAAAGCGTCCGGTAAAAAATAAGTTTCGAATGAAACTTTTTTTCCAGCGAATATTCTGACGGACAAATTTTTTAAAAGTGTCTGGCACCGTAGTTAAAACTTTTGCCGAGCGGCAGTAGATTACTTTCCATTCCCTAGGTGGATAGTTCTCATTTTTGATGAACTCAGAATCTTTATATTTTTGTTTCAGCTCTTTTCCCACATACTTGCTTCCCAGGACATAGCCAGTGAGCTGCCGGTCAGTGGAAAATCGGAATTCGTGCCCTAAGAAAGAATCATTAACCCAGGCCGGGATGTAATTGTAGATGGCCGATCTCCTAAAAACAGCAAGCGGTCCGGAAACGCAGGTGACGGAATTAAAGACACTTTCAAAAGCTTTTTTAACCGAAAACTGGGTTTCATACCATGAATCCTGAATTTTAGTCCAGATATTATCTGAAGAATTAAGTGCTCTTCCATGACCGCTGACTGCTCCCACGTTCTCATCATATACCATCACCTCTATAATCCTGCTGATAGCATCTGGCGCTACCACGGAATCGCTGTCCGTAAAGACAAAGATTTCCCCTTTAGCCAGTTTCAATCCCTCGCCGATAGCTTTCTTCTTGCCCACATTTTCTGTTAAAGTTATGATAAATATTCCTGGCTGACCTTTATACTGATCCAGAACTTTTTGGGTTTTATCAGTGCTGGCATCATTCACGATAATAATCTCTTTATGGGCGTAATCTGAATTTAGAAGGGAATCAACGCACTCTGCAACTATTTTTTCCTCGTTTCTGACGGCCATAACACAGGAAACAAAAGGCTTTCTCATTCCTTTGTTTAGCCCTTTCTCGCGGAGTTCTATGCTGGGGTCCTTGTAAGCCAAACTAATTAAAAAAGTGAAAAAAATGGCCGAAGTGATTAAAGTGCCATAAAACATAAGAAAAGTGTTTGGGGTAGCGGTAAACAGCACCTTTCCGGTAATAAGCACCAATAGGGTTATTAGTATAAAGAAGAATACCCAACGCTTTTTAGTAGTGTCTTTCATTTTTTGTTTGAATATTTGATGGTATTGTTGTATCTGTGCATTTTAGTTGATTTCAACCACGCTGATTTTTTGGATGATGGTGGTGCCATTCACAGCATCATTCTCAATGGCATTCCCGGCATCATTATTCTCTGCACCGTAATCCAGAACTTTAAACCCGATTCCTCCCTTGGGAATCAGATGGTGCAGTTTTGCCTGAACTAAAAGTGCATTTCCGAATAAGCATCCAATCTTCTCCCCCTCTACTTTCACTGCCAATTCAAATTCTTTCTTCGGCAGCTTAAACTCGGTTTTGGTCTCAGCCAAAGTGGCTAGGTCGCCATCTACAATTTCCCTAATTTTAACTTTGTCTTTGTAAAAATCACAGGAAACAAAATTTAGTTCATTTTGATATCTGGCTTTTAAGCTGAGCAGTTCGGCGGAAGTGGAATTTATGTCTGCGGTGAAGAGATAATCCGTAAAAGGATAGCTCCCGTCCAAGAATAAAGAATTTCCCTGATAATCTTCAGAGATGACTACTGGATTTAAAATCATAGAATTATCAATCTTAAGATTCCCCCAAACGCTAATCCAACCGCTATTCTCTTCAAAATTATCATAGAATGGCAATTGTTTATCCTCTCCATCTTTAAGGGCTTCAATTAAATCACGCCCGTCCCATTTTTGGGAAACCCTTCTTCTAGTAACAAAACTATTTCCTTCTGGGGGATTATAGGTGTATCCTTTACTGGGCCAGTGCTGGTGCATGATTAAGGAATAAGTTCGCGCCGTCTCTTCAATAAGGTAGGATTTTGCTTTAGGAAAATTAGCCGACTCTTCTCCCATGTCTCCAAATGGAAAAGCGAAAGAATAAACTTCATTTCCCAATGCACTTTCGATATCTTCCTTTGCCCCCACTAAATCCTCCTTTATTCTTTCCCTAAATTCTTCATTGGTCTCCAGCCGGCTTTCCCCCCTCAGCCACATTTTATTGGTAAAAAAATGCCCGAGAGTCCCGTTAGAGTCTATAAGAATCGGGAAATGCCCTTCTTTAGCATGCCCCTGGATTTCCCACCTGCCCGAGTCGGCCATTTCTTGGATTTCTTTTAGATCCAAGTAATAGGGGTGTTTGCTCTCACTGATGGAATGAGTTGTTATAATATACATCACGGCAGTATAACCCAATGCCTTCAAAACCGGATCCGTATTATAATAACTGGTTTTAACTCCATCATCAAAAGTGATTAACACCGATTTATCCGGCAACTGCTTTTCCCCTTTAATAAATGCGTGGAAGTCGCTTAGTGTGATAGTATTATAACCATTCTTTTTCAGGGCAAACATCTGATCTTTAAAGTTGGAGAGAGGCACATCGTTCTTATAGCCAAACCGGGTAATTCCGTGATATAGAAATACCGGAACCGAACTGGCATTTTTTGAATTTTCCAGGGGTGGAGAGAATTCATCTTTGTGGGGGAACTCATCTTTCTGCAGATATAACTCTCCCCGGTATCTCCAGTAATCCAGAGTAGAAATAACTTTATTCTTTATATCATATAAAACACTCGGAACTAATTGAGGGTAAAAATATTCTGTAAGAAGCACAAATAGCAATACCGCCATCATCATCAGGAAAAATAATTCAGTTATCTTAGTCATAGTTTCCTCTTTAATCTCCCCCCCCTATGCCTTTGTAAAGTACGCCTTT
>CAZIUU010000038.1:0-14041 GCA_964542815.1 uncultured Methanosarcinales archaeon | reverse complement strand
GAGCTAGAAGAAAAGATTAAGCTTTTGGAAATGCAGGGAAAAACAGTGATGCTATTAGCCCTGAACAAAAAGTTATTGGGCGTGATTGGGGTGGCAGATACGCTTAAAGAGTTCTCTCCAGAAGCAGTGAAACAGCTGGAAGAGCTGGGGAAAGAGGTGATCCTTATTACTGGAGATAACCAGAGGACTGCTCAGGCCATCGCTAAACAAGTGGGGATAGAGAAAGTTTATGCAGAAGTGCTCCCAGAACAAAAAGTTGGAATAATCAAACAGCTGCAAGCAGAAGGAAAGAAAGTAGCTATGGTCGGTGACGGAATTAATGATGCTCCGGCATTGGCTCAGTCTAATCTAGGGATAGCCATCGGCTCAGGCACAGATGTGGCCATTGAAACTGGAGACGTGGTCTTAATCAAGGAAGATCTGAGAGACGTAGTTAAAACTTTAAAATTAAGCCATTATTCCATGCGCAAAATTAAACAGAACCTATTCTGGGCCTTCTTTTATAATGTATTGGGGATTCCCATTGCTGCAGGAGTATTGTATCCATTTACCGGCTGGCTGCTCAGCCCGGTAATTGCTGGGGCCGCGATGGCTTTCAGTTCAGTTTCCGTGGTAAGCAACTCTTTATTGATGAGGAACTATAAATTCAAATAAATAAAAACAAATAAGTTGAATAAACCATGAACGAAAAGATAAAAGCATTATGGCACAACCATCTGTTTATGATGGTGATATGTTGTATCCTTCCTCTGTTTTTATTGAGCGGAGCGATTTATTTTTTTGGATTAAGCAAGAGCTACCTTTTTTGGTTATTTTTATTGCTCTGCCCGCTCTCGCACTACTTTATGATGAAACAGATGCATGAAAATAAACCCGCAGATAAAAAGAATAAGGAAAGCAAGGAGGAGAGAAATTGCCATTGAGCGAAAAAAACGAGAAATATTACGAGAAATATTTGGTGGTTGGAATATTTATGCTCTTCACCTTAATTATGTTTTGGATCATGCACCCTTCCGGGTTTTAAAGCTAAAAAGTGGTGTTATGGAGGTAAAAATATGGAAAAACAATATGTACACCCAACAGGATTGGCTGCAGCCCTGACTGGCGCAATAATATATGCTCTCTGCAGCTTAGCAGCATGGCTCTGGCCAAAGCAATCAATCGGCTTTTTTTCCCAGTGGTTTCATGGGATTGATTTAACTAAGATTGCAGTAACCCCCCAGATGACCGTTAGTGGTTTTGTGCTCGGGTTGATAGGAATGATAGTGGTGCTTTATTTAGTTGGATTTGTTTATGCTTGGATCTACAATAAATGCACTTGGCACTGTAAAAAGAAAAAATGGATTTGAGGTGAGAATATGTTTGGACTATTCGCTAAAAAAGATCCCGTCTGTGGGATGAAGCAGGAAAAAGGCAAGGGGATAGAAAAGCATGGAGAGTGGTTTTGTTCCCAGAATTGCTTGAATACTTATGAAAAAAGAGGTAAAGAAACTAAATCCTGTCCTTCCTGTTGCGGGCATTGAACCAGGCAAGCGCAGAAGAAAGTACCGATGAAGTGAGATATATTAAAAAATAAAATGATACCCTACACCGTTTTTCCCATGTTTGAACTAGGCCCTTTGCATATAAACATGTATGGAATCATGTTTGCTTTAGGTATTCTGGTGGCTTCTTTATTGGCGGTAAGAGAAGCAAAAAAGAAGAAGATCCAATCGAAGGTTATCTGGGATTTGGTTTTTTATCTACTAATCGGAATAATAATTGGGGCAAGACTGTTTTATGTGTTATTCTACTGGCCGGAAGGAATACCGCGGACAATATTGAGCACATTAGCCGTATGGAAAGGAGGGTTAGCTTTCTTTGGGGGATTTTTGGGAGCTCTAACCGCAGGGTATTTTTTTACTAAAAAAAGAAAACTTAACTTTTGGGTACTGGCAGATATTTTTACTATTCCTTTGGTAGCCGGACATATCTTAGGGAGATTAGGAGATTACTTTACCGGAGGACACCCTGGAAAAATAACTACTTTGCCTTGGGGTATTTATCTTGATGATGCAATTAGGCACCCAGTGGTTTTATATGAGATAATCGGCTTAATAATTATTATTACAGCACTCTTGGGCTTAAAAAAGATTAAAGAAAAGAATAATCTCTTTGATGGTTTTCTGTTTTCAAGTTATATAATACTATATTCGGTTCAAAGAATCATTCTTGACTTTTTCCGGAGGGAGACTACCGACCCCAGATTCTTAGGATTAACGCCAACACAACATTTAGTTATTATTCTGCTAGTTGCTTCGCTTATTTTTATGTTACTAAATCTAAAAAAGGAGGTGAAAAAATGAAACAAAATTTAGGAAATCTAGACCGGATATTCCGGTTTGTATTGGGTATATGGTGGCTAAGCCCTTTTGCTCCGCAATTTGTGTCGGGGTGGGTTAATTGGGTAATCTTCATCGTAGGATGGATTGCTTTGCTCGAGAGCTTTGTAGGATGGTGCTGGCTACATGATTTGCTGCATATCCATAATAGGTGAGCATTAGCAGCAAGGCTTCACCCGATTGCTACCGACGGTAAAAAAAACAAAAAAAATACCATGAACAAAGAAAATAACTTAAAGAGTAATCAGCGCTTTTTCAATCTGTGGGCAAAGAGTTATGATTATGACCCTTCCCACCTTTGGATGGAAAAGTTTCGCCAGGCAGCTATTCCTTTAATGGACCTCGCCGGAAGGAAAAATATTTTAGATTTGAGCTGCGGAACAGGGGAACTGCTTCGTTCTTTGTATCGACGAGGGGGGGAAAAGCTGGAGTTGTGGGGATTGGATTTAGCTGAAGAGATGTTAGAAAAAGCACGCAAAAAACTTCCTCCATCAGTAAAGCTAAAGCAAGGTGATGTGCATCAATTGGATTTCCCCGCCAATTATTTTGATTATGTTATTAGCACGGAAGCTTTTCACCATTATTATGACCAAACTAGAGCTATTTCTGAAATGGAAAGAGTGGCAAAGAAAAATGGGAAAGTTATTATTGTGGATGTGAATTTCTTTTCAGATATTGTTCATCGCATTTTTGAGTTTTTTGAGCCGGGATGTGTGCGAGTGAACAATAAAAAAGAGATGCGGGAACTGTTTGTTAACGCGGGATTACGGAACATCAAGCAGGGAAGAAACTTCCTGTTTGCGGTGTGGACAGTAGGGGGGAAGTGAGATCTGAGCAGAATGTTGAAAATAGTAAGTGCACCAGCAAAATCTTTAATAATCACTACTAATTCTAACTGATTATGGCGATTTACCTAGAAGGGTTATTGTGGTACTTATTCCTGCTGGACTGCGTAGTGTATAATGCAATGTGCTGGACTAAACACAAATGGCACCACCAGGAAACGCATTGGCTGTCAGATTATTTTCCCTTGCATCGCTTCTGGGGATTGTTTTACTTGTTTTTGGTGCTGTGGACAGGATTTACATTGTATCGAATGCAGTTGATAGTGTTTGGGTGAAGAAAAGAAATCAACAGAGCAATTGAAAACGCGGTTAGTGTAATATTGTGTGACGTTGGGTCGTGTATCATAAAGTTGACGTATGAGTTTACAAAAGAAAGTCACGAACTTGATAATCATCAATTAATTTTTCTAAATTTGAATCATCGAAAATATGAAGTTCTAAAGTGGGATTTTCGGATAAATAAGTCCCATCAATCATTTTTCCTTTAATAACCCCTTCTTCATCATAAATAATCCCTTTCTTTAAGATATATCCACTTTGAGAAAGATATTCTTCAATTCCAACTTCACCCCCCAGTAAAGAGTCTACATTGTAAATACATGCTTTTTTCATAGGAAGAGGAAATGAAATTAAGAAAAAAATTATCCCGCAATAGGAAACGGCAGTTCTTCGATGTCTTCAATACTGCCTACTACAAATTGATAATTCAATAAATCAGTATAACATTTATCGAAGTTCATGTGTTAAAGTTCCCAAACAAGGGAATTTATTCTTTATCTTCTCCTTCGTCTCCGCTGCCAGTTGGAACTGCACTCTTGGAAATAACTAACACGTCACCGATAGCTTTGACTAATTGATGAGGAACAATAACCCCTTTAGCGCTTCCTAATACTTTGCTCAAGAAAGAATTCTTGGTAGCTTTGACTTTCCATCCAAATACTCTATTTCCTTGTAGGATGGATTCTTCCACATCACCAAAATAATCTCCGCCATCAGTAAACACTCTTAAATCATAAACTTCAGATATTCGCTTCATCTTTAACATTATCGACCACCTCTATTGTAATTTTAGCTTAAAGTGCACTTATTTAGGCAATGAGCAGAAAACAACCCTTAGATTTAAATACTTTTCTGTTATGCAGAATGAATATGAGCGTACATATTATAGGCACTTCGCACATCTCTAAGCAGAGCGTCCGAGAGATAAAAGAAGCCATTTCACTTCAAAAACCGGACATTGTAGCGGTAGAACTGGATGCAGAACGAGCTTATGTGCTTCTGAATGGAGAAAAGACCAAGCTTTCGTTAAAAGATATACTTCATATTGGCGTAAAAGGCTTCATTTTTGCTAAAATTGGGCAAATTCTACAGCAAAAACTAGGTAAGATGGTGGGCGTTTCTCCCGGAACGGAAATGAAGACGGCGTTAGAGGAAGCTCAAAAGAATAAGATTCCCATAGCTTTGATAGACCAGCCGATTAAAGTTACGCTGAAGAACTTTTCTAAAAAACTAACCTGGAGAGAAAAATTCCGCTTCTTGGGAGACATCATTAAAGGGGTTCTGTTTCCCAAACGCCAACTCAAAGAAGCGGGATTGGAAGATTTTGACTTAACCAAAGTTCCGGAGAAGAAGTTAATCGCAGTAATGATGAAGCAGTTGAAAGAACGATATCCAAATGTGTATAAGACTTTAGTGGAAGACCGCAACCAATACATGGTTAAGAAAATCATAAAATTACTGCGTGAGAATTCTGAGAAGAAGATTCTGGTGGTGGTAGGAGCAGGGCATAAAGAAGGTATGGAAGAATTGTTGTTGAAGGTGGATGTGATTTGAGAGAAAAAAGAGTTTATTGGTTTCTTAATTTGGCTTCTGCTTTCAAGTTTTTTCCGAAAGTTATGACCTCTTTTCCTAAATCAGTGATAATATAAGATTTCCAAGCTTTCTTTTCTGGATTAAGACATTCAATTAACCCCGATTTGATTAAATCATCAATTGGCTTGTAAATATTCTGTTGCTTTTGTTTTATACATTTAGCTATTTCGCTTTGTCGCAAAATTGGGTTTTTGAACAGAATTTCTAGGATATCGGTTCTGGTTTTACTAGAGACTATAAATCCATAGAGCAGTTTTGTATCTTGCCGTAACATATCGTAACATTTATATATAAAGGTATATAATTGATGTAATTATACAAGTCGTAACATTAATTAGACAATAGGGATACACATATGGGGCTTGAAATATTAAGAAACGTTGGCATAGTTCTTTTATTACTGGGCGTATTTTTGCTAGCATTGCCTATTGAAAATTATGTGCCAAACATCTGGTTGTGGCCACTAGTAATTGTAGGAGGATTAGGGTTAATTCTATATTTCATAATATACTTCATTTACACTAGAGGGAACTAAAATAAACTATTCGGGGTGGAAATATGCATAATGAAAAAGAACACGCAGAAGAAGGCAAACTTCATCAAAATAACAGAAAATGGTTATACATCGGTTTGGGAATTGCGGGAGTATTGGGGATTATTGTAATAGCGATTGTATTCGCCGGTGGAGTTAATATGCTTGGATCACCAGTCTGCCAGCAAGTACCTTATCAAGAACAAGAACCTTATACGAAAACAGAATATTATACTGAAACAGTGCCTTATACGGACCAAGAATGTGAAGATAAAAAGTTAGGTTATTCTGTAACGGATTTTACTCTTGTGTCTAATACTTGTAATAAAAAAGTAGAAGAATGTACAGATTATACTCTTGGTTTTTGTACTAGCAAGATTAAGTATTGTGTTGATAGAACCGTCACTTGTTCATTAAAACTAAACAATCTAGATATGGAAGTAAGTGGGCTTTGGAAAGTAAGAATGGATTTTATGAAATCGGGTAGTTCTAATGTTGCAGATAGCGATAATAGTAATCTAGCAGTTTATCCTTCTGATTCCAATTATTACAGTTTCAGTGGGAAAATTACCACTAAAGAACTTTATGAACAAGGTTATACTTGTCAATATAGTGTTTTATCTGCAGCAACTAAGCCTGTTTGTCGTGATGTAATCAAATACAAAGAAGTTGAAAAGTCGAGAGAAGTAACCGCATACCAACCCGTAACAAAATACAAAGAAGTATGTAATTAGGAGGTTAAAAAATGAATAAATTAAAACTGTTTTTTGTTTTATCTTTAGTAGTTCTTGCTTTATTCTTAATCGGATGTAGCGATTACTCTAAAGGACAGGTTTGTGGCACACATACTGAAACCTATACAACGAGTGCTAAAGGATGCGATGGAATGAGTAATTGTAAATGCTTGCATCAAAGTTGGGCAGGATTGGGTTCTTGTGATAGTTGTGAGTGTACTAAAGAAGTAAGTAACTGCTAAAAATGGACTTGATTTGAGAAAAGAAAAATTAATACAAAACAAAGGTGAGAAAATGGGAAAAGTAAGAAACAAAGGGATAAGCTGGGACACAGACGATTATAATGAAAGATTAAGTAAAGAGAACGATATTTTAGACGAGATGGATGAGAAAAGAAACAAACTTAATGAAGAAGAAAGAAAAAGGATAAAAGGGGTGTGGATAGAATGAAAAAAGTAATTCCAATATTGATGGGAACGTTTTTACTTTACGCTATTTTTTTAGTAACGGCTACAGGGTGCACTTCAGTTTTAAATTGTGGCGTTGGAGAAGTTTGTGAACATAATCAATGTGTAACACACCCGCCCACACCTCCTGTACAAAATTTTGTAGCACCAAGTCCAACGGCAGATAATGGAACAACACCAATATTATGGGTTGGTATAATCATTGCTTTATTGCTTATCGTAATTGTATACGCATTACTTAGAAAAAAGAAGTAAATCAAAAAAAGAAATATAATCTAATTTCATCTACGCCAGAAGAAACTTATTTTTGGAATGGGAAGAATTGTTGCTGAAAGTGGATGTGGTTTGAGAAACTAAGAAATAAAAATAAGATAATAAAAACAAACTCTTACTTCATCGCCCACACATGGTTGAACATCGCATCCATGGAAGTAGCAAAGTAAGGCGCTTTCATCCAGATGCCCAAGTCGTATGATGGATGTACTGCATCGTCATTCAAAGTCATAACTACAGTATCTTTGCCATCTACGGTAACAAAACGGGAATCTACTTTAGTATTGTGCTTAACCTCAGCAATTCCTTTCAAAGCATCTACAAACTTCTTGTTTTCTTTGCTGATAGGGGCAGCTATCTTAATCTTTACTCCTCTTTTAGCTGCTTTTTCGAAGGAAGGAAGTAATGCTTCTGCTTTTCGGGCAAAACCTTTCTCGGTAGTCATAATGTTTATGCTATTTTTAGCTTCTTTAATTAATAAATCCAGATGGTTATAAACATTATTTCTTCCTCTTACGCACCCGCTGATTTCAGATGGATCAACTAAAGAGATTCCATTAGTATGCAATGATTCTAATTCGCCTAATAACGGAGATCCTTTTACGGTGTCTAGGCGTTTAATCTTTTCTTGAGATTCTACGTGCATAGTTTTCTTTACTCTTTCGACCACTTCATTTGGTGGAATAGCAATATATTTGATGGGCTTGCCTAATTTCATCACTACAAAGCCTTTCTTTTCCAGTGTTTCCAGAACATCATAACTTCGGCTGCGGGGAACGTCAGCAATATCCGACAATTCTCCGGCGGTAGAAACTCCCCTGCTTAATAGAGCAGTCCATAACTTTACTTCATACAAGTTAATGTCGAAGTACCGTCGCAATTTGCTTAATAGCTCTTCTTTTACTATCATTTTACCTCACACACCCCTTCTTTTTAATTTAAATTTTGTTACTACTCTCTCAATAAACAGCACTACTATTAAAAGGTTGTGGTTTTAGATTATATACCCACGAAAACCTATTAAATTAAAGTGATGTTACTATTTCCATGATTTATACCGCAAAATTGCGGCAATACCGCCCAATCCGTTCAATTTCTTGCCGCTTTCCTGCTCGGCAGAGATGATATGCACCTCACCTTGAGCAGAATCAACCATCTTCATCAGCTCATCTACTTGGGCATAATCGCCTTCAGCGCGTTTCTTCTTAATAAATTCATCGGTGAGCAACAACTTATTTACCGCTCCAGCTTGTACTGCTTCCTGAGTTTCCTTCCAGCCGTAAATCGCTAAGTTATTTTTGTTGAGCTCAGTAAGTAGTTCATCCACTACCATTTTTTCTTTGCGCATACGTGATGACTTTAATAATGGGGCCAGTTCCGGACGCTTTACTACTTCATCCAAAGAAGTTTCTTCTACGTCGGAGCAGGTAGCGAGAACAATTTTTTCTTTGAGTAGAGGATTAGTAATTCTTTTGAATAAATCTTCTTTATAGAATGCGGGAGAAGCGATAATAATATTTTCGGGTTTGTAGCGAGAAGCATATTCTTCTAGTAGTTTAATAATCTCCGCATAAAAGTCTTTTTTGACGGAATCATCTTTACTTTTCTTAGGCACTTCGCCTTTGATTCGGGTTAGCATTTCATAACCGGATTTTTTGGTTAATGCAAATAACGCTTCTTCACGGTCGAATAAGCATAATAAGTAAGTGGCTTTCTTTTCAGTAGCTTCTTTCAGCTTGTTTTTTTGGTATTCCAGCCAGTTTTTCTTTTGCAACGTAAATTCTGTTCCAAGTTCTAATGAAATGGCATGATAGCTTCCATGCGGAACGTCTTCAGGAGCTTCCTGTACTTTTCCGTTAATTCTTAATTCAATTCCATCAGGACTGAAGTCAATACTTTCTGCTTCTACGGTCACGGTCATGACTTTTTTTACGGTTTTAGCGTTTTCAGAATCTCCAATTTTAACTTTGCGGGTAGTCTTGCCTCTAACCAAATCGCCTTGGTCGATTAGATGGCTTAGGTACCACAAATCTTCCGGGTCGTCCACTTTAAGTTCAACTGTTCCTTTACGGAAATCTTGGTGTAAGATGCGCATGATACGGTAGAAATGGAAGGATTATAAAAAGATATGGGAGGATTATCTTATATTAACAAACAACTCTCCCTGCTTCGGTCTCAGTACTGCATAAAAATCCCTGAACTGTTCATTCAGCTTCTCCCGATATTTCTCTAAATCCGGAGCAAATCCATAAGTTGCCGGAAGCATCAATCCCGCATGTTCTTTACCACAAGAATAGCCTTGAGGATAAATCAACTCTATGGTAGAAGGATAAGGATGCTCAATCTCTTCTAACACTTCTTCCAGGAAAGGATAAGAGAACTCGTTTTGCAGTTTGCCCATCAAAGCATGTAGTTTATCCCGTGTTTCAGAAGAATATCTTTCCCCGATATTCGCTTTGAAGTCCTCATACTCCTTTTGTACTTCCGCATTAATATGCTCTAATACCTCTCCGAGTAGATTGCGGTAGTAAGTTCTTCTCTTACGCATAAAGTGATATTCTTCCGACGGTTTTTCTCCAGAAAGAAAAGCAGAAATTTCATGATCTAAATATCCTTTCACCGTTCCAAAAGCTTCACCGGAAAAAATCTTTCCCACTACTTCTTCCAGCACGCGTTTCTCAAAGTTGCATTTATTGCCTTTTCGTAAACTAATCCCTTGATAGATAAACTTGTCCAAATCGCTTTCATTCCAGGGATTAGCGATAAATCTTTCTTTGGAAAGAGATAATACCGGTCCGCTACCCATCACACATCCATATCCTTTCTCTTCTAATTCTTGCTGGTGTAATTCCCCTAAAATAGCATGAAAGTAATTCCCCTGATTGAGAACTTCATATTTATTCAATGCCGCTTGAGTGCGTTGCAAAGCCGTAGGAATATTTCGTACAAACAACTTTCCTCGTTCCACTCTCAATCCATGTGAGGAAAATAATCCGGCCAAAGCTCGTTCTGTATTTTCAGAGAGTGTAGCTGTAATACTGTTCAAGTCATAATTATCGCGTTGAAGAATCTTTTGAATTTTTTCTACCAAGTGAGATAGTTTAGTGTTAAGAGTTTGTAGCAGCTCGAACTTTTCTTCGGGATCAGTGCTTTGAAGAGCTTTTTCCAACAATTCTTCGTCCGTGCTTTCCAGAAATCGCTGCATATTAGCTCCTTCCTGCCATTTCCCTTCGACTTTTTTTCCCAGTCCCGTAGCTCCAGCAATAAATGGGGTAAGATAAATTATCTGCGCATTTGAGAAAAATCCTCGCTGGAACTTTTTCTCTATAAATTTCAACTTTAGCTGATCTAAAGAGAAACTTTCTTCCTGTTGATACCAACCTTTCCAACTGTCTTCAAAAGTGCCTTTTACTAAGAAATGTCTTCTGCGCCAGTAACTTCGGCTTAGTGTGGAACGGGAAGCGGCACAAACCCGATCCGGAGAGGTGCGAAAGTAATATGCTTTCTGGGCAGTAATTCCCTGCAATTCTAGCCCTTTCTTTTCTGTGGCCAAACCGTCTCCGATACAATAATCAACCAATCTTCGGAAAGTTTCTGTGTCGCCGGCTCTTGCGGCAATAACTAATTCTGCTTGCTCTTTATAATTGATAGACTTCTCAAAATCTTCGCTTACCGTTTCTAATTTATTATCTGCATGATAATTGCGATGATTACTATGGTACAAGTAACTGTCCAAAGTAAAACGGCCTTTGGTTAATACTCTTCCCAATCCTTGCACCGATTTGTAGATGGGATGATGATGATTAACTGCAGGAGCATAGGCTTTAGTTATATCCCGTATTTTTATTTGATCGAATTTCATGATATTGTGGCCAAAGAGCCAGAGAGGATCTTCCTCATGAAGCAAAGCAGTAAGCTTCTCTCCTAATTCTGGTTGTGTACCAAAGCGAATTAAAGAAAATCCCTCTTGCTCTGGTGACGGTTCACCTAAACTTAATTCTGGAAAGTTAAAATTGTGCAGAATGATTTTCCGCTGCGGAGAAACATACACCACCATAAAAATACTATCTTTGCCCTGTTCCCAGCCTTCCGTTTCAATATCCAACACCGCATAATTGTTTGTTAGAAGTTGCTCTAACTCAATATATCCGTGCTTTTTTCGATAAGCTGCGGTTTCTAATGGCAAAGGAATTTCTTCCAAAGAGTTCAGGCGCATTCCTGGCGGATAGAACCATTGGAGTAATTTAGAAGGAGAGTTTAATCCACAAGGATCTTGCTTTTCTCCTTCTGTTCCTCGGCAACGAAAAGGCGGAGGCAAGCTTTGATGGTCTTCTTTACTGCCTTCTGCTTGTATGAATTGCCTACTGCGATTGTATTCTTTTAATTCAAAGTGTAAATTACTTTTTCTAATCTCTTCATCGTTCAACAACTGGATTAAACATGGAGAAACATCCTCTGGAAAAAGATTAGTAGTTAGAAAATAATGAGGAATTTCTTTAACAACAACGTGAGAACGGGAAATCTTTTGCTCTAAATCTTGTTCACGTACAAAAAACAGGGCTTCTTTGCCTTTCTGAGCATGCAACGGCTCAACATGGGTGAGGAAGAATAAAGACATCTGTTGTTTTGATGAAGAGAAGTTATTAAAGATTTATTTAGTCTACTTCTTAGTTCAGAAACTACCTCTGAGTAACAAACTAACCGAAAGATTTATATAGTAATTACTATTTTAGAGTAGTTAACACCTCAAAACCACCTCTTTTCCTCAGCGAATTGCTACCTTCGGGCTGCGATTCGTTGGGGTTTTTACAATCCTAAGAATCTATTTCTTAACTAAAAAGTGTTTTAGGAAGGCAGTTTTGCGGTCTATTTCATCAAAATTAAGCTAGATTTAGTTGGTTTTTTGAGATTAAACTTTTTAAGCGAAGAATTTATATAGTAGCCTGCTTCTGAACAAATAAAGCCCGCTACGAGAGTACCTGAGGGAAGCTTACGGCAATGCCAAGCTATGAACTCGGGGGTTAGTGGTACGGGCTTCAATCCTATTTACAGAGAAAATAGAATTTCATATTCATCAACATTTCATCGAGAGCAACATAGTGAATAAGTTCTATTTTCTCCCTAGATTAAAGTTAGGATTAGGTAATATAATTAAAAACATTAAACTTAAATCAGGCGGAAAAGGGGTTGCCTGCGATACGCTCATGCTCAATCCATTCATTTATTGTTGGACCAACGAAATAAGTACAGCTAAGCATATCGCAGATTAAAACGCTCTTTCTGAATTAAGTTGGAGGATAAAAATGGCAAAAATAAGTCCAGTTGCGGCTAAATATATCGTTCATTCGAGCATTAACATTGATGGGGTTGTAGACAGACCAGATGTTATTGGAGCAATTTTCGGACAGACTGAAGGGCTTCTAGGAAGCGATTTAGAACTTAGAGAATTGCAGCGAAGCGGAAGAATCGGCAGGATTGAAGTTAACGTTAATACCAGTTCTGGAAAGACTATGGGAGAGATTGTAATCCCCAGCAGTTTAGATAAAACTGAAACTGCTATTGTGGCCGCAGCTTTAGAAATCATTCAAAGAATCGGTCCATGTAATGCTAAGATTGAAGTTAATAAGATTGAAGATGTCAGAATCAGCAAGCGCCAGTTTGTTATTGAAAGAGCGAAAGAATTGCTGAAAACACTTACTCAAGATACCCTACCGGACTCGCAAGAATTAGCCGATGAGGTTTCTCAATCGGTGAGAATGACTGAAGTGTGCGAATACGGCCGAGAGAAACTAGCCGCCGGCCCAGAGATTGACAGCAGCGAAGAGATTATCATTGTAGAAGGAAGAGCTGATGTACTTAACTTACTTAAGCATGGCTTTAAGAATGCAATTGCTTTAAACGGAACTTCAGCCCCAGAAACAGTCCGAGAGTTAACTAAGAAAAAGACTTGTACTGTGTTTGTGGATGGAGACCGCGGCGGAGATTTGATAGTCAGAGAAATACTCAGCAATGCTGAAATAGATTTTGTATGTAAAGCTCCCGACGGCAAAGAAGTGGAAGAAATAACCCAAAAAGAAATCCATAAAGCTTTACGCGGAAGAATTACCGCCGAACAGGCTAAGCTAGATTTAGGTATTGATGAAAATGGAGCTTTGAAAGAGCCTACTGATAACCTAAGAAAGCCTACCTTTCAACGAGAGGAATCACGGTTTCAACCGAGGAGAGATAATGGTGAAAAGAGGGCTGCTCAACCCGAAATAAGGTTCGGAGCTAAGCCAATGCCGCCACAACCAGTTGCAGCAGCACTTTCTCCAGTGGCGCAATCACCTTTGCCGCGACCAGTAGCCTTGCATCCAACTAGTGGCGGAAGCAAGTTGACTCCGGAAGAGAAGAAACTGTTTAAGCAGACTTTAGAAGACCTGTTTGGTACTCGCGGAGCCTGCATCTTTGATGAAAGATTAAATGTGATGGGAAAAGTTCCATTGAGCGAACTGACTTCTACTATTAAAAGTTTAAGCGGCGGAGTGCATGCTTTAGTATTAGATGGAGCGATTGACTTGGAACTAGCTCGAGTGGCAGAGAAGTTGGGCGTAGCTCATATTGTCGCTACTAGTACTAAGATCAAAGAAGCGGGAAGAGTAGACATTGTAACCGATGAGAAGTTGATGAATTAGTTTTTATTATTTTATTTATTTATTCTTTTCGTAATATAAATTTCATAACTTTTTTCCAACGAACGATTCCATTCATTCTTTTATCGCTTTTAGCAATATCGGATCACTAATGATATACCTATCCATTTGCTTCTCAATAAAGCCATAATCAGATAATTCTTTCAAGTATAAGTTAAGTTGGCTGTCAGCAACTTTAATTTTTTCTTTTAGAAAAGCATATTTTATCAAATCCCATTCATTTTCTCCTTTAGCTAGAAACTTCA
>CAZIUU010000037.1:0-14093 GCA_964542815.1 uncultured Methanosarcinales archaeon | reverse complement strand
GTATCTCCTACATCGGTTAACCTCATCTTGCCATCTGCGGCCTGCATTTTCAAAGTGTGACAATTTGTCACGGTTTCATTACCTTCAGCAATTAAGCGCTCTTTTAACTTTCTCCAATAAGCATGAGGATCAACGCTATCGGTTAAAATTGCGATAATGTCAACTATCGAGAGATACCATTTTTGTTCTTCTTCAACCCATTGGGTTCTTACCGGCTTATTTTCAAACAGTTTGATTGAATGTTTCACATCCATTCTACTGCCCCATCATTTTTTCCACGCATCTAATCTCTTTATGCTCAACCAGATTCTCTCCATTGACATCCTTAAAGATAACGGTGGCATTTAAGCATTTCCCCTCTAAAACCAGAGGCAGCCAGTATTTATCATCATCCCACATTTGGTGATAAGGAATTTCGTCTCTCTTAAACCACCGAAAAGCCATCTCTTCGGTTTCCTGAGGCTCTCCAAAGAAAGTAGAAACAGTATAGATGTGTACAGTTTGATCATATTCCGGCTTATACGGAAAGTAAAAATCAATTTCCGCTTTTTTATTTAAATCTTCTAATTTAGAACAAAGCCCCGATTCTTCCTGAAATTCTCTTAGAGTTGCTTCTTCAATAGTTTCTCCAGGCTTTACTTTTCCACCAAAACTATTGTATTTTCCTACACCAAACCCTCTCTTTTTCATTCCCAGAAGAACTTCATCGCCATTAATGGGGATACAAAGTGTGGCTTGGAGTGTTGGACGTTCCATGGTTGGGAAATGGTGATTTTATTAAAACTTATTCGCAAAGCTCTTCATAATATTTTTGCTGGTCCAGATTAGTGTATAAGTCTCTCCCTTTTTCGGTTAATTCGTTGGCACTATTGATGTAGCCTAACTTTTGCATCAATCTAAAATGTTTAGGATAAACCGGCGGATTGCCTTTAATGGCATGATAAAGATTCCACGCAGACTGATAAGCTATATCTTCTGGTCTTTCACCCAAGCTCTGTGAAGCAATCCCTTCCCGAGAAATCTCCAGAATTACTAAGTCGAAACTTTCTAACACCATCATCATTCCGGATTATTATTCCGTTATTAAATGTTTCTGAAGTCGGAACTAGAGGTTAAAAAATAAGTGTTGGCGGCAGGGATCGAACCTGCGTAGGCACTAAGCCAATAGATGACTTACTTAGGTTGTTTCATCGCACTCTTGACGAGCACTCGTCTTTCCTATGCCTTGAGTCTATCCCGTCTAGTCTGGTTTTAAACCAATTGACCACTCCGGCACGCCCACATCAAGAATTACATTCAGAGCCTATTTTATAAAACTTACTTTTATTTTAGGGCTTCTTCACTTTTTGCTTCTTTCTTATCAATAGAACTGTTCTTCTTAGCTTCATCACTCTTCTTTTCTTCAACTTTAGCACCATCTTCTTTTTCCGCTTTAATAGTACTTGAGATTCCGTGCACCGCTTCTTTCTTTACTTCTTTAATCTCATTAAGTGCTTCCGGCTTCTTCAGCTCTTCCTCAAAAATTGGTTTTAACTTCTTCCATAAATGATTAGGAATATTCAATTGATGATGAATTTTAAAAAATTCGTTTCTAAACTCATCTTCCCGGGCAGCAGTATCAATACCATACTGCTCAATAAACAAATCAATCAGGTCGCCTTTCACTCCACGTTTAGCAGCTAAATGAAACGCAAATAACTGCTCTTCTTTACCTAATGGATTAGAATAAATATCTTTCCCGGTATTAAATATGCAATATAAATCTTTAAACTTAGCGGTAAACATATCTTCTTTTAATCCAGCCAAAAGCGGATCAAATCCCAGCGCTTTCATATACGCAAAACAAGTAGCACATTTAGCACAAGAACAGCACCAGCGGCTTTTCTTAGCATTCTCGTTATCAGCATGACAGGACATCTGGTATTTAGCATACTGCGGATAACGCTGGTATAATAACTTAGCTACAGCAATCTCATGCAACGGCTGTACTAAAGAAGTGGCTTTAACTGAACCATCAGTAATAGTGTTAAGTATTGAATTCATATGACCCATCCATTCCGGAGATTGATCGTACACTAAATGGCACTTAAAGCCTTCCTCACTATAATAACTGGTATCGCAGGAATATTCATTGCCATAAATCATATACTTAGAAGCATGAGCATAATTCAAAGGAAGCAGAAAAAACAAATATTGAGTAAGCTGACTGGACCATCCCAAATCAGTTTTATCCAAATCCCATAAAGTATAATCGCGCAAGAACCACCATTCATTCTTAATGCGATGAACTTTAACGTTAAATTCTTTCTCAAACTCTGGAATTAACTTATTTTTGTGCGCTTCCTCAAACGTGCGAAGATGTACATTTCGATAAACTACATCTGAGTCCGGCTCAATTATAATTACCGGAATTGGATCTAATCCAATCTCTTTAGCTAAAGCGAAACCTAACAAACTTTCTTTACCAAAAGTAAGCGTATTGATGCTCTTATCTGAAGTGGTGAGAGCAAGGCTATGCGGTGCTGCTTTGTCACTTTTAAACACCAATTCTAAGTTGCATAATCGGGTAACATATTCCACGGCACGTTTAGAATCGCAATCTCCACTATATAATAAGCCACGCAGCAGCATTTCCATAAAAAAAGATTTGAACAACGGCAAAGGAGTATTATACTTTATCTTTTTAGCGTTAAACATTACCCCCAATTCGATTGAAGATAAAAAAGCTAAATTATCACGAAGAAAATTCCTGGAAGCGGCAGGAAAAGCTTTCCACGCTTCCGCGGGAAATTCTAATTTAAATGCATGCTTATCTGCACCTTTGGCTAAGGTAATCTCAATTCCATTTTCAATCAATGCAGAATTTACTTCAAACACTTTTGGCTGAAAAAAACGGCTAATAAAGTTGAAAGAAGATTTATTATTCTTGAAATGAGGAGATTTAACTGCTGAGGCAGTTTTGGAGATAATTTTAGTAGATTCTGAAGGTACAACTACGGTTACACTGCCTTTTTTATCGTCAATAAGAGGTTTCATGATTTAAATGACAATTTAAGAAAAGGCAGTGGTATATAAAATGGTTTTTGTTTTTTAAAATTATCGACGAGAAAAAAAATGAAAAATATTTTACAAAAAAAATAAATTAATTTACACTCTTTTCAACTGGTTCTCAATATCCTGCAGCTGTGCTTCCAGTTCTTCCAATTCAGAAAGCTTTGGTTTTGGAATATCCGCTGTAGGAAGTAGGTCAGAAGCGATAGTAACACTCTCCGGCATGGCTGCGATCTCTTCAGGATTCTTGCCTTTTTTGTTTTTTTCTTCTTTTATCGCTTTGCTCTTTAAAGTACCTTTGGGTAAGCATCGTCTAATTTTAGTATCAACTAAAGCTGTTAATGCTCTCGCATCTGTTTTTAACTTAAAAAACTCAGCTGTTTTTTCCTGTTGCAACTTCTTAAATCGGTCAAAACCCTGCATAAACAAGATTAGCTCACGAATTGATTCCAGCAAATCCTTACGCACTGCCTGTGAATCACCAATCTGTACTGTAAACTCTGGCTCTCTCGCTGCTGAAACTGTTTTAAATACCGGCTTAGCTTTGGCTTTAGCGCGTTTCATTTTAATAATTCTCAGGTTCACTCAACGAATGTTCCACAAAATCAATCTTTTTTTCCACTTCATTTAAATTATTATGCCATAATTCAAGTTGGTGATCCTCTTCATTCTTAAGCTCATTTACTTTATTCAGTGTTTCTTTAGCTTCATCCAGCTTCTTTCGAGCCAAACGAATCAAGTTCAAGACTTCCTGATAATCGTCTACTTTAACAAAAACAGGCATGTGTTCCATTTTATTCCCCCAAACCTTTGAATAAGACTTTATCTATACGCTGCAATTTATCATGCAATACTTTAAGGTCTCTCTTGAGTTTATCATAATGGTGCTCCTCATTGTATTCAGAAGTATCTAAATGGTTATTTATCTGTTGTAGCCTAATACAATCGTGCTTTAAAGCGTCTACCTCCCACAATACTTTCTCATACAAATTAACATTAAGATAAATTGGTTTTTTAGCTGCGAGTAGTGCAGTTGACCCTACTTCCGGTTCGCCAAATGAAGGCATGATTGGCTTAGGCGGAGCTCCCTTGTTAGTTCCTCTACCAACTGATTCAGGAAAGCTAAACGGCTGGTCAAATCCAGCAACAGCCTGCAAGTGTTCCGGCTCAATCAACGTATCTTTACCAAACTTCTTAGAGAATTGAAACGTCTTTTCATCAAAAGGCCTGCTTCCTGGCAGCGGAATTTTAGGCTGCACTTTCTTTGCTCCAAATAACCATCCAAGTCCCATAGTAATTACCACTAAAGGGAGAGGGTTTAAAAACTTTGTTTAGTATTCTTGAATAGTGAAAACACAAGTTATATATTCTAAATCGATTTTAAACCATAAATGTGGTGGAAAAGGTGGTTTTTGGTCTATGGTGTGCTTATGATATTGGGTGTTACGACGGTTTTTTCTCAGGTTATAATCACTGAAATAATGTATGATGCTCCCGGAACCGATACTAAGCACGAATGGATTGAAATCTACAACAATGGCAACGAGCTAATCAACCTAAGTGCATGGAAACTTAAAGAAGGAGGAACGGACCATAATTTGGTGTCAATGAAAGGAAAGGAAATTCTTGCTCCTGAAGATTACGCCATAATTGCTGATGATACGAATACTTTTCTGATAGATTTCCCAAAATTTAATTTAAAATTATTTGATTCGACCTTCACTTCTGGATTGAGCAACAGCGGAGAAGAACTGGTAATGATGGATGAAACCGGAACCATTACTTCTGCTTTAATTTATACCCCTTTTCCTTTAGCTTCGGGGAAAGGATACACTTTGTGTTTAGTGAAAAGTTTATGGAAAGAATGCCTGCCCACTCCCGGAAGTGAAAATACGTTTAATAGCTCTGTAACTAATACTTCCACACAAAATGAAACCCAATCTAAAATAAAAGTAATTCTTGCCACTAATATCCCTAAAGTAACATATACTGAAACGCTTTACGATGATTTGTTCAAGATTACCTTAAGCGGAAAAGAGAATTGCTCTACTAAAAAAGATAATATTACTGTGGGGTACACCATCTTCGGAGAAATTAACTCTGCTGGAACTTTCACCAAAGAGGTAGGTTGCAGCGGCTCTTCTTCAACCGGTAAATTTACCCCAACTAAAGCCGGAAAGTATGAACTATGCGGAAAAGTGATTAATTCCACAATTATAAATGCAGATTTGTCTTCCAGCATGATATGTTCAGAATTTGAAGCTGTTGATACTTACTCTTTAGAATGTGATGTGGCGGTAGGCCTATCTCTGAAAGATAAATTACTTTTTTCTCAGGGAGAATCAGTAGAATTTATTCCTACGGTTAACAATGAATCATTCCCTTTTGTCATAGAATATTGGGTTGAAGATTTATTTGGACAGATAGTTAAACCGAAGTATAATACTACCAACACTAACCAAAAATCGTGGAAAGCAGATATTAAAGAAGAAGATAGAGTATTGTGGGTTAAATCCAAAGTTTATCCAGCTTGTAAAGATATTAACAAAGGAGACAACTTAGCGCAAAAAATGATTATTGTTACTAATGAAGACTCTAACTTAATTAGTGCAACTGCGGAAGGGGGCAGCAGTAATTCCAGCGCTAAAGATAGCGATTCGTCTGTTTCAATTACTAAAGTAACTCCAATTGATGCCAAATCAGGAGATATAGTTAAAGCAGATGTTGAAATCTACAAAGGAAATACGCTAAAGTATTCAGTGTCAGCATGGGTAGAAAAAGATGGGAAAGATATCAGCGAGAAAACTAAAGTAAATTTGTATACTAAATATTCCAAGTATAAATTGTCACTACCGATTAAATTAGATGATAATTGCAACCAGAACGAAGGAAAAGCTAAAGTGGTGGTAGAAGGGTTAGGAGATACGGACGAAGAAACCATTTCCGTTTCCATTAGTGAAAAGCAGTGTGAGAGTGAAGCTAAGAAAACAACTGCTTCTAAAACAGAATCTACGAGTAAAGAGACAACTGCTAAATCTAGTTCTGCCACGCTTTCTGCAGAATTGGTGGAGCTATCTTCAACGACGCTTCCAACTGAGCCAGTAGAAGTTAAAGTTAAGTTTACCGGAGATGAAGAATCGCATGAAGTTAAAGCATGGAGTTACGTTTATCGTGGGAGTAAGTGTTATTCCTGTGGCGAAAAAGAAAGAGAAGATAATACCAAAGAAGTTAAGTTTCACGCAGGCGAAGAAAAAGAAGTGTCATTCTGGCTGAATTTGGATGAAAACGTTGAAGAAGGAGAGTATAAAGTTAAAGTAAAATGGGTAAAAGACAATCAGAAGACCGAACATGAGCTTACCGGAGATGTTTATGTAAACGTGCCGGAAGAGATATCTGGGAAACAAGAAACAAAATCGCTGACGTTAAATTCCGCTAAAACTAACAAAAGCAATATTGAATTACCTTCTTTGAATAGAACTTTAATCGGAGCAGGATTTGTAGCGTATGAATCCAGCACGGAAAGGGACAAGAATCTTATTCCGTATATTCTGGTTATAGTATTGGGGCTGGTATGTGTAGTATTAGTGATAAAGAAAAAGTGAGTAACCTCTTTTATCCACTCCACCCCAGAAAGGCTTAAAAAATACCCCCTTATTTACTGCTTCCATGGATAAAATAACCTTTAGAAGCATCATTGAAGTGCTGGGAAAACCCAAAGAGCATGTAGAAATAACCTTCAATAATTATATCATTAAACTAAAACAAGATTCTAAGTATAAAGTGCTAAGCGAAGAATACGCTGAAATCAGACAGCAGGAAGGGGCAGAGTTATGGTCTACCTTTGTCGAAATGGAATTGGAAACAGAAAGTTTATCCCATATCCTGGCCTTTTGCTTTGAGTATATGCCTTCTATCGTTGAAATCATCGGGCCAGAGCAATTGAACTTCACCGATGTAGACGCATCTACTTTTCTGACGGAAATGCAAGGAAGATTACACAATATTGATATGATAGCAAAACAGCTGAAGTTGGAAAATGAGCATATCATGAAAAACATGAGTTTGCTCCTACGAAACTATATCCAAGTATTACTGGGAAGCAGAGGGCCAATGGCTTCAGAACAGTTAGCTAAACTTACTGGAGTTCCGCTGGATAAAGTCGAGGATTTCCTAGACAAGCTTATTGATGAGAAGAAGGTAGATTTAAAAGAAGGGGTTTATTTCCTGCTTAAAGAGAATGGAACCCAATGAAAAAAAGGTGGAAGCAGTACTATTTGCCGTAGGCAGAGATATTACTACTGAAAGGATCGCCAGCTTATGCGCAATAGAAGCATCTGAGGTAGAAAGAATTATTACCCAACTACAGCAAGATTATGCTCAAAGAGAACATTCATTACAAATAGTCCAGAAAGAAAATGGATGGAAATTAACCGTAAAAGATGAATTTGTGCCTTTAGTAAGCAGTATTGTTTCTAGTACGGAAATGGATACGGCGATGATGGGAACCTTGGCGGTTATTGCATGGAGATATCCTATTGTGCAATCCGAAGTGGTCAAGTTACGTGGAAGCGGGGCTTATGAACACATGCACTCATTGGAAGAGCAAGGGTTTATTGAGAAAGACAAATTCGGACGAACGTTTAAATTGAAACTGACCAAGAAATTCTTTGAGTATTTTGATCTGCCCAGCGCCGAAGCCAAGCAGGCATTTTTGAAGAACGTTCCGCCAGCAGTTCTGCAAGAAGCAGAAGCAGTAAATAAAGAAGCAGATGAAGTACAAAGGTTGGTCGAGCTGGACCAAGGGGAGCGGGAAGGCAAGGGCGAGATTCAGAAAGCGATGCAGGACTTCAAGAAAGGAAGAGAAGAGTTGTAGATTAGTTTATTTGTATGTTTATTCTAGTAAACCTATCAATTCCTACCGACAGGTTTATAAACCTAAAACGTCTCAAATTCTTACCAAGTTAAGGACGATAAACCCAAATTATTCCTAACTAAAAAATGCCTGAAGAAACTACCCCAAAAACGGCTGCACCGGACAAAATTCTTCCTCGTCTAATCGAAGAAGAGATGAAGACAGCATATGTTAATTATGCTATGTCAGTCATCGTAGGAAGAGCCCTGCCCGATGTCAGAGACGGGTTAAAGCCAGTGCATCGAAGAATTCTGTTTGCTATGCACGAGATGGGAGTTACCCATAATAAGCCATTTAAAAAGTGCGCCAGAATCGTAGGAGACTGTCTAGGGAAATATCATCCACACGGCGATATGGCGGTTTATGATGCTTTAGTAAGAATGGCGCAGGATTTCTCATTGAGGTATCCTTTAATCAAAGGTCAAGGTAATTTTGGATCACTTGACGGCGACAGCGCGGCTCATATGAGATACACGGAAGCAAAGTTAGCTAAACTCGCTGAAGAACTCCTTAAAGATCTTGACAAAGACACTGTAAACTTTAGAGACAATTTTGACGGCAGCCTGAAAGAACCAGTAGTACTGCCCAGTAAACTACCTAATCTTCTGGTTAACGGCTCAACCGGAATTGCAGTAGGGATGGCCACCAGTATTCCGCCCCATAATGTAACTGAGGTTTGTAATGCCACTATTGCTACCATTGATGATCCCGATATCACCGTAGAAGAATTGATGCATATCGTTCCCGGACCGGATTTTCCTACTGGAGCAGAAGTTATCTGCGGGCCTTCCTTACATTATGCTTATGCCAAAGGCAAAGGAAAAGTTACCATCAAATCCGTGGCAGTAATTGAAGATGACCAAATAATTGTTACTGAGATCCCTTATATGATAAACAAGGCTGAATTAATCGAGCAAATTGCCGAGCTGGTTAAAGACAAGCGTATTGTAGGAATCCGTAACATTAATGACGAGTCAGATAGAGAAGGAATAAGGGTTGTTATTGACCTTAAGAAAGATGTCGATCCTAATTTTATCCTCAACCAATTATATGAATATAGTAATCTAAGAGTATCATTTAGCCTCGCCCTGCTGGCGTTGGTTAATAATGAGCCCAAAGTAATGGGATTAAAAGAATTTATACAGCATCACATTGCTCATCGCCAGGAAGTTATCACCCGAAGAACCAAATATGATTTAAATGAAGCAGAGAAGAAAGTACATATTTTAAATGGATTGTTAATTGCTTTAGCACGATTAGATGAAGTTATCCCCGGAATTAGAAATTCTCGTACCGTAGAAGATGCTCAGAACTTTTTGATAAATACTTTATCTTTGACTGAAATTCAAGCCAAAGCAATTTTAGAATTAAGATTGCAAAAGTTAGCTTCATTAGAGCAGGAGAAGATCAAAGAAGAGCATAAATCGCTATTAGAACGAATAATTTATTATCAAAGTATCTTAGCCTCAACCCAAAAAGTTCTGGAGCTTATCAAAGAAGAGTTAAATGAAATCAAAGCTAATTATGGTGATGTGCGCAGGTCTAAAATCGTGCATGGAAATGATGATGAATATATCGATTGGGAAACGTTAATCGAAGAAGAGCGGGTTATCGTAACCATGACTAATTCAGGTTATGTCAAACGCTTGCCTTTAGACACTTATCGCACCCAGAAACGCGGCGGAAAAGGGATGAAAGCCACTGAAATGAAAGAAGAAGACTTTGTAGAAAAAGTATACGTGGCTTCTACCCACGATTACTTATTGATATTCACCGATAAAGGGCAATTATATTGGCTAAAGGTGTATAATATCCCCGAAGGAAGCCGGCAAGCTAAAGGCAAGCACATCGCTAACGTATTAGAGATGGAGCTGGGAGAAAAGATAACGGCTATCGTTCCGGTGAGAAGCTTTACTGAAGGATATTTATTTATGGCCACCAAACAAGGCACCGTAAAGAAAACCGAATTGAAAGAGTTCAGTAATCCACGCAAAGGCGGCATCAGAGCGATTAATTTGGATGAAACTGATACTTTGGTAGGAGTTAAATACACTACTGGAAATAATGAGATAATTCTAGCCACGAAAAACGGACAAGCCAACCGCTTTAACGAAGAAGATGTGCGCAACATGGGAAGAACTGCCGGCGGAGTACGAGGAATTCGTTTAGAAGAAAGTGATGAAGTTATTGGAATGCTTGCAGCAGACGAAGGAAAAGAAATCTTGACGCTTACTGAAAAAGGTTATGGTAAAAGAACGCCGGTCTCTGAATATAGATTATGCAACCGTGGAGGAAAAGGTGTTACTAACATCAAAATAACTGATAAGAACGGCGTAGTAAAAGTAGTGATGCTGGTAGACGGCTCTGAAGACTTAATGGTAATGTCTAAGAATGGAATTGCCATCAGGATGAAATGCACCGATATTTCGGTAGTAGGACGAGCTACTCAAGGAGTTCGGGTAATCAAATTAAGCGAAAGCGACCAATTAGTGGCGGCAGCGCAGATGATTGGAGAAGAGAATGGAAACGGCGTGGAAAATATAACTGAAAATGGCAACGGAAACGGGCAGAATGGAAATAATAGTGAAAACGTAGTAGAGCCTAGCGTAATTGAAACTGAACCAATAGAAGATACCACCTCCGCTGAATCAACTCCTGAATCTGATTCTGAACCACCGGCGGAATAAACCATGGACATATTTATTACAGTTAATTCTGGAATGGAGCAGCTTGCCGCTCAAGAAGTAAAAGAATTGGTTAAAGTCAAAGCTACGGCACACGAAGCGTTAGTTGAATTTAAAGTTAAATCTAAAGAAGAATTATTGTTGCTAATTCATCGTTTGCAATCAGTTAAACGAATTGCAGTCAACATTGGAAAGTTTGAATCGTTAGAAGATTTGAAGTTCAGCACATTAAAATTCTCCTGGAAAGATTATCTTTCAGCAGATACTAAACTGAAAATAAATGTAGAAAATGTTAAAGGCAACGAGAATCGCTTGGAAATCTCGCGAAAGGTTATCACTCAGCTATTTCCAATACTAACTAAAGAATTTAAGTCTGCTCCTATAATTGAAATGAAACATCCTGATGTTGAGGTGATTATACATCGCAATGGAGGGGAATATTTCATAGGATTAGATATTTGTGGCAAAGAGTTAAATGCCCGGGTTTATCGCTTATTTGTTAATCATGCTGCGTTTAAAGGCGATTTGGGGTATTATTTAGTTAGAAAAAGTGGATTTAAAGCCGGAGAAAAACTATTGTCGGGATTTTCTAAAGATGGAACTGTAGCTATTGAAGCAGCGCTGTATGCTAACGAACTAAGAGTTACAGCAGATAGCAAAGAATTCTCTTTCCATAAATTTCCATTATTTAAAGAATTTGATTTTGCCAAGTTCGCTGAAGAAAACTTTACTGTGCCCAAAACAGCTACGATGATTGAAGCGTTTGATTTGGGCATGCAAAGTGTTATCGCCGCTAACAAAAATTCAGCTTTAGCTAAAACTAAGAATTATGTGGGATTTCACAAATATGCTTTAGATGAATTGGAACTGAAGTTTTCGGAAGGAGAGTTTGAACGGATAATTATGCATGTAACCATTAAAGATGAAGCCAGCTTAAATGAGATTTATTATCAAACGTCATTTCTGCTGAAATCTGGCGGAACGTTGCTAATTATCGGAAGAAAAGGATTTGAGCTTTCCATCTCATCAAAATTCAAGTTGATTTCTGAAGAGGAGATTCAACGGGGAGAGAGTTTTCATAAAGTGTGGCTGATGGAGAAGGAGTAGGAAAGTTGAATTCGTAAAGTAACCAGAAACACATCCCGAAACATACAATCACCACAAAGATTAATATACCAAAACACTTTATTCCAGTAAAAAGATGGTGTCCTTTACTGAGTTAGCACATAGATGCAAAGATCACTTTAGATTCAGCCAGCAGGAATTAGTGGGAATAATAGCTATTACTATTGCCTCTGCATTCATCTTCTCCTTCCGCGATTGGGGTGCAGAAACGTTTGATTTGGCATTAGGGATAGAACATTTAATCTTAACGTTAATCGTAATCTTAATTTCAATCTTCTTCCGGCTTTCGTTGCAAAAAGTAAATAGCTTATTCGACGGGTTCAAAGCTGAATTTAAAACGTTCTGGTTAGGAATCGTTATAGCTTTAGTGCTGGCTTTTATCACTAACGGTAGGTTTCCTATAATCCTCGCTGGAGTTATGATAACCTCGTTCATGGTTAAGCTTAGATTAGGAGAATTTCGTTACGGGCATTCGTACCAGATAAACGGAGTGATTGCATTTTGGGGGATCATTGGTAATTTAATCTTGGCACTGTTATTCGCTTTGGGATTATATCTTTTTCCCGAGAATTATTTCTTTCATAAAGGGTTGCTCTTTAATATTATTATGGCTTGGTGCGGCCTGCTACCATTACCGCAGCTGGATGGATTAAGCATCTTCTGGGGATGGAGAATGTTATATTATATCGCTATTGGTGTAGTCGTAGTGTTCACCGCATTGTTAATAAGCCAGAATGTTATTGGATTAATCATTGCATGGATACTAGCGATAATTGCCGGTATTGTAAACTGGTTAACCATGTCAGAGGTATAAAATGGATTTTGAACCTAAAACCTTGCAGGAAAATTGGGCAGAAGTATTAGCGGCAGCGTTAATGGTGCTGGCTTTAGTAGTGTCTATGCTACTGCGCAACGTCCTGTTTGGGTATATTACCATTACTTTAGCAGGATTTATTGCCGGAAGAATTTACTACATCAAACGCTTTTCCCAGCCTATTCTTCCGTCTATCTTAATCATCGTCGGCTTCCTGTTAGGCTACTTAATTGGTGGCTTCTGGGGCAGTCGTTTTGGAATCCTGCTCTTTTTTGGAGCAGCATTCGGAATATCTTATTATCTACATTTGAAAAAAATCATAGTAATATTTAAAAGTGAGAAATTCATTAAGTGAAAACATGGTAAACAGCTACAAAATAAAGAGCGTGGTGATCAGCAGAAAGCCGGGAAAGAACAAAGATATGCTATGGACTGCATTTATCGGATTATTCAACGAAAATAATCCTCATCTGAAAGGAAAAGAGCCTGTGCACGTGCTGGAATTCAAAGAGATTGAGAAAGTCAGAATCAAAGAACTCAGAAACGTATCTTACTATCTATTAGGCAACGACATCGTGATAAACAACTTGGTAGAATTAAACATAGACGTTAAAGACGGGATTGTGACGCTCACGGGCAAGCAGGATTTGCCGCCCGAAGCAAAGTTAAAGACTATAAATAAGTCAAAATAGTAATATTTATAAAGCAGTAATAAAATACTTGGTAACTTCATCATTGCAGGAGGAGAGAAGCTAACAACGCTAATACGGAGGAATGATACTTAATCTAACTTACTACAAAACAGGACTATTTGAGCCGCCCAGTAATAACAGGGTAACTCTTTCTCAAATAATTAACGCTAAAATCAATTCAAATTCTAATCAAAAATAAGGGGGAACAGAAATAATATTAAAATGACACAAGACGTTGAGTTTGGTCCGCATTTGACTTTAGATTTAGGAAAATGTAATCCAAAGAAATTAAGCGATTTAAAATTTATATTTAATTTTTTAAATGACTTGCCAACAAAAATAGGGATGACTAAGATAACCCAGCCCTATGTATTTGAATACTCCGGATTAGTTCCTGAAGATAAAGGAATTACTGGATTTGTGGTTATAGCTGAAAGCCACATATCGGTACATACCTTTCAGGATAAAGATTATGCTTTTGTGGATATTTTTTCATGTAAATTTTTTGATTATGAAAAAGTAAAGAAGATTTTGATTGATGCATTTGAGTCTAAGGATCCAAAGACAAACGTAGTTATGCGAGGGAAAGATTTTCCAAGAAGTTAATCTGTTTCACCACCTATGTGTTTCCGAGGATAGAGAAGTAGAATTTTATTTTAATATTTCTTTTACAATTAACATCACCAATACAATCCTCACCACCCACTCTGCCCAGCTTCCAGTCTTTATCGGCCCTTTAATCTTGAACTTCAAGAACGGATAAAACACCTGCACCCCCATCGGAGTTAAAGCGTCTCCGATTAAATGCGAGAGAT
>CAZIUU010000036.1:1880-14923 GCA_964542815.1 uncultured Methanosarcinales archaeon | reverse complement strand
CTGCATGCAATTAAAAGCAGCGCCGCTAACATTAATCCTATTACATATAAAATTTTGTTTTTCATGTCAAATTACCTCTCTGTTGATGGTTGATAGTTAGTAATACGATTAAATTAAGAGTTTATATTTAAACGTATCGCTGGTAGAGAATAGAAAACTAAAGTCATATCACGGTAAACCCTTTCAGCTCTAGAATCTTCTTTACCGAACCATTAACCTGCTTTTCACTGATTTTGCCTTCTTCTATTGCTTTCTTAACTACTTGAATCATATGATAAATCTCATTAGGGTCTTCGTTAAAGTTTAAAATTACATCATTTCCTGCAGCGAACACTGCCACATACATCTCGTCTAATGTGGGATAATACCCCTTCAGCCCCAGCATATTAATCTCATCGCTGATGATTAGGCCGGAATAATTCTGTTTGAGTTCTCCGATAACTTCTTCTGAAACCACCGCGGGCTTGCCTTCCGTGTCTACCACCCCTGAAGCTATGACGTGACTGACCATTACTGCCTTAACTTTATCCTGGGCAGAAATTGATGTAAAAGGATAAATATCGGCTGGGCTTATTTCAGCCATGACGATAAATTTGTGGGGATCTTTAACCACCAAGGTCTTTCCAGGATAATGCTTGGCGGTAGCGGCAATACCGGTGCTTTGGATTCCATCAATATATGCTTCGGCTAGTTCAGTAATTTTTTGTTCATCACCTGGAAAACTGCGACAGTTCCAAATTTCATCATTTAAATCAACTACTGGTGCAAAATTTACGGTAAATCCTAATGATTTTAAGAACGTTCCTTCTTCCTGGCCTTTTTCAGAAGCTTCGGAAGTGGTGTAAATATCACTTACTGAGGTAAAATTCTTGAAATTACTAAAAGGAGTCCAGCAGCCTTCTAAATCAGAAGTAACTAAAAAAGGAATAGATAAGTTCTGTTGAAATTGAGCAATCCTATCTTTAAATAACTGTGCATCTTTCAGGGCATACAGATGTATCCCACCCAGTCCCATTTTTCTCCAGGGTTCAAGATTCCATTCTTGCCCAGGAACAATGATCATTTGAGCAATCTTCTGTTCTAACGTAAGAGAACTTAACATGATGGTCTTTCCTTCTACCTTCACTTCCGGCTGCTCTGGAATCAGCCAGCCTCGAGCTTTGGCTACGTTAAGAGTAGCTAGGAATAAGACTAAGATGATTAAAATTAGAAATACCTTTTGATGAATATTCCATCTCTGCTTTTTGGATTTAATGGTTGGTTTCATTTGTTATTTAACTCCCACTCTTATCTCCTACCCCAAAACACCTGCTGCCGGCAATAGTTGTATGCTTTAGAGTTCAAATCATAGGTAAGCACGTTTCCGTTTCCGGTACGACAACTCCATTCTACGGTTAGATTATCAAAACTGTTTACTTCTTTAATACATTCTAACTGTTTCCTTGCTTCTAAACAGCAGCGGTCAAGATTATCCTCACCCGTGAATACGGTAAACTTCTCTTTCCATGAAATAACACATACTGGTTCGGTTCGATCTAAAGCATAACGAACCTGGCCAACGGAAGGAACAGTTATCTCCAAGAAGCTGAGAGTAAGCAGAATAGCAATAATCGCCAGAGAGATATTTGCACCAATGATTACTTTATCAGACACCATCTAACACAAATAAATGAAAAAGTATATATAAAACTATCCTCTTTCAAGCTAAACATGGATATTAAAGTTTATACCACACCTAATTGTACTTGGTGCAAAAAGCTCAAAGAATGGCTGAAGAAGAATAAGCTATCATTCCAAGAGCTGGACATTTCTGAGAATGACAATTATCGGGATGAGGTAATTGAGAAGTCTGGGCAGATGGCAGTTCCTATGACCGATATTGATGGAAAGATTATCGTAGGCTTTGATGAGAAAGCATTAGGAGAAGCGACTAAAGTGGAAGTAGATGTTAAAGTAGTGAAGAAAAAGAAGTGAGTTAATTTATAGCTTCTTATCCATCCAAATGTACTTATGCCCTTCAGCAAACCCTTGTTTGTTCATGAATTTAACCATTTCCCCACTATTTGCATTGGCCCAGCTGTAAATAAAATTGATTCCTTTCTTTCGCAGCTCTTGTTCACACATCAAGTATAATTTAGTAGCAACTCCTTTCTTCCGATACTCTGGAACAACTACTAAATAAACTAAGCAGGCGTAACGATTTTTAAATGGCTTATCTTTATCTTTGGCATTAGCATAAGCAAATCCAATAAGTTTATTATCTTCTTCCGCGACTAAGAACACATTATCCTTTGTTTCAATAGATCCTCTTAATTCATCTAAATCCATAAACTCTTCTGTAGCACTAACTTTTAATTCGGGAGTGGCTTTTCCCAGGTTATATAATGAAACGAGGTCGCTTAAAGTCGCTGCACGAATATTCATTTTTATCATAGTCTGTTTAACACTTCTTTAACACTTCTTCCTTCAACCATTATCTGATGCAATCCAGACATTATCGGCAGTTTTAACTTTAATTTTTGTTGTAGTAGAGGAACATTCTTTAACATCGTAATCCCCTCCGCTACCATCTTCATCTCCGCCAAAACTTCATCCAACTTTCTGCCTTTGCCTACTTGCTCTCCGACATAATGATTTCGGGAATGTATGCTGGTGCAAGTTACAATAACGTCCCCCATTCCGGCTAATCCGTAAAAAGTGGGTTTCTTTGCTCCTAAAGCTACTCCAACCTGCTTAATCTCATCTAAGCCTTTGGTCATAACGTATGCTTTAGTATTATCTCCTAATCCCGCTCCGTCAATTACTCCGGTGAATACTGCCAGAATATTCTTTAACGCTGCTCCTACCTGCACTCCAATTATGTCGGTGCTTAATTCTACGTTTAGATTTTCACTGCGCAATGCTTTTCTCAATTTTAATCGGTACTTGCCGGTTCCGGCTAACACAATTCCGCTGAATACACCCTTGCACACTTCTTCGGCATGAGTTGGACCATACAAGCAGTAAATTTCTCCTTTCACTTTTTCTCGAGCAACATCGCTTAGTAAACGTAGATTAGAAGCGAAGCCTTTGGAACAGATAACTAACGGTTGATCTTTGATTAACGATGCTGCATTAGATAAAGTTGCTTCTACTTTGTCTGAAGGAACTACAATAAATATAACTTCGCTTTCAGGAATCACTTCTTCCATTTTAGGAGAAACAAAAATCTTTTCAGAAAGTTTTTCTTGAGGCAATAAAGGACAAATTCTTTCTATCTGCATCTTCTGAGCTTGTTCAATCACAAATTCCCATACTTTAACTTGATGATTGTTCCGAGCTAGATGAATAGCCAAAGCTGAACCCCAGCTGCCTCCGCCCAAGATGGATATGTTCATGGATTATAAAGAAGAAGAGGTTATTTATAATTATTGTGGATTTTGGAAAAGCAAAAAATGAATAATTAAAACAATTACAAAAACATCACCTCACCAGATTCAGCGTATGCTTCTCTTCTAACACGTAATCATAAGAAAAGTCAGCAGATAAAGTGGTTAAGTAAGAACTCTGGTCTTTCAGGAATGTTTTACAGATAAGCGTCGCTTCCTGTTTCTTTGCGGTAAATTTGGCGGTATCCAAACTGGTGCCGTCTTCCTGCTTGAAATAACACTCTTCCATCGGTTCACCGCCTAACTTCGCTCCATGGAATGTAACTAAAGTGACTTTTCCTCTCCCTCGATTTTTAACCAGCATACGATATTCAACTTCCGCTCCTACGCCAGAGGGATATATTATCTGCTCCAGATTAGTTACAGCTAACGGCGCTCCCTGCCCGGAGAACGACTTGGATTTTTCAGTTTTACACCCCGAGTCATACATATCGTACAATCCGGGATGGATACATACCGTAGATCCGAAATCAATCTTAGAGCTGTATTTTAATAACAAAAAGTAATTGTTGCGGTATTCTTGAGCATTAGCAAACGGCTGTCCTGAAGTTCCAGAAAACTCAATATGAACTTTATCTCCAGAAGGATTGAGCATGCTTCTTCCTTGCAAAGAATCCAGTTCTTTATATGGTTCATCTATTATAAAATAATCATTTACAATACCTGCTAGTGATATTTTCCCATTGGTAATGTCGTAAGCAGCTTGATTGTCTAATTCTAAAATAATTTTAAACTTGGATAAAGGATAAATCTTGTCTGGGGGTGCATTGTCCAAAAACTTTAGGTTTACTTCAGCGATTCCCTGCTTGAAATTGTAATCTAATACTGACTGCGGAGTTCCACTGCCACAGCTAGTTATGAATAAGACTAAAGAAAGTACGAGTATCATGGATATAATTGGTTTCATGTGGGCAGTTCTTTTATTTCGATGTCTACCTCTTTGCTTAATGAATAACTATATTGTACCGTAGCTTTAAATTCAGCGGTTACGTAATCTTCCACAGTTTCCCATAAGCTCGGGACATCAACGGTACAGGTAGGAAAGAAAATCACTTCTTTCACATAAGCTTTGGAGATATCAGGAATATGTATGTTGCTGCCATCCCCTCGGATGCATTCTGTGTCGGCTCCACTAAATTCAGCTTCTAATCCTAAATCATAAAATTTAACGTCAGTTATCTTTCCTCCACCAACATTTTCCAAGTTAGAGGTAATCACCACTTTCTTGCCCCCTTCAATGATGGGATTCTCGGCAGGATTACCTAAAGCAAAGTTCAAACGGGCAAAATCTGGTGCGCCTTGAGACAAATAAGTGTTTCCAGAAAAATGAGTCGACAGAATTTTGGGAACCCACTCTTCTTTCCAGGCCTCGTCTTTCTTTCCGATAAATGCCCTCCCCAATCGCGAGGTTGCAGTTAATCCATCTATTTTAGCAATATAAATTAATTTGTAACTGCCATTAAGAATCTTGCCATCGGGAGGATTGCATACAAAAGTGTTGTGTTCAACAGCTTCATCTACGGTTAAGCTAATTTCATTTTCTCCTCCAACAATAGTCCCTAGAAATGATTCTTTATCTTTGCCTTTAGAAGTAAAATTGCACGATACTAGTATGGTAAACTTCTGCAGGCGAGGATTTTTTATCTCTAATTCAGTAGGATAGCCTACTTTGAGATTTTCTCCCTGAGCAGCGTAAGTTAACTTGGGAAAGAACTGGCTGAATTTAAACTCTGCCGTCGTAGGCTCTTTAACCGTAGCATCACTAGCTCCGGCTACTTTCAGTTTTTCTTTTTCTTTCTCTTCTTTTTTCTCTTTCAAGCAGGATTCATACGCACCTGTTCCCGGCTCTTTCTTTTCCATCTTTTCACAGATGTAATTTAATTCTGAAGCTTCTTGCCGGCGTTCTACGCATCCAGGTGTATCGGTCGGCTCAGAGAAGATGCACACTAGATTAGAATAAGCCGGATTTTCTTTCTGGGGCAGTTGTGCTTTGACACGCAATTGTGCTGCTTCAAAATCCGCAGTCCCGGGCAGTTGTGTTTTAGCATAACCCGCATCAGGAACGGCAACTATGAATAATACCAATACTATATACATTATTCCTGCAATCCTAGCCACATTGATTAAGAAATTAGTTCCTCCGTCTTTAGATGATCCGGTAGGCAGAGTCATAACTCCCAAGAACGCCCACCACGGCATGTACAAGATTAAGCTTCCTAATAGAGGGGTTATAGAAAAATTCATCTTTTCTACCAAGAAAGGGATTAAACCAATATCCAGAAAGAAAACTAATACTGGAATTAATCCATATAATTCAGGCTTAACACTATCACCTTTACTCACTAAAGCAAACAACACTGAAATTCCTATAGCTACAATAGCAAAATACATCAAGAAAGTTGGCTCGTAATTTCCTCCGTAGATAAAGTACCATACTACAAAGATAAGCATGGGAAGCAAAATAGCTGCTTTGCCTTGGTCAAGTTTAGCTGCTAAAGCATAACCTGCTAAAACGAACAGAACTAATGAAAGAATGTAAATCAGGGAATTAGTGCCGTAATACAATCTCAACAGATATTCTATTGTGCCCAAGACCACAATCATAAAACTCGTACTCTTCGCTGCTCCGGTTACTTGATCTACTGCTCCAAAAGCTACTGCTGTTCCCGCTGCTTGGGCTGCTCCGGTTGCCGCTGCCACTTTTCCTCCTACCGCACCGACGGCAGTTCCCCCGGCGCTTTTTAACCATGAACCAATTCCTCCTGAAACTCCTCCTGATGTTCCTCCCGAAGCAGCTGAACCAGAATTAGAAGAAGCCGGCTTGCCAGCAGCACTGCTACCTTTTCCAGAAGACTTTTTCCAACTACTTAAAATGCCGCCAAACTTTCCCATACTGACCTCTTTTTTATGATTATAAATAATGGAATGAAAAATAAAACCCGGTTACTTGACTAAATCAACTTTAAGCTCTCGAATTTCTAACGTCTTCTTCGGCTTCAACTTAACGGAATTCTTTCCTTTAACCACTAAGTCACCGATATCTTTCTCATAGGTTGAATCTTTAGTGTCAAAGTAATTTATGTCTCCATTGACAAAGTATTCACCATATTTACTTTCAGTAGAATCCACAAAGCCCAGCTTTAGTATTATATCCGCATCGTTATTTTTTACAGTTTCATATTGGGCTAAGGTTAAGTCAAAGTAAAAAGTGGGATATTCAATCGCTTTCAGCTTAGATTCAAACGTGACAAACGAAAGCGAGTATTTGCCTTTATCGGCTTGGAAGATTAAGCTATTGTCCCCTTCTTTGATTAAAGCCGGAGATACTTCCAAAGGGACTACCGAAATTTCACAGTCGGGAACCGAATTATACACTTCGTTTCCATTAATCAATACTTTAAGCTTGCCTACTTGGTTAGGAAGGCATTCAGGCTTGAATTTTAAGGTGGCTTTTTCCATATTCTTCTTTTCTATCTCTGAGACTAAGAATATGTTAGATGAAGACTGGCTGTCGAGATTAGTAATATCTGCTATTACCTGGATATTTTCTAAGGAGGCTTCATTGGTGGCCCAGAATTTTAAGCCGGGAGAAGATGCGCTGAAGATGATTTCATTTTCAGCTTTAATACTACTTTTAGGGAGAGTTAAAGGTATCGATGCTCCTGGTTCGAGAAGCCCATCAAATATTTTTTCTCCGTTCAGGGTTACTACCAATCTGCCGGTAGAGCCTTTAACTTTGAAATACAGATAGGCTTTTTCCAGATTGTTTAAGTCATCTACGCTGAATTTGAACGTGTTGCTTTCTCCAGAGAATATTCCTTGCTTAACATAAACTAAATTTTTCTCCGCTAAAATCTGGCTTTCTACTTCGGTGAATACATTAATCACCGGAAGCGGGTGCTCAATTTCTTTAGTTGCTAGGTAATCTATGTTTCCGGGAGATACCGTAAGCAGGTTATTGGTAGAAGTTGAAGCAGTGGTTCCTGAGCTGGTAGAAGACGGCGTTTTATCTCCTAATAGCTCTGCCCGATCTTGAGGCGGTATCATAACGATAAACATTATCAGCATGCCTGCGATAACGGCTAAAAGCACCGCTGCACCAGCTGCCGATTGCCCTAATTTAGTTTGAATTGCCATATCCTCGATTAAACACCGCGTATATATAAATTTAACTTCAAGTGGTGCTTATTTTGAGAGAAATGGTTTCTGGGGGTTCACAAAGATATTTAAACACCTCTAACTATTCTCTTATTTAAAATGGTCACCCGAACTGGTCAGGAGCGATTCCGTACTATAAAAGGCGTGTTCGACGAGTTTACTGAACGCAACTTATTCGAGCTTCAAAGTAGAAATTATTTCGACCAATTGCTCGGCCCGGTTAAAGTAGGTAAAGAGAGTAATGTATTTCTCGCTGAAAAGGGAGATAAACATGTTATCGTCAAAATTTATCGCATCCAGAATTGTGATTTTAAACGGATGTATGATTATATCCGCAAAGATTCACGTTACGAGGGATTGAAGAATAAACATCGCGAGATAATCTTTGCCTGGACCCAGCGCGAATATAAAAACCTGCACCGAGCACAAGATGCAGGGATAAATTCCCCTAAACCTATCGCCTGGAAGTTTAACATCATTATAGAAGAGATGATTGGGGACGAGGAGCCTGCACCACCTTTAAAAGACTTAACTCCCAAAAATCCTCAAAAATTCTTTGCAGAGGTAGTAGACCAGATGGAAAAACTTTATCATCGAGGGTTAATTCATGGTGATTTATCCGCATTCAATATTTTGAATTACAATGAAAAACCTTATTTCATCGACTTTTCTCAGGGAACTTTGACCAAAACACCTAATTCTCAGGAACTGCTGGAAAGAGATGTAAGAAACATCGTAAAATTCTTTGAATCTAAAGGAGTCAAAGCAGATTTCGAGCAAACATTTAAAAAAGTAACTGCTAGTGAAGAGAAACATGACTGAAGATGAACATCCAATTGAGAATGATTCTGAAGTATTGTACGAGTTAAGAATTCCGGAAGAAAGAGTAGCTGTGCTCATAGGTAAAGATGGTGATACTAAGAAGCTGGTGGAAGCCCAAAGCGGATGCAAGTTAAATATCGCTAAAGATGGATTGGTAGCCATTACCTGCGAAGATGGATTAAAATTGTATACAACGCGAGAGATTGTAAAAGCTATCGGAAGAGGCTTTAACCCCAAAGTAGCGTTATTGTTGCTTAAAACGGATTATGCACTGGAACTAATCGATTTGAGCATAGTTACCCGAAGCAAGAATGATATGGAACGGATTAAAGGACGAATTATCGGCAAAGGGGGGAAGTCTCGGGAAGAATTAGAACGGCTTACCGATACTTATATTTCAGTATATGGAAAGACTATCGGAATTATCGGAGAGCAGGATCAGGTGATAATTGCCCGACAGGGAATCGCTAAGTTAATAGACGGAGCGATGCATTCTACAGTATATAAGTTTCTGGAAAAGAAAAAAAGAGATATGCTGATGGGATAATAAATAATTAGGCCGGCCTAAGAGTAAAAACTCCCCGTCGCCCCTTGGGCGATATCACCAACAAATGATATTTAAAGAAGGATTCCACAAAATAAAGTTTAGGTGCAGGCAGTGTGGAAAATGCTGTCGGAAATCAAAAATAAGGCTTTCACCCTATGATATACTTCAACTGTGCACTAAATTAAATATCTCAACGGAAGAATTTCATCAAAAGTACAGTTATTTTATATTTGACGAAGAAAACCGGAATATGCTTACCTGTATGCTCCAAACAGCTCCGGAATGCCCTTTTCTTAAAACTGAAGGATGTAATATCTATCAGACTCGGCCCTTTGGCTGTAGAACTTACCCGTTAGGAATACAGCCACTATTTGATGGAACTTCGGTTCGAAATAAGTACTATCAATTGGAAGAATGTTCTGGTAGTGGCAGTGGTGGAAAGTTAACCATAGATGAGTTCAGGTTGCAGGAAGGCATTACTATACTGGAAGAATTGCATAACCGATGGGTAACATTTAAAGTTAAGGTGTTAAATACAAAATTATCGGTTTCGGAAGAATATAATCACCAATTCTTCAACATATGCTACAATTTTGACGGAATTTATTTTAAAAGCCTCTTGGCTCAAAATGGGCTGTCCATGCCTGCAGATATTAATGAAAAGTACAACTTAATTCTACGGCTGGCTAATGAAGTGCTGTTGTAAAAATTTCTTCAAAAATACAAGAAAGAAAAAATGAAGAAATTGCCGTGGGATAGCAAGTTTTCAGGCAATTTCTTTATTATTTGTTTCTTTTCCTATTTTTTTCTTTTTAGTTAAATCCAAGTAATTTTCTGGAGATACAACTTTAATTCCGAATGTTCTTTCGGCATCTCGGAGAGCTCTTCCAGCAACGGTACCCCCCTCATTGGCTGCTTCTAATCCTTCTGCAAAGCCATCGGCATCTTTTTTACGAGTTGCCTCAGTAGTAAGCCTTTCACCAAGCATTGAAAAGATAAGCTCTAAGTCCGTCATGTGATCTCTCAGATTTTGATTTTTGAATTTTGGTTCAAGCCCTTTTATCTTCTTGTGAATCTTTATGGGTACTCCAAAAGTAGCCTGAGAAATTTCGTTAGTTAAAATTGCGTATTCTCTCTGTTCTTCAATACCTCTCTTTTTCCATTCATCAGTTAATTCCTGTCTTATGGCAATTCCTCTCAACCGCTTATCAATCCAGCTTTTAGGGTAGCCTTTAAGTTCATAATATTCTTTAGCCCGATTCTGTGCTAATTCTGGATTTTCAATTTCTTGGATTCTCTCGTAGCCAACTTGAGCCAGCCATCTTTTGAATGGTTCGACCTTGGGAGAGGGGATAGATTGGACTATTCTAAACATGGTTTCTGTATTGGCGCCGTCAGTTTCCCTTAATTTACCATCTTCTGCGGGCATTTTCAACTGTACGATTTTATCGTACGGTTCAAATCCTTCTTCTAGAAGCTTAGCTTTTAAATCAGACCAGTACCTTTTGGGTATGGAGCTATCAGTTAAAACGGCTACAATATCTATAATGGAGAAATACCATTCATCTTTGTGCCATAATCTGCGGATATTCTTGCCTTCAAAAACAATTAAAGCATTTTCTGAGTTCATTTTTCACTCCACAAATATATAATTAGAACTTAACAAATAAAATATTTAAAAAAATAAGAAAAAAAGCCTTAATCGGCTTATTGCGTAGTTGCTGCAGCTTCAGCAGCAGGTACTGCTTCTACTTTAGCTACGGTGGTTATGCTTCCACTGGCAGTCTCGATGTTGACTTCTTTGCCAGATAAGTCTTTCCACTTGTTAGCTACGAACTTCCCAGCAGCTCTGGTGTCTTCTCCACTGTAACCTGCTACTAACATGGCTACTTTGTCTCCATTCTCAATCAACTTGACTAAGCCTACTCCTGCAGTAAATCCAGAAGCACACTCAGCGGGGTTGCCTAATAAGGAGGCAGCTACGGTGTTGACACAAGGTCCACCAACTACAATCAAGTTCTGAGCTTTGAAGTCAGCAACTTCGCTGTCCAGCTTGGTAGCATCTACGATAGCTACTGCAGTCCAAGACCCATCAGTGGTGCTGCTTGAAGTAGTTGCTCCACTAGTGACATACACTTGAGGCAGTCTCTGGTTCTCCGGATAGGAGTAAGTCAATTCTGCCGGCTGTCCACTTGGAGTATAGTACTTCAACTTTCCACCCATGCTGGTATAACCATAGTACAAGTTCTCTTCCCCACTTGGATTTAACAAGGGGTTAGTTGCAAAGGCGTTGTCTACATACAACTGGTCTACAGTTACTTCATTAGTGGTAGTTGCTCCAATCTGGATGGTTATGTTGGAAGGCACCTGATCATCGTAGTCACTGCTGTAAGGCGTGGAAATACTTATGTTGGTCTCATTAATAGTAATTCCTGGTGTAGTCAAGTTAGTACCATCTGTGCTGTTGGTAGTAATTTGAATCATAGCACCATATTCATCCACGATCGGTACAAAGATGGATTCGTTCCTAGTTCCATCAGCATCCAAGTCCACCGAAACATTGAAGTCACTAGTTGTAGTTGCCTGAACATTGTCTACTCTAAATGAGTATCCGCCCATCTTAATAGTTGCTATTGGAGCAGTGGTAGCAATGCTATATTCCAAAGTTTCGCCCGAGCCAATACTCTTAAACTTTATCTTAGCATTAGAGGCAGTAGATTTATCTGCACCTTTATATTGCAACAGATAAGATTTAGCTGTTCCACTACTTGGCGTTCCACCGGTAATGACAAAGTAGTCATTCTTAGAGATAGTAGCGTTTTCAGAACCCAAGATAACTTTCTTATCCGTACTGTCTTCACTAAATTGTATAGCAGTACTGCTTGCTGCATACACAAAGGGCATATCTACTTTCTTGCCATCACCATCGTACCACACTAACTTATACTTCCTATCTGTATTCGAAGTCAGTTGAATATCGTGGGTTTTCTCGGTAGACAATCCATTGTATTGAATATCCCAATTATTGGTGAACAATACTTCTTTCTCGTCTCCATTAGCCGCAATAATATCGCTCAGCTTGCTTCCAGCAGGCACAAAGTAGTCATCGTCCGCTAACATATCTACTTGGATAGAGTTTATCTTAAAAGTAGAGTTGTTATCTGTACCAATAATGATTACTGCAGACCCATCCACATCTTCACTGCCGCTCTTAACTACAGCATAATCGGAGGTGTTGATTTCTACATTATCATCTTTTAACTCCATCTTTCCTGCTCCCAAGAAGAAAGTGGCTGAATGTACACCGCCAGCATAGGCTTGGTACAGCACTTCAGAAACACCAATTTCTTTACCATCGGATAGTTTTTTAGTCTCTCCTACCTGTAATTTATCGGTGGTTTCACCATTTACACTGAACTTGGCATAGGTAGCATCTACATAAGTCAACTTAACCTTGTATTCTTTGCCTTCTACAGTGTAGGTCTTCTCTTCCCCTTCTAATAAAGAGTCTTTGGTCGAACCGCTCATCAATACTAACTTAATGCTGTTCTCAGCAGTTGAACCGGATCTTCGAGCCATAACCACGGTATATTCTTTACATAAAAAGCTAAGTTTGGTATTTTCAGAGTCATCCAAGTAAGTTCCGGTGGTGCTTGCTGAGCCAGCTGAATCAGTAACATCAGACTGAGCTGGTGAAGTGAATTCTAACAAGTACCGAGTCATGTTCTTTCCACTCTGGAAAAACAAGAAGTCAGCTACTTTATCATCGTCATCTTCAGCATACTTCACAACTTCATTAGTGTTTAAATTGCCTACATCAAAATATAGGTATTGGTTGTAGTTATATGTTCCTTCTCCGGTGGTATAAGTTCCAGAAGCTAATGCTTTCAATTCATCTTTACCAATAAAAGTGTTGATGTCATACAACTGCTCTCCTGCAATTGCGCTAGCTGAAGCATTGCTGTTGGCCATTTCTAATTTCTTAGCCGAAGTTCCAACTTTCCACGCATCTCCACTAATTGTAGTAGTGGTAGTCTCTGCAGCTTTCTTATATTTCATTCCTGCAGCGATGTCAGTCATAGCCAAGT
>CAZIUU010000036.1:0-1870 GCA_964542815.1 uncultured Methanosarcinales archaeon | reverse complement strand
ACTAAATATCCATTGAAAGAGCCATCTTTCACAAAGAAAGCTGGATAATCTTTCAAGTCAGCAGCCATAGCACCCATAGCAGTGGCACCAAGCATTAATGCTCCTGTACCTAAAGCAAACAATCTTTTCGCATATCTTTTTATTTCCATTTTTCTCAAAATCCTCCTGTTTTATACACCTTTCTTCGACCATTTCACCCATCTCAAAAGTTCCGAAAGAAGCACCTTTCCAGTGCCACTTTTCGATTTTAGAGACGGCTGCGTAAGCCGAATTAATTAGTATTACTCCAGTTTACCAATGCACCTTTTATAAGTCTTTCGCAAGCCTTTCCGGTTTCAGAGGCTCTTTTTTCCCTAGAACGGCCGAAAGCTTAAAATTTGCGACGCAGAGCGGTTCATCATTTTCAAATAACAAAACTTAAAACTAGAACTTAGTTCTTAGTTAGTGTTAAATGCAATCCTAAAAAAGGATAAATAAAGCTCGTGCGTATTTGGGTTGTTATCTAAAAATAGTTACAATCAATGATTACATTTAACGGAGGAGCACCCGGGAGTAGGTTCTTTTATAGTGATTATTTGAGCTTAATCAAATTAACCCCACACTTTACTTTTCTTCTTACTTGTTTTTTGATAAAACCTAACTATTTCATCCATCACCTTCTCAAAATCTCCCAACCTCTCAGAATAAGTACAAAAACAACGGTGTCGTCTATCTTTCCATACCGATGTATCACGATGTTCGCAATCCTTTCATTCCATTTATAGTAATTGTGAATAATTATCGAACATTTGTTCACAATTACTAATAGCAAATGTGTGGATAAAAGTACGAATATTTAACACATTTGCTATACTATTGCAACCGTACTTTCAGGAAAGACATCCATTTCTGGAAAGAGAATGCGGCACAGTTCTTTTTCTGAGTGATAATCATCTGTGCCGCTCACTCGGTGGACTTATTGCTTCGTTCCTCGCAGTAAAAAAAGTAGTAGTAATCAAGTAAGTCCAACCTAACGTACCCTGCAAGCAGTCGTAACTCCTTCATTCGCCTCTTGGCACTTAAGATGATTATCACTCACTTTCTGAACTGTGCCGAGAATGCTTAAATATATAAATATAGGCATAATTTAACCAGCTCATGCCCATTGACACTCTTCCTTTACCCCCTTTCTTTCATCAATTCTACTCCCAATACTCTTCCTTAACCCCAGTACAACAAAAATCAATCCAAGCCGGACTGTTAGATAACAAATCATTACTAGTATGCGCCCCTACTGCCTCAGGCAAGACTTTAATCGCTACTATGGCTATTGCCCAACACCTCCAGCAAGGACATAAAGCCCTTTATCTCTCTCCGCTCAAAGCTCTAGCTAACGAGAAGTTCAAAGAATATCAAAGGCTGCTGGAATCTACTCCTTTTAAAGCAGTCCTGTCTACTAGCGATTTGGATTCTGAATCAAATTATCTGGCCAAATACAACCTCTTAATCCTAACTTATGAGAAGCTGGATTCTTTATTACGACACCGTGTAGGCTGGCTTTCTGAAGTCAAAGTAGTTATAATAGATGAAATACATTTATTGAATGATCCCAAACGGGGCCCCACGCTGGAAATAATCCTAACTTTGCTCAAATCCCTGCTCCAGCCCCAATTAATAGGCTTAAGTGCCACCATTGGCAATCCGGAAGAGCTGGCTAAATGGCTGGAAGCCGAACTGGTTCAAGATACTTGGAGACCGGTAGAATTGAAGCAGGGGATATATCTAAAAGGAGAAACAGAATTTTATTAAGATTTTTGGAATTTGTTTAGCATCATAAGGTCAAAATCCCTGCGATATCACTTCGAGAGCCACAGGGGGACGTGCCCCCTAC
>CAZIUU010000035.1:3985-16926 GCA_964542815.1 uncultured Methanosarcinales archaeon | reverse complement strand
ATAACTTTTTTGTAGAATATGCTTTAGGTGGAATTTCCAACCAATTGTTTGTGTCCAAATATAAGCTTTACTTGCCCTCAAAAGAAGAATTAGAAAGGGAGATTAGGAAACTAATTTAAACCTTAGAAGAATATCTTGCTTAAATCCATGAAAAAGAGGTTATTTGGTGTACTATTGGTGTTTGTGCTAGTTTTGAGTACGTTTACGTTTGCTGAGGATGAGAGTGCTGATAATTGTGCTGGTTTCTGGGGCTCTATTAAGTGTTTTCTGTGGGGGAATCCGGCTAATCGTGCTGGAATGAGCTGGTGGGATAGAGGAGGAGAGGCGTTGGTGGGGAAGGCGGTGGGAGATTCAAAAGAAGATCCTATTGTTATAACAGCTGGGACGACGGTATCTCTTAAAAAAGATACTTGGTATAAAATGGGAGATAAAGTATTAAAGACGGGTAGCCAAGAAGACCCACAAACGAATATTAAGGTTATCAGTGTTAGTGATGGTGCATTTACTTTTGTTAAAGCTGAACTGAACAGTGGTGTAGTAAGTAAGGGAAAATATTCTCTTTCAGGTTCTAGTGATGGTTTACTAGCGGTTGATGGAGCTAGTGAAGTAACTTATACCCCTATGTCCGAAAAAATCACGGTGAGTGGTGTGGCTCTTCCCGCTTATGAAGGGACTAAAGGAAACTCTAAAGAACAGTTTGTGTTTGTTGATAATGCCTGGAGAAATGTGCAAGAGCAAAGTGATGGAACATGGAAATTTGTTACGCTTGATGGCGGGGGTAATCCAACTGTCGTTAATTCAGCGGGTGAAGCATCCACTAGCACATACCTTACACCGGGAGTGGTAACGGTAGGTTCAAGTGGAGTCGTGGTGGTGGTTAATTCTGAACCTCAACCTACGATTGTAGGAGATGCATCTGGGGCGGCTCAGGGGAATCCTGGCGGGCCTGCTTCCGAACCGGTTCCAGCCGGATCCGCACCCGCCGCCCAACCCGAACCATCACGCCCAGAAGGGGTTCCGAAAACAGCAGTATTTGTTACCTTCTTGAAGGTTTGGATTGAATCCCCATCTGGCACCTGTACTATAGAAAGTCAATCGGGCTGTGGGAAAGTGTACACAAAAGAAGGGAAGCTAGAAGAAGGGATACTTTATGATGGCACAACCTATTTTCCTGCTTCAGGTTATGAATGGGTAAATCCGAAAGAAAATAATCTTGTCGTTAGTAAAATACCATCTGGACAAGTTGCTACCACACCAGCATCACCTGTCGAACCAGTACCTTCTCAACCAGCCTTTGGCTCAATTAGTCCATTTACTCAGAAAGCTGTCGCTAAAGAAGTCGCTTATGAATTGGAATCTGCAGGAGTTGGTCAATGGGGAACTGATGAAAATAAAATTTATAATTTACTTGAAGGGCGATCTCCTACGGAAATTAAATTAATTAAAGAAGCATACAAAGAAATAACTGGTAGTGATTTAGATTCCGATATGAAAAGTGAGCTGAACGATGATGAATATGCTAAGATATCTGCTGAATTATTTGCTCCGAAAGAAGTAGCAGTTGCGCCTGCCGCCGAATCCGCACCCGTCGCCCCCGTCTCTAAACCTGCCACACCCGCCGAACCCCCCACCGCTGCCAAACCTAAATTTACTGCTACCATAAATTCTGAGACAAAAGCAATTACCATTAATACTGGTTCTGGGGAAACACGTGAATTTACTCTTTTAGCTCCAAAAGTTACAATTGGTGATAAAAATAATCTCCCTCTCTATCAGAATACTATTGATGAAAATGTGGGGTTGTTTGTGTTAGTTGATGGAAAATTTAAAGCGGTGCAGAAGGACAGTACAGAGGGGTGGACATATCTTGATACATCAGGGGAGCCAGCGAGCTTTGAGCAGGCATACACCAGTAGTTATGTCGGAGATATAGCTTATGTAGATAGTAGTGGTAATGTTATACCTAAACCAGTATCTGCTCAACCTCCCGCTCCCCCCGCCGAACCCGAACCCGCCGCTGCCCAATCACCAGCAACATCTTTTTCACAAGATGAATGGAATGCGGTAGGTATTACAGATTCTGAGAGTGCAAAGAAATGGGTAGATAATGGATTTACTCCCGCCGACGCAAAAGAGTGGTTTGGATCTGTAGGAAATTATCCATACATAGCAAAAGACTGGAAAGGTGCCGGATTTTCAGCAGCAGATGTAAAACCGTGGTATGCTGTGACTGGAAATTATGATGAAAAGGTAGCAAAACAATGGAAAGATAAGGGGTATACGCCAAATGAGGCAAAAATATTAATTGACCAAGGTAAAACTGTTGAAAGTGTTCCAGCAAAAGTCGTCTCCGCTCCGCCACCTCCTCCACCTGCACCAGTTCCAAAACAAGAGGTGGTAACCGATTCATATAATACTGACCCTAACCACCCTCAATTCACCGATTTAAAATCAAAGATTGATAGCGATCCTTCATTTGTCAAAAAGTTAGAAAGTAAAGGCATAGACGTTAATAAATTAAAACAGGGAGACGTGTCTGAAATTAAAAAACTCCAGAGATTAGTTGGTGTACCGGAAGATGGCAAGTGGGGTACAATCTCCAGTAATGCCCTAATAGCGTCATCAAAACAGGAAATAGAACAAAAGCTTGTAAGCGGAGAAATCACTCATGCCGCAGCTGCAGAGGAAATAGCAAAGTTAGTGTCACAAGCACAAAATAATTATGAGGCGTCTTCTGAACGCAAAGATTACATTGTAACGCAAGAAGCTATTACAGCACTACCCTCCGGAGCAGTTAAAGATGGCAAAGTTGTGGCCGGGTTTACCGGAGATTTGGACACTGTGGCAGCAGCAGTCGGGATAGACATAACTAGTGATGCTTGGAAAAAAACAAACCAAGGAGACAAAGTTACCCAAGTAAACGTTAAAATTGATGCGAATCAACAAGCCAATAACGAAGCCCAAAAGCCTGTCCAAGAACTCCAAGACGCTCAAAAATCCGCTGAAGATAAATCCTTCTACCTAGAAGGCTTAGAAAAATGGTACGCTCCAGCACTCCCATACACCTCTCTCGCTGGCTCCTTCGCTACAGCTATGTCCAAACTCGGCAGCTATCAAGCCCTCTCCAATCTCCTGTTCGGAACAGAATTCTCTCAGAATTGGCTGATTAATGCTGATAGTGAATTCTGGAGCTCTGCCGGCTGGAGATGGACCGTTGGAATAGACCAACAGCTCATGAGAGAAGCCTGCGACTACGATGACGCTAAACGTTCTCACAGCCCTGGACAATCCGCTGTTTTTATCCTCGATCCTTACGGAACTGCCCAATCCGTAGGAGCAATCCAAGCTGAAAAGAGCAGTAAAACCTCACCCATCTTATGCGAAAGAAACACCGATCCTAAAATCGAAGCTGAATGGAAATGCGCCAAACAACAAGTATGTGTAAACGACTTCTGTTACGCAGATGAAAACGAAGACAACCAACCAGATTCAGAAGAACCAGTCCAAGGTTACTTCTACAAAATAAGTTGGGGAGTAACTGCACCCAGTGATCGAGCCAACACTCCCTACGTAGACGAAGATGGCATCGCCGTAAAATTAAATATAGAGCTAACTGGAGATAAATCTACTTGGATCTTCAAAAAAGTGGGCACCCCCCCTGAACAAGTAATAGAACTAAAGAACGGCAACTCTGACGGAGGAGTTATTGTAAGATATCTTAAAGAGAACTACAATAAAGTATGCATTAGGTTAAAAGATCCCATGAAAGATATTGAAGGTGACGAAATCAAAAACATCTGCGCTGACTTCATCATCAGTGATAAAGGCGTAGTAGAATACGGCGGATCTGACCGAACTTCTTCCGTAACTTCCACCTCACCCGAAGTAGAAATGAATATATAATTATAGGCATTAAAAACTGAAACCAAAGTCCAAACAGTGCACTGGACAAAGGCACTAGACAGACTATAATTACAGATTTCTCGCTCACCAACCCCTAAAAACCCAAACAGGGTAGCCACTCCCGCACTGGACAGATGCGAATAGGATTTATATACTACCATTAACTTTACTCAACAGAAATGGAAAACGCTTTAGCCATATTTGAAGGAAAGATAGTAAGAAAAACGTGGTACAATAATGAATGGTGGTTTGTAATAGAAGATATCGTAGCTGTTTTGACTAATTCTGTTGATCCCAAAGGTTACTTAAAAGATATGCGTCGCCGGGATGAAGAACTCTCCAAAGGATGGGGGCAAATTGCCACCCCCCTTCCAATTCCTACCTCCGGAGGCTTTCAAAACATCAATTGTTCTAATACCGAAGGAGCTTTTCGTATAGTTCAATCTATCCCTTCATCCAAAGCTGAACCTTTTAAGTTGTGGTTGGCTAAAGTAGGCTATGAACGAGTCCAAGAAATCCAAGATCCAGAGTTAGCTCAAAAGCGGATGAAAGAACTTTATAAAGCCAAAGGCTATTCTGATGACTGGATAGAAAAGAGAGTTAGGGGCATTGCCATAAGAGATGAACTTACAGACGAATGGAAAAAAAGAAAAGTCAAAACAGAACGGGAATATGCCATCCTAACCGCAGAAATATCTAAAGCTACGTTTGGTATGACTCCCAGCGAATACAAACAACTCAAAGGACTGAAAAAAGAGAACTTACGCGACCACATGAATGATTTAGAGTTAATCTTCTCTATGCTTGGCGAAAGAGTTACGACAGAAATCACTAAAAATAAAGACGCTGACGGTTTTTTAGAATGTGGAAAATCTGCCAAAGAAGGAGGAGAAGTGGCAGGTAATGCCCGGAAAGATGCAGAAAGAAAAATAGGAAAATCTATAATCAGTGATGAAAATTATCTCTGCGAACCAGAACAAAATAAGAGATTGGAACCTAAAGAAATAAAAAGGTTAAACAAAAAGGAGAATATAATCCCATGAACCCTACCCTACAACATTACCTGCACTCGTTCAAGCTAAATCGGAACTTCTGGTACACTTTCATATTAGAAGCAGCAGCTATTGCCGCAATCGTACTAATCATTCTCGCTTTTGGAAATATCCTTACGGCTAAAGCTTATGCCATCAGCAACGGAAAAACACCCGATGAACTAAAAATGATGCTTCTCTCCAGCACGGAAGAAACTGCTAAAGACTTCCTGAGCAAAATAAAAATCTTCACTGTCATGTTCGTAGGGGGCGGAATAGCTTTAATTGCGGTTATCCTCATGCTCTTCTCTTTAGCTCAAAAATCTATATGGGGTAAACTTACCGTTCAGAAATTCTCTTGGCTCAACTTCTGGCGCTGGAACATGATGACGTTGCTATTGATACTCTTTTTTATCATTTACATCTTAATTTATGCTCTCTTCCGTTTAACCATAAGCCTATTAATCCCACTAACCGGAACTGCATATACCGCCACATGGCAGATAATTAACTTATTCTTCCTATTAATATTCTTATTACTCACATTCATAATGTTATACTCACTGGCAGAAAAGCACAAAGTGTGGGATGCAGTTGGAAATACTTTCCATTCCCTCAAGTCGCATTGGGATAAGCTATGGAAACTATTCTTGTTATCTTGGGTTACACTTATCCTGTTAAGCATCATCTTGTGGTCAATGAGCACAGGGTTATCTTCAGCAAATGTTTTTCTATCTTCCACCGCCTGGACAGTAATAACCGTAGCGCTCTTCTTGGCATTTGTATCGTGGATGAGGGTTTATACGGTAAACGAATTATCACCCAAATTGGATTAAGCTTCATCCAACCAAATTTTCTTCAGAAAAGCTTATATACTAAATACCTATAATGTTATACATTTAACCTATAATACGAAATGTTAACCTCCTGTGAAACAAAGATATTAGGACAGCTTATCCAAAAACCGTTGGAAGCTCAATCTATTAACCAGTCGGCACAAAAAATTAAGTTGGCTTATCCTCATGTTTATCATTCGGTGCAGGAACTAGAGAAGAAAAAATTGCTGACTATAACTACTGCTGGAAAAAGCAGTTTGTGTAGAGTTAGATTTGACCACCCCGAACAGTTAGCCATAGCTTCTATAGAAACATCACGAGTATTCTTATCCAAACACTTTCACATCAACAATCTTTTCACTCAACTAAAAGAGGAATTGTCTGCTGAGTTATACATCGCCCTTATCTTTGGGAGTTACGCTAAAGATAAAGCTACTAAAAAATCTGACATAGATTTATTCTTTATCATTCAAGAAGAAAGCAAGCTAGAAGCATTTAAAAATAAAGTGAAGTCTGTATTAAATAAATTAAATTACAACGTAGAATTTGAGGTTTCTACCATGGATTGGTTTTATGAGATGTTGGGAGAGAAAAATACAGTAGGAAGGGAAATATTTGAAGCGAGTATAGTCTTGCATAACGCTGAAGCATATTTTTATTTGGTGAGGAAACATGTTCAAAGAAAGGGATATTGAAGGTTTAGAATAATTGATATTAATTGTTCAAAACCTTCAAAGAGTGCTTTGAATAATCACTGAAAATGGGGGTATTCAAAGCCCTCTATTGAAAGAGCAATTAACTTATTCCAAAAATTGGACTTGGAGAGGACTTGGAAGAAACCAGAAGAAGTATTCGTAAGTCACTTGAAAGAAAAAGCCGATGATTGCCTAGACGTAGCTAAGCTGCTAATGGGGCTTATTGAGAATCGTGAAATCCTCGTTAAAGTCTTAGGCAAAGAGCATTTCAACCCAACGTTATGGATCATTAATGCTTCTTATTACAGCATTTTCTTTAATGCTCAGCTGCTCCTAGCTCACGATGGAAGAGCTTTTCCAGAGAATACCGAAGATACGCACAAAAGCGCTCTTCTGGCTCTTCTGTTTTACTTTATCATCAAAGGATCTGGTTTAGAAGGAAAGAAGAAGATTAAATGGGAAGAGATTAAGGAGTCCAGAATGTCTAAAGCGTTGGTTTTGTTTGGAGAAGCGCAACAGGAATCAGAAGAGCTATTTCAATGGCAGAGGGCTAAGAAGTCAATGGAAGACTTTGGTTATGAATTAGAGAAAAGACATCGGTTTACTTATCGGATGAATTTTCATGCCAGCGAAAATATTGCTATGACCTCTTATCAACGGGCAATAGAGTTTAGAACGATTATCACTGAATATTTAACTGCAAAAAAGCTGAAATAAATGTATAGAGGACTTTGAATAACCCCAAATGAACGGTACAGTTAAGCTCATCCAAAGTCCTCTAAGACGATTTTGAATATCTTATGGAAATAAGATTATGAGACTGTGTCGAATATAGGTTTTTCAAAATCGTCTATAATTTAAATATGAAACGCGCATAACAATAACGTTTATATACCTGCGAATTCTAGCCAGTCCATGGAGTTAAAAGAGCTGAAGAAAGAGGTGTTAGTACTTCCTGAACTAAGAAAGCATCTCAAAGGATTCCAGGAAAGCTGGATTAAGCAAATCAAAGATAATTCTAACCAGCATATGCCTTTCCTTAATCGATTAGATCCCAAAACTAAAGCTGAGCTCAACCAGAAAATAGCTGCAGCACAGCCTCATTTGCAGCAAGCCCATGCTGCTCATGATTTACACGAACGGTTGCACAGCCATGCTACCCAATTAGTTGAATTAAAACTAACCACTTTCAATGGCGATTCTCGGAAAGCTGCTGCTCTAACCAACCTGATGCTTCACGATGATTATCATTCTCTTAACAAAACTGTATCGCAAGCCAAGTCCCTCAACGAAAGCTTATCCCAATTACATAAGCAGTACGAAGAAGTAAATCAATTACTATCACAGAAACTATCGCTGGAAGAAATGGTTTATTACATGGGCTTGCCGCATAAACGCTACCTGCAAAGTTTGCTTAAGATAAGTCAGCAGCAGCAGAAAATTACGCGAGATTTGGGCCGGCACTTCGTAACCATAGCGCAGGAAGTTCAGGTAAGGAAGAATATGGGAAGGTAGGTTAAGGTAATGTCACTATTATTCATTTCTTCTTCCATACTCACAATACTTCCTAACCTCACACTCTTCACACTTCGGTTTTCTTGGAAAACACACTCTTTGTCCGTGGTCTACCAATAATTCATTAACTCGAATCCATAATTCTCGTAGCAGAATTTTCATCAACTCTTGCTCCGTTTCCTCAGGTGTATTCGTTTTCACCCACCCCAACCGATTAGAGATGCGATGCACGTGAATATCTACCGCTATCGCTGGTTTCTTGAAAGCATAATTCAACATGCAATTAGCCGTTTTCCTGCCCACTCCTGGGAGTGAAGTTAATTCTTCTAAAGTATTCGGAACAACATTGTGGTATTTATCTCTAATAATTCTACTTAGCTTATGTATATTTCTGGCTTTAACTCGATAGAAGCCAATTCCATACAACTCTTTTTCCAGCACAGAAATTCTCGCTGAAATAAAATCTTGCGGCATTTTGTATTTCAGAAACAGCTTCTTCACCAGCGGAATAGTTGTGGTATCTTTAGTACGTGAACTAAGTAAAGTAGCAATCAATTGCTGAAACACTGAATATTCCGACAACTGCTCCAGCATGGTTTTGTGGTGATGTTTGGAAAGAATGGAAAATACTGATTTATAATCGGGGTTCATTGGTGTAAATGTCTTTTTTGTTTATAATTAATTATCGTCAACACCGCAAAGAAAATTGTTATTCCTCCCATAACTATAACTCTCCAATCCAGCCATCCATATTGAACAATTCCATAAATAGTAACCGCTCCAAACACTGGCGGCTGCCACGGGTGATTAGCAAGATGTCTTAAGTATTTTCTCATAGTATATTACTTCTTTCTTAGTATATTCTGGGGATTGCCTTTCAAAAACGATTCGATATTTTGAATAGCGATTTCACGTCCTTTTGCGACAGCTTGCTTCGTTGAAAATGCAATATGGGGTGTAACTAATATCTTGGGGTTGCCCAATGCCTTTTGGTAAAAATTATTCGTTGTATCGCCGAAAGTTTCTGGGTCGCAGTCTATAGCCGCTCCGGCAATGATTCCAGCATCAATAGATTTTATTAATCCATCTATATCATAAGTATATGGCCTAACAAATGAAACATAATAACATCCTTTTTTAAGATTCATAAAAAATGACTCATTCAGAAGATTCTTGCTGGTTGAATTGCAGTTTAGGGAATTTATTATTAAATCAACATCTTTAGAGCTGGACATTAAATCATCGCCCCTTTCAAAAAATGTCACTCCCATCCCAAACGCTTCACATAAAACACCAATCTGGCTGCCGATACACCCATGGCCCACTATAAGAACTTTTTTGTCAGGTAAACTTTCCCGAAGCTCAAATGGAAAACTCTCAGTTGCTCTAACTCTAGGAGTGAATTTCCTAAACAAAGATAATACCATATACATCACCCATTCAACAATTGAATCTCTATTCCCCCCTTGGGCGTTCGCAACAAAAACTCCTTTTTTTTCTAATTCTTCAGAATTGAAAACACCAAGTTAAACATAGGGATATGTAACAAAAACATTTTTTAACTTGGGCAGACTTTCTAGTAAATAATCTCCGTTACTGTATATCACATCAGCATTCTTTACTTTGTTTAAAAAATCTTCAACGGAGGTAGGGCTTTCTAATTCTTTAAGTTCTCCAACTGATGCTAATCTTTTTTTTTTTTTTTTTTTAAGATTAATTCCCAGAGTAATAATCTTTTTCATATTGTTCACTCTTAATTTTCTCTTTAACTCAGTAGAATAACCTTAAGTTTATAACTTTAACTCTCCCCTTTCTTCTTCTTAATCTTCTTCACCAGAACGGTTTCCATTTTCTTCTCTGGCTCAACTTTAGGAGTAGTTGTTGCAGGACTTGGTACACTCCCAGTACTAACCGCCGTAATCTTCTCAATATGCCTGCACGCTGGAAACCCAGAACAACCTAAAAATCTGCCATAAACGGAACTTCTTATCTTTAACTCTTTTCCACACTTTGGACAGGTGCGTTCAACTTTGTTCTGCTCAATGCGATTTATTTCTGTCTGCTCCTCTTTAGACGTCTTAGCCGGACATTTAGGATTAATGCACACTTCTTGTTTTCTCCGTTTCATCAGCACCGTTATCAATGGGTGCTTGCAGCTTTCACAAACTTTATCTGAACTTTTAACTGTGCCTACTGAAGGCAATTTAAACGTTGTCATACACACAGGATACTTATCACAAGCAATAAATGCTCCGAACTTTCCCCGTTTCATCATCAATCTTCCCGTATCACAAGTGGGGCATTTACCAACAAAATTCTGTTCATCCTGCGTTTCACGTAAAGATTTAATAATATCGGCACCGACTTCTTTCTCTTTCTTCTTGAAATCTGCCAGCAGTTTAGTTAGAATCACTTTAGCCCTATCCAAAACTTTATCCTGCTTCTCTTTCCCTTCTCTGATTTTATCCATTTCCATCTCAAAATCAGCCGTAAGCTGCTCATCTACTATCATCGGAGCATGTTTTTCTAAAATAGCAATCGTTTCCACACCCAGCTTAGTCGCTTTTATCTGCACTCCCTCAAGATAACCGCGGTGAAATAATCTCTCTAAAATATCCGCCCGGGTAGCTTTCGTTCCTAGATTCCTCTTTTCCAACTCTTTAATGATAGAAGCCTGATTATATCTCTTGGGGGGCTGGGTTTCCTTATCCACTTTCTTGATTTCTTTAATATTTACCGCTTCTTTCTCTTTCATGTCCGGCAGGGTAATCTCTTCCAGCTTTACATATGGCTTGTAGAACACATGCCAATTTTCTTCTACAGTCCTAGTGCCTTTAGTCAAGAATAATTCCTGCTTAACATCAAGTGTAACTTCCATAGTCTCACGCACCGCAGCTTTAGCAAATGTAGCCATAAATCTCTTCACAACCAAATCATATAATCTATGTTCATTAGGCTTCAATCCTGACGGAACAACTCCAGTAGGATAAATAGCTGGGTGCGCTGGATCAGTTTTTTCTCCATTATTTGGTCTAAGAGCGGGCAGCTTAAGCAATTGTTTACATAATAATTCATATTCCGGCTGCTTACTAAGTTGAGTTAATATTTTTGGCAATCCTAATTTTGGATCTAATTGCTGCGATGAAGTTCTCGGATAAGAAGTAACTCCGGCTAAATATAAACTCTGAGCTAACTCTAACGTTTCTTTGGGTGTAAACTTAAACAACCCATACGCTTCCGTCTGCAACGTAGTCAAGTCAAATGGATGTGGAGAAGGCTGCTCTCTCTTAGTCCTCTTAACTTCTTTGACCAAAGCTTCTTTCTCTCCTTTAACTCGAGCTAGAATTGCAGTTACTTCTTTCGCATCAAAAATCTTATCTTTAACATGCCACGCTTCTATGGGTGAGTCTCCTTTGACATCTTTATAATTTCCCCATAATCCAATCATCCAAAACGGCTGGGGCACAAATGCTTCTATTTCTTTCTCTCTATCAACTAAAATCTTCAATGCCGGCCCTTGCACTCTTCCAGCAGACATTACTCGAAATGAACCGGCGGCTTTTACCGAAGTAGTAAGCGCTCGGGAAAGATTAATGCCATAATACCAATCTAATTTGTGTCGTGTTTCTCCAGCGTTAGCTTGTCCCCAATCCAAATGGGTAGCTTTATGTTCATATGCTTCCACTAAATCAGGTTTGGTTAACGTAGAGAACTTCATTCTGTTCGCATCTTTAGCTTTGCATACATAACGTATCACATTCAATCCAATAACTTCTCCCTCCACATCATAATCGCACGCCACCGTAAACTCATCTGCATTTTTAGCTAATCCTGAAATAGTATCGATATAATCTTTAACATAATTCAATCCTTTCGTAATTTTATATGAAGGCTCCCATTTAATATCAAAAATGGGATAGACATAACTTCGTCCGTTCTGTTCTCCCAACCCAAACAGATGGCCTACCGCAGAAGTTACGATGATATCTTTCTTATTATGAGTCAATTCATAATACTGCGATTGTTTGGACTTCTTTAAGACTGCTTTGCCATCAGCTAGAGCTTCAGCTACTTTCTTGGCTGAGCTGGGCTTCTCAGTGATGATTAATTCGGTCATAACCAAACAAACTTAATCATGCTTTAAAAATGTTTGTGGAGAAAGTATGTGCATAGCGCCAAATGGCCAGTGAGCTCGTCTGATGATTCGTGCTGAGACTATGCCCACTATAGCGACCCGTGCTCAGTGCCCGACATCGATATTACTTTGATTCGGGCAAGCGAACGAGCTATGCACATACTGGAGAAATAAAAAGAAATCATTATAAATCAAGCCACCAATCGACAGCTAATTCGGAGGTAGATTAACATGTATGCTGCTTTAAGAGCTTTAGGAGTGTATGGTTCAGAAAGGTTGATTGAAGACATGGTTCGGGAACGAAGCAAAGCGGAGCTGGGAACGATAACCACACCAGAATATCATTCTCGTAACCCCACTACGGATTATCATCCTGAAACTAAAACCCGTCAGTTATATCTAGTTCGTGGTTCAGGCGCACGAGAATAGTTTATTCTTGCAGCTGCTTCACTTCAATGGAAATTGCCGGCTTATTCAATCGGATATAACGAGGGCATTCTGCGAACGGAAGTGAGTTTTGCTTGCAATAAGAAATAATTTCATTCTTCTCTTCTTCAGTTTTATACTTAACCACTACTACGAATCCCAAATCATGGGGATGAACCACATCAAATCCTTTAAGTTCTTTGATTATTTTTTCTCTTTTACTTAATAAAAATTTAATCCTTTCGGGAAGTTCAGGTATTTTAGTTAGAATTGTGTTTAATTGAGCTTCGTCTGTTAATGGTTTAGTGTGCTCTTTTATCTTATCAAACAATTCTTTATTCTGGCATGAAATAAATCCCCCCACTTTTGCTTCCACCAATTTCCATTCTCCGAAGCTTCC
>CAZIUU010000035.1:0-3949 GCA_964542815.1 uncultured Methanosarcinales archaeon | reverse complement strand
GCATTTATTCTTCCGGCATAATTCATAGATTTCTTTCATTGGCTGCTCGGCAAAATATCCGCCAGGGTTTTGGTACAAAAATGCTCCGCAGGAATTAGAGGTTAATCTACGTTTCAAATCAACAATATTAATCTTGGCATCAGCACATTTTACTTCTATTGCTCTTAATTTAAGTTTCTTCGGTGCTTTTTGATAATGAATCCAGCCTCCTTCTTCAGGAATTAATACTGCTTTATCGTTGGGAATAATCGACAGAGCAGGATCTATGGCCGAATTTCCCCGCAGGACTATTTCTACTAATTTATGTCCGGTTAATTTTTGCAGAATTTTTAGAATTTCCTTTCTTACCATTATACACTCCATATTTTAAGTTCCATGCCAAGCGATGCATAAGCTTGCTACTGGTAATAAAGCCTTTTAACTTATTATTTTCGTATACCGGCAATAGTTCTAAATTCTCTTCTGAGAACAATCGGTATGCAGTATAAGCAGAATCTTTGGCTTGCAGGTGTTTGATAGCAGATAATGGTTTGGCTAATTGTTTTAATGGAAGTTTAGCTTTGGCTTCGGAAGAAGTTTGTTCTATTCTTTTAAAATCTAAGATTCCTACAAATTTACTGTCGCTAATTACAAACGCATCTTCAGCAGTATTTTTGTACTTTTCTACAAATTCTGGAAAGTTCAGAGTTGGTGAAACAGTTGTTGGTTTACTCATTAATTCGGATATGGGAATATTTGCTAACGCTTCTCTAATTACTACCTGCTCATAGCTGGCTTTGGCGATGACATATAAGAAGCAGCCCAGGAAGATAAACCATAATCCACTGCTTTCGCCGCCAATTAAAGCGAATATCCCTAAAAATAACATCACTCCAGCGAAAAACTTTCCGCCATAAGCAGCTATCTTAGTAGCTTTCTTTAGGTCTTTGTAATAAGCATATAAGATTGCTCGGAATGCTCTGCCTCCATCTAAAGGAAATGCCGGAACTAAGTTAAAAATTGCTAGGATAAGATTTAGTTGATACAAGTAGAAAGTTACCGCAGCGATAATTCCATTTCCAATTGTTCCATTGATTAGTAAAAATGCTCCAGCTAATAACAACGAAAATAATGGTCCAGCTAGCGCCATCTGTAATTCTGAACTTGGCTTCAAATCTTCGGTAGTAATTCCAGCTACACCTCCAAAAAAGAATAGGGTGATACTTTCTACGGGAATTTTCTTGGATTTGGCCACTAAAGAATGAGCTAGTTCATGCATCAGGACTGAGACGAATAAAAGTAAAGATGCAACTATTCCCATGAGATAATAGGTGGTAATAGGATAACCGGGAAAGAACTGTGGAAAGAATCCGGTAGAAAGACTCCATATTAATAGCAGGAATACAAACCACCAGGTGAAGTGCAGTTTAATATCTATACCAAAGATACGAAAGAGCTTAAGTGAAGGCTGCATACGTTAAGGAAGAATGGGGTGGTATTTAAAAGGTGCGGTGAGAAAAGAAGAAAAAGAAAGAAAAAAATTAAAGAAAATCCTGAAAAGTGGCTATCCCAAACAATATGATGAAAATGTGAACATTTTCAGCAAGCTGGAAATTTATCAAAATTTCCATCTAATGGTGAGGATTTTCGCCACTTTTCTAATTCGGATTTTCTAAAATCAAATATAGCGAAATCTCCCGCTCATCAACTAGCATTCATCTCCAATAAAGTCGTTTCCACTGGTCTACCAGTGGTGCACTCCTAAGTCAAAATGCTTAGCTCTTATATTATCAGCAAGTCCTAATCGCAAGCATTTTGACAGATGAATCTTGGAGATTTCTGCTTATTTGATTTAACCACACACTCCATTGGTATATCCTTCAAACAACTTGCAGATTTGACCGGTGGGACAACTGGAAGGGCTATTTTGATACGCCCATTTAATTCCATTATTATTACAAGTGTAGTTGTAATAAGTGTACTTTTTATAGAAACTGTTGTAGTGACAATCTATTACAGTTGCTCCAGAACCACAAAACTCACTGCAACTTGGTGTCCCATTAAATGTTACGCAACTTTTGGATGTGTTGATACCACTGATTTGAGAGCAATCCTCACTGCTCAAAATAATTGTCTCTTCGGTACAGGGGTTAATGGTTTTATTTTGAAGTAAGTTACCATTACAAGTGGTAGTTATTGCTCCAGCAGTACAATTCACCGGTGCAGGAGTAGTATTCACCGGTGCAGGAGTAGTATTCACTGGAGCAGTAGCATTTAACCCTATACACTTACTATCTTTACACTCTTTCCCCGTTGGACAATCCCATTCATTAGCAAGACAGCCTAAGCATTGGTAACTTCCATCATAGCTTCCACCATCACATTTGGTGTCTGCTGGACAGCCCGATTCTTGGCTATTTTTACAACAAACGAAACCTTTAGCATTTGTTTTCCCAGAACAATCTGTGTCCTGACAATCGATATTACCATCATTATCATCATCTAAACTATCGGCACAATTCGTCTCAGCTACTGGTGCTGCCTGCACAGCTTTATTCACACAAGCTCCCTCAACACATTCAAATTTATCTCCAGCGAGTTTATTCTGCTTGCTGCAATCATATTGCCAAACTGCCATCTTTCCATTAGTAGTACAAATCCCTTCTTTAAGGATAATTTTGCCTTTTACGGTTTGACATTGGTCTTTCCATTTAACTGTTCCTTTTACTGTAGTTGATTTGTTAAACACTTGTGCTACATCATAGGTGGAAACTGCATCCGGATCATCACATGTTCCAGAAATAGCCTGTCCAGCTATTGCTCCCCCCTCTCCTCCGACTAATTCTACATCACTATCTTCAACCGCTTCCTTCGGAGCACAACTAACCACAAAAAGTACCAAAACAACCAAACCCAATATCATTAACAGCTTTTTCATTCTTAAACACCTCGTTTTTTAGATATTATAATATCCTTAAGAAGAAAGCTTATGTTTATATAGATTTCTATCCTTCAATTAGAAAATAAGCTTAAAGAAACTAGTTTCAACTCTAGATATCCATCTACAATGGTTTCTTCCAAAAGTATTTTAAACAACCCTCCTTTCAAGAATACCATGTTCTGCCAAACCTGCGGAAGCCTATTAATTCCGGAAAGCAATCCCTATGGGAAATGGCTGAAATGCCCGCAAGGCCATCCTCAGCCGGAAATACAAACTTCTTCCGAAACCATAATATTGAAGAATGCCAATGGAAGCAAACGCATTGAAGTGCTTGATTCTAAGAATGTCTTAGCAGTGCATGACAATATCTGCAAAAGCTGCGGATACGACAAAGCAGAATTAATTGAAATAAGCTGTAATTATAGTGATGAAGACAATATCTTTCGTATGAAATGCGGGAAGTGCGGATTTGTGGAGCAGTTGGATGGGAAAGTGAAGTGATTAGTCTGTAATTAATTACAGAAAAGTATGTAACTGATTACATCCAGGTCTCCCGAATTCGATATTTAATCTTAAATTGCCTGAACAAGTCTAAAAATAGATGGTGATGTTCTGTCGATATCAAAATGGTATTTTGATTAATTTTAATTCCTTTATCCTGCAAAATACCAAAACTACGATAAATTTTCTGTTCTTTTCTTGATTCATACCCATATAACTGCCGGATAAACTTAACTTTATGTTTAGGCTGGAGATTCTTCAGGTCAAATGAAAGTAAGTAATAATGTTTGAGTTCTTTAGGCAATTCTTTATATTTTCCATAAATAGTCTTGCCGGTAGAGATAATTTCCCTTTTTAAAACTGCCCACTGTTTTGAATCCAGGTCCCCGACAATTACTTTTATAGGAAAAGTGACCCTCTTCAAAGACCAAGAATTAGAGGATGCATTTTCAAACTCCAACATGGTTTTTCGAATAATTCTTTCCATTTCTTTTTGGTCAGATTTATTCTTCACGTTGACAAATAAAT
>CAZIUU010000034.1:10521-17253 GCA_964542815.1 uncultured Methanosarcinales archaeon | reverse complement strand
AGTTGCATCTCCAGATGTTAAACAGAATCCAAGTGTGCCCATGTCATTTTGCTGGCTGGCGAACTTATGATATTTGTCGTTGCCAAAGAAAGTGATATTGGGATGAGCTAAAGAGATTATATTTACTCCGGCTGGTTCTACAACAGTTTTGGGCGGTGAATTATCCATGCGACAAGTGTTAGTACTGCCCGCATCTGAAAAAGCTTCACAGTCATCTATCTTATCTACATTTCCGTCTTTGAAACACTTGCCTTGAGTTCCGGGATTTCCTTCCCAGCTACATCTTTTCCACGAGCATTTGTCATTCGAAGCAGTTATATGTTCGGAAGGATCTTTATATATCCCTATTTCTTCACCTTCATCGCTGCCCACGCATTCTAATTTGCTTCCATAACTATAACAATTGGTATCTTTAGTAGGAGCTTCTCCGCAGGATTGGCAATATTTTAATCCGGCAGAGGCAAAACAGTTCCCTAAATTGGTGCATACTTGGGCAGTGCAGAAATAGTTGTCAAACAAACTTGCCGAAGGGCTGCATAACGAGCATTTATCATCTTTTTTGTAATCTTTCTCAGCACAATAACCTGCTCCTGTTTCTGAGGTGACTAATCCTGGAAGAATTAAGCTATAATCTATTATTGGTTCTTCGTTCTTCGCTGCATTTATCCAAGTACAATCTTTACTGAGACAGCTGTTTACTTCGCACGCATTTTGGCTTTGATAATCGAAACAGCTATTCACTTTGGTGCAAGATTTGCATTGCTCTACCACCGTATTGGTGTATTCATAATAACAGTAATTAGCGGGCTTTGCCCCTTCAGCGACTATACTGCCATAACACCTTTTTGAATTATAATATAATCCAAACGGATTTCCAAACAACCCGCACGAGCCAGTATTTTTGCATTCGGCTACGCCTTCAGCCACTCTAGCACAATAATAATTTTCTCCGGTGCCATCCATCTCGCCACAGTTGGCAGATTCCATTAATTTATTTTCGTCGTTGCACGTCCATTTTTTCTTGCGCTCTTCGGGAGTCTGTCCAAAGCAGAACGTTTCCCAACCAGTTAATTCATGATAGCGATCAGCACACTGTTCGCTGCCTAAAGTGATGGTTTGTTCGACGAGATTTTTGGACAATCCATAATCATAAATGGCCCAAATTTTATAACTATAAGTTGCTTCCCATTCTACTTCGGTATCAGTATAAGCGTTAGCCGTAGGGGGAAGAGGAATCGATTTGCACTCTTCGGCTTTACATTTCTCTATCCCATATCCAATCACTTCTGGACAGGGCTTGTTCCAGTTTAGCTGCACCTCTTTCTTCCCAGGAACGGGAATGGCATAAAATGCTTCTACATCCTTTTGTTCATTAGCTCCGCCTTTGCTGCATTCACCAAAATATCTTGTCAACAGCAAATTTTGAGATAAAGATTCCCCTTTAGCAAGGTTTATCTCCTGTTCGGAGCTATAATCTTGGTGGGTAGCAGAAAGCTGGTGCTTTTCTGTGCCTTCAGTAGCTTTCACTTCCACACTTAGAGCAAATTTGCCGTCAGGATAAGCGGAAAAGCCTTTGAAGATTCCGTCAACATAAAGCTTAGCCCCAGCGATAACCGTGTCCCCTGCATCAAGTACGGCATCCTCGTTGGAATCTAAATAAGTTGTTCCGGTTATCCCCTGCAAGGAACTTTTTTCTAATTTAAAGTCTAACATGGTGGGGCCATTTGCTTCTAAAATAAGGGTTTTAGTGCTGGGCTTGTAGCCAACAATACTGGCAGTAAAAGTATATTTCCCCGGAGGGAAAGTACCAGCAGAAAACTTGCCCGAAGCATCAGTAGTTATTTTTCCTTCAGTTACACCTATCCAAGAAAGAGTTGCTCCGTTTAAAGTTGCTTCGTTAGTGTCAGTTATGGTTCCAGAAATTGAAGCCGTCCCCCCCGCCACAATTAAAGTAAAATTGTACACTTTAGAAATATTAGAAGCTAACGGAATAGTAGCTGAAGCAGCAAGAAATCCCTCTTTAGTTGCTTTTACTAAATACGTTTTGGGAGTTAATCCGGAAAATTTAACATTTCCAGAAGAATCAGTATTTTTTTCCTGGGCCTCTCCTTGAAGAACAATTTTAACTCCTTCAATTCCTTTCTCATTGCTACCCCCAACAAAAATGGTTAAGTCAGAGGGAGTGATTTGGAGCTTGCAAATGGTCTGGGCACAGAGGTTTAAGTTCATCCCAATAGAATTATCAAAAATTATTTTTTGTGAATCAGTAACCCCATTTAACGCTGCCTGCTTAGTGCATTGATATTGGTTTAAGTTAAACTGGCAGAAATCTTTAGCGCTTTTAGTGGAAGTAAATTTACAACATCCCGGATTACACCACAAATCATACTCCTCTGTAGGCACTTCAAGATCTTGAACTCCTGCTCCGGCTAACTGCTGGCACTTGCCTAAAGTATGAGTTTTACAATCAACCTTACAGGTTATTTCTTTACAACCATCAATAGCGCTGCAGTCAGAGCCAGGAATAAAGTATTGGTCAATTTTACAATCGGAATATTTCGCACAATCTTTCTGGGCTTCATCTTCTAAAATTCCACCTGCTATACAGTATAAATCCTCGCTGGCTTTTGGATAGGTATAACAGCCATTTACAGCAGCGCTGGCTGGACTGAAAACTAATAGAGCTAAAAGTATCAAAGATAAAGCTAAAACTACATAAAACATCCCTCTTTTTTTACTTATCATCTGATACCCTGAATAAAATCTTAATCGTTTATAAATGTTCCGAGCCGGTTTCAGGAGAAAGAGAGGGTTATTTCCCTTTGGCTACTTTTTTTAGCTCTTCTAAAGCCTCATTGTGTTTAGAAATTGGCTTAGTTAGAGAAGGTAAAGTTTCAGCAGAACTTGAGGTTGCCGGATGCTTAACTGTAAGCTCATTCAAGCGTTCCAAAGCTTTCTTTTCTTCTCCGGGTTTAAGAACAGGCTGTTCGGGGCGCTTACTTTTGTGAGCTAACTTTTTTAGTTTAGAGAAAACTGTTTCTGGTTTTGGTTCTGCCATCAAACCAGCTTCTCTGAGAAACTCTTCCCGATGTTTAGCTTTAACTTTATGATGATATTTATCGGTGAGAGGCTTTAATCTTTCTTTGAGCAAATATTTCCATAATGTTTTGGAGAAGCTATCCTCATCTTCAGGTTTCGGTTGGGGCATAACATCTTCTAATTCATCTTCTGGTTTGGAAGAGAATTTACTTATATTAAAAGAAATGAGCTTGCGGTAATAAAATATTATTCCTCCTACGATTACCACTAACAGGAATACTAAAAACCAGCCAATCCCGGAAGAATTGGTTTCTACTTCATTAGTTCCTGATGTAAGATTGGTTTTAGGAACATTCTTGGCACTTGGCTTGATTGGGGCGTTTTCTTCTTCGGGTAAAGCAGAGGTGGTTGTACATGAATCAGCACATTGTTCTTCGTCAGAAATTCCGAAATTAAATTGCACTGCACCTTTATTTTTAGACTCGATCTCGCACCCCCATTTGCTAGGCTTGTAACCACAGAATTCATTTCCGGAATAAGAGAACTTGCAGCAACCCGGAGAACACCATTCGTCTTGCTTTTCAGTTGGAATTATTCCAGCAGTACATTTTTCAATAAAAACTTCGCTGCAAGAGCTTTTGCACAGGACTTTCTGACAGGAAGGGAAAGCAGACGTGTCGTCGCAAGTTCCTGGAGAAAAAACTGTTTCGAGAGTACAATCGTCGTACAACGAGCATTCATCTTGCGCTTCTTCAATGGGGATTGTTTTGCAGTATAGTGGACTGTCAGTGTAGGTGAAGCAGCCGTCTTGGGCTAGGACGCTAGTGATAAATAGGATGATTGCAAGAAATACCACCGCAAATAAGTGTGTCTTTTTCATTTAATTATCACCATTGCATTTTCCATTCTTACACGTTCCGATGAAGGAGCCGTCAAAGTTGGAATCGCAAGTTTTTCCTTCTGTAGTTCCGGTGCATCCACAAACCAAACCGATTTCTTCGTCTTTAATGAAAAATCCATCTTTGGCCTGTTTGTTTACTCCATTTAAATCTAAATCATGGTATTCTTTCAGACTAACCACTTCGCTTTTACACAAATCCGAGCACCCGAACATTCCGTGACACCATTCATCGTTAATTTTATCACTATTTGAATCAACATATGTCCAAGCTAATGCTCCTTGACATTCTTTTGGGATAGTTGGTTTACATTTATCATACCCAACGCCGCCACACTTTAGTTCATTTTTCCATAATCGAGAAGATTTCCCCCCATCGCAAACATTACCGCGGTTTCCACTACATAATTGCATCTCTTCTTCTAAAATATAACCACTATAGTCCTTACCCCCGTTAGCTACTTTATACTCGGATATTCCCCCAGAACAAGCGGGCTTAGGATTAACAAAACAGGGGTTCTGGGGATCATTCTTCTCGACCAGCTTCCAGCTACTGGGATTTTCAGGAACACCAATACAACAGGAGTGAGTAGCTTCGAGAGGGTTAATATTATTTTGAGTCGATGGGCTTTCTAAAAGCTTAGTAAAATCGGTTTTTCCATCAATTAGGCCAAATTTATATTTGTGATATTGCCCCCCAGAGTTATAAGCAAATGGACGTTCTGGATTTTTATGAGGAATACAGGGTACGACAAAAGTGTTGATCTCTACGTATCTCGATGCGTTCAACTGGCTACAGTAATCCATAGAGTAGGATAAATTTAACTTTCCGGAAGTGCCAATCTTACCAAATTTTTCATATGGCAGTTTAGTTTTGATATCTTGGTCGCTCCCATAAGGGACACCCGCACAGGATTTAATCCCATCGTAAGGGAATACATAACATCCATCTGATGTAGTGGGAATGACATTAAGTTCGTTAGACGGGCCATCTTGTATTTTATACCCCCAATTAATTGTTCCATCGAAAGAGGTATAATTCAAAGTGGTTTGGGGTGTAGCCTCAGGAATAATCGTATTCTCCGGTAAAGTTACGGTTAAAAAAGTAGGATCTTCAGCAGAAATATACGCCGTTCCTCCTAAAAACACCCCATCACTTACATCAGTATACGGAGAAGAAGCTGTAACCTCTACAGTAAGCGGCCTATCCACCAACACTCTTACCACTTGCCAGTCGCTTAGGTTGTGTTCGTCAGTAGAGTTGGCGGTTAGATTGTAAATAAAAGGGACAAAATATTCTCCGATTTTAGTGCGATTAACATAAAGCGTTTGGTTGTAAAGAGGAATATAACTAATTACAATGTTACCGGGCTGAGGAATGTTTGGGCCTGAGAAGCCAGGAAAAGCCAGTATCTCATTTATCCATTTATCCGGCACCATAAAACTATAATTAACCTTATCTTCATCTGCGTCTATGGCGTTCATAGTGATGTTTATCTCTCCGTTAGAATCATTCTCTCCCGCAATTACCAGATAATCATATCCGTATTTGGGACAGCCATTCCTTTCGACATAATCCAATGCCGGAGGCCGATTCTGCCGGGCAATATGGAAAGAATACTCAATCGGCCGATTAATGATGGAATACATGAGGGGGATAAACTTAAAGAGATTATCTCCATTAGGAGTTTCTTTTTTTTCCATTTCTATGGCAAGGGAGTTATAATTGACAGAGAAACTTTCCAAATTATCCTGCGTATAACTAAACTCAAGCATTTTCCAATCACGATAAAGCGGGTCTCCTACTGCTGCTTTTAATAAACCGTCAAACTGTGATGGATAAAAGAAATCAAATTGGGTTAGTTGGGAAAATTCTTCTGTTCCGATTTTAAGCTTCAACGGGAAGTAAACCTTAACGTTAATTCCCTCTGAAATAATATCTACAGTTAGATCTAGTTTTTTGGTTACTAATTCGGCATTCTGAGAGATGTTGCTTTTGGTAAAGTTTTCTACACACCATAACGTGCGATTAGTTAAGTACCGCTGTAAGTCTTCTTCTAGGGTACTTTCTTTTAGTTCTAAATTGCCAAAACCTGCTTTAAAGTCGGGGTGCTTATATCGGCAAAATTCAGTAGAGTTAGTATCATTATTACAGGGGTAAGCATTTTGGAATGAAGGATATTCTTCCTTGGTGATACCAAACAATACTCTTTCCCCATCATAACGTGCCCCCGTTATATTTTCTTCAAAATGCTTCACGCCCCCGGGCTGATCGTCCCAAATCCTGCCTTGTTTCCCAAGCAGAATTAAACCATTTTCTAATTCATCTTCCAAACAATCCTGGACGTAAATGCGCATGGCTTCTTTCTGAAACAGATTGGAAGTAAATTTGGTTTGTTCAGTTTTAAGTTGCTCCTGTTTAACGGAGCCGGTTAAGTACATTATAAAAATAAAGCCGAACAGCAGCAATATCCCTAGAATTATGAATATAGTTATCTGTCCTGATTTGCTGAACGACCCCTTTTTTGACATTAGACTATTTTCCCGAGTTTACTAGCTTCTCTATTTCGGTTATTATTCTTTTTGCATCATCCATTATATTTAAAGCATCATCTTTTGTGAATAACATTGAAGGAACATTTATCTTCCCTTCTTTTATGTCTACGTATTGCGTAGAACTTCTTCTTCCTAACCAATTAAACAAAACATCTATCACTAATCGTGAAGGTTTCCACAGGCGGATGAATGAAGATATCTTTCCGGGATGCTCTTTGGGGATAATTTCTCCTTTATGA
>CAZIUU010000034.1:0-10511 GCA_964542815.1 uncultured Methanosarcinales archaeon | reverse complement strand
TAGCAATGGCTTCTGCTAATGCATCTTCCATGGAATCGTAAGCATTCTTGACTACTTTGGACCATAAATTAAGCTTTTCATGCTCAGCTTTATCAAAGATAGCTTCAGCTGATACTAAAGTTAACTTAGCTTCATTTAAGTACTCTTTTGCCTGCTCTTGCTTAAGTTCCATTTTTTAACGTAAGAAATATATCTTGGGGATCATAGATTACCTTTCCCTCTTTTAATATTTCTCTTACTAATTTATCCCCATAGTTTAACTTGCTTTCAAATTCAGCTATGGTAAACACTTGGCCGGTAACAATTTTATTGTTTTCTTTAGTGCCAGCCATGAATGCGCTTAACTTTTTTTCCATGTGCTTTTCTTTATGCTGGGTTAAAATCACAATATCAATGTCGGAATCTTTTCTGGCCTCTCCCCGAGCGACTGAACCAAACACAACGATGCATTTAATTTTATCCCAATATTTTTTTATTTCCCACCAGTAATCTTCAATGTAATAATGAAATTCATTTTGGGGAATGGACCAGATAGCTAGATGCAATTTTAGGCTGTCGTTTATTTCGACAAATTTCCTTTCGGCTCTTCCAGGCAGGGCTTGGGCAAAATATATAAACCCTTTTCCAATAGAATATTGGGTAAAAGGGCGGGTCTTGCCGCTTTTTAAGGTTTTAACTACTCGTTTTTTCTGTTCTAATCTTTTTAAGATAATATTAGCATTCTGAATTGATGTTCTTAAAGCTTGGGCTATTTCGGTCGGGCTGGATGCTTTCTTGGCGAGCAGTCCAATTACACTCCATTCAGTTTCAGATAGCATAGATATTCAGATATTCAATTGAGTATTTAAATATTTCTATTACCCCACTCTCAGCTTCCCCGTAAGCTGCGGCCATAAGAAATTCAAGCCTTCGATGGCTTCTACTCGCTGGGTAGTTCCGTCATTAGAACAGTTGTAAGTGCCCATGCCTGATAGCTCTTCTAATAATTCTACTCCCATCTCTGGGGGAAGTTTAAAATGGTTGAGGTAATCACAAATCGGCGTAGTAAAGCCTTCATATTCGGCTACTAACATCTGCTTGCCTTCATTCTGTATTTCCTGCATCGCGGTTACTTTTTTATCGCCCAGCTTTAAGATGTACAGTTCTCTGAAGTTCTGGGCTTGGTCCACAAACTTGTGTTCATCAGAAAGTTCGCTCTCTTTTCCGAATAAGCCGGAGAACCAAGTTGAGATTTTGTCAAATGTTCCAGGAGTGAGAGGAATACTATCTTTAGCGTAAATTACTGAGTTTAATTCAGAAGAGTACCACATATGCCCGCCCAAATCTTCTATGGGGCATTCCGCAAAGTTCTTTCCGGTAGCCGTACACGCAGTAGACACTTTAGATTGAGGCACATCTAACGAGTATAAGAATGAATTGGGATCATCGATAGGCTGGTTTAAAGTGGTGGCAAAGGCTACTTTCCATTCCCCGCTATCTTTGTACTTTAGTACACACACGTTATTTACGCAGGTGTTTTCTTTATCGGGAACTAAACGCTGTCCTTCAGCAGATGATTTTACCTTTTCAAAACATAATGCTGAAGTTTGTGAAGGAGTAGTGCCATTTAAAGATACATCTAAACCCGGAGTTTCAGTTTGCGTGGATGAAGCTTCGCCACCAATATAATTTTCTTTATCATCCATTTCTACTAGTGCATCTTTATAGTTAGTGCAGTAAAGGATATAATCGTCAGTTTCAGCCGTTTCCAATAGTTTAGTAGCGACGAATTTGGTTCGGCTGGTCCAATTGCCTTTATTGCAATAATTATCCATAATATATTGAGTGTTGTTAATACACTGTGGAAATTCTCCAGTGTAAAAATCAGCGTAGGTTTTGTCTTTCTTTCCACCGTTCTGGGAAGCTAATACTAAACATTGATCATTTTCAGGACAGAAGCCCCATCGTTCTTGATTCCAATCCCATTTGGAAGGGGAAGCAGTCCATTCTCCACCAATGCAGCGATAGTCCCTGCCTTCGCTGACGTGTTCCGCCATATAACTCATCTCACTCATTTCTTCCACACAGGAGTAGCCGTTCCAGCACATGGTTTGCGGACAGCAGGAAGCGGCGGCTCGTTGAATATATTTGGGATTGTAATTGTATTCGGCTGAGCCAGCTTTATCTACTACTTGCAGCATCGGCTGTTCTATGGTGCAAGGTCCAGTATATTCTACGAGCAGATAGGAAGCATTGCCGGTAGAGAAGCTGAGGGTTTCTTTTACTTCTTCTTTATTTCCATCTTTATCTACGAGATAAATCTTAGGTGGGCAGTTTGATTTTTGGGAGAAGCTTAAGGTTAAGTTTTGTTCTACTCCGATTCGTTCCGAACGCAGGGTTTCATCTTTAGCGAGGGTTACTTTCTTTTCACTTACTTTGGCTTTTTCATCTTTTATAGGTTGATTATTTTTATCGAGTATTTCCCAGTGCGGAACCTCTTTAGCGGAAGGAACTTCAAATTCAGCATTGGAGAGAAAGTTTCTGGCTGGTAATACTACTGAACTATGATTTCTGGTTTCAGGCAGGAAAGTTTTATTTTTTAGGTTTAGTTCTAAGGTTTGATAAAAAGCAGAAAGATTCTTTTCATCCGTTACCGTTACATCTTCATAACCCACATTAGTAATGGAATCAGCACTCCAAGAGTTTATGGTAGTGTAAGGCTCTTTTTTGGAAGTGTAGGTAGTACTATATGCGCAGAATTGTCCGGCTTTAACCGAGCAATAAGGTAAGTTGTTAATTTCTTTTAGTTTATTCTCTCCCACTAAGTACGAAGCAGCCTGACAGCCGTAGAAGTTGGGTTCAGTAGTATCATCTCCGCTGACGAACAGAATCGGCTGAGCGAGCTTCTTTACTTTGACGTTGCCGTATTGAGGGAAGGTTTGAGCTTCACTGCCGATAAAAGTTTGTTCTTCTGCTTTAGATCCGACTACAAAGTATAATTCATACAGTTCCGGATGCAGGTTCTTGATAGTGTACGGCGGCTCTCCGGGAAGCGGATAGAGGCATTCTTCCTGTGAGCAGGAGAAGCTGAGGGTTTGAATTTGGTCAACGGTTTGTGAATTTACCTTTACGCTGGTGGATTTATCTACTAATTCAGCCATAAGGTAAAGGGTAGATGTTTCGTAAGGGATATTATCGTAAGTTATTTTTTCTCCAAGTTCATCATAATTTACAGGATCAAAGAAGTACACCCGGACTTCTTTATTGTCGCTGGTGAGAGTTGCTTCTCCGGGCTTCTCGGAAGGATTGACTAAATTAATGAAGTCTTTTTTGTACAAAGTTAATTCAGCTATTTTTTGGGGAGAAGAAGTAAGAGAGAGCTTTTTATTATCATAATTCTTGGTATCGGTGTGTTCTACAAATTGATAATGATTATCATCTTCTTCCACATAATATGTGTTGGAAGATACAATAACTTCAGCTCGGGTTTTAACGATTTTTACGTTGGCTGGAGCTCCAATATTACAATCATATTTGTTAGATTGTAAAGGAGAGCAGTAGTTGTAATTGCAATAACTAAAAGTTGCTGAACAAGTTTCTCCGGGGTGAGCATATGATTTGCCGTCACAATCATTTCCGTTAACGGGTTGATTTAAAGAGTTATTATAATTGTAATTACAGACACTTCCTGAAGGAACACCACTATCGGTGCAGGGGTCAAGTGGACAGTCATATTTAAAAGTAGCCGCTTCCACACCCAACGTTTTAATAGCATAGTTTACATTAAAATTTTCTTCCGGATAACTTACACTCGGCTCTAACTCTTTATACCCCACTTCAAACTCTACATCCATAATAGTACTTCCAGAAGCAACCGGCTGGGAATTCCAGCAGGCGTATTTTAATCCGTTTTCGTCTGCCTGCGAATCTCCAGAGTAATATTCGTTAGGATTATTGCCACAACAGGAAGCAAAAACATTTCCTACCACATCATCCATACCCAGCCAAGCGTTCTTTCCATACAATGCCCGACAGAGTTTCTCTCCGGTTATCTGCTTATCCGTATCTCCTTGGTCAATGTTACTTAACCAGGAACTATCTTTAGTAGATTGTTCTCCGGAACACAACTGGCTTTTTTCAGAGTCTTTAATATTGAGATAAATGTTCTTTACTTCAATAAAATTAGTATCAGGACTGCTTTTAATGAGAATAGAGCTTACTCCTTTGTAATCAGCGCTTAACGGAACCCGCACCTGCATGAAGTTTTCTGAATTGAACAAATTGCTATTTATTACGTATCCTAAAACATTGCCGCTGAAGTAAACCGGCGCTGCTCCTACTCCTTCGGGTTTAGGGCCTTTTATTTCTAATTGCACTCCAGCAGGAAGGAACATATTTTTATCATACTGATTAATTGGAACTCCTGCACTATCCACAAAGCGCACCATAAAGTTTAGGTAATCATAACCGGAAAAGTCGAATAAATAATCCTTTCCGTAATAATCGGCATAGAATTCGGAACGAACATCGATATTCTGTCCCTTGCGACTTTCTTCCATAGTTACGACTGCGGGATCGGCTGGCTTTAATGGAAGGGTAAATAATCCTTCTCCGCCATATCGGCCTTTAATGCCTTTATTATTGCGATTGTCCCATACATCAGCACATTCCGCCCAGCTGTAATGATCGCCTTCGTCATAACAGCGGTAGCGGTGCGATTTCTTTAATAAATCGTCATAAGTCAGCTCTCCAATAGGATTGGGATCAGAGAGTTCATAGTTGCTATTCTGTTCATAAGCTTCTTTGTTACATTCCTGCCAGCTTTCTCCATTAGAAGCGATATCATACGGTTTTTGTCCCGGCGGCTTAATAGTGAATATTTTAAACTGCCCTCCGGCCGGCACTCCGGTAGAAGCTGAAACCCAGCACCATTCATCTCCGCAGAACGGGCTGGCATAAGTGTATTCAGCATCGTGGCCAACTAACTCTTTATTCTGGTTCAGGCATAAGAATTGGCCTTCTCCTTCTGAACTGGTGGCAGTTTTACCCAAATCATCAATTCCGTTGAAGCCGCAGCAATAGCCGCCATCAGCAGTGTTGAGCCAAGAGAAAGTTTCCCCATAGATGTTAGTTGGAGTTATTCCAGTAGCATTATCAGGAGCATTATCTAAAAGAGGGGCTTCCTGCCGGCAGGCATATTGGTTTTTATTGCAATCGTCAGAAGTAGCTCCTTCGAGTTGAGTAAGCTCTTCAAATTGTTGTGGGCCACCACAGTCATTATTTACTTTATCGCCGCATACTTCAGGTGCGCCGGGATTGATGCAGATGGCGCAATTAGAATTTAGGGGATATTTACAATCAACCGTTCCGGTTTCTTTATCTAAATTTGGGCAATCTACGGGGTCATCGGTAGGATTGTCATCGCAGTCTTGGGAATTGATGTAGCCGTCGTGGTCGTAGTCGAGGTCGAGTTTTTGCCAGGCGGGTAGTTCTGTTTCTGTATCAATTGTGCAATTGTACAAGAAATTACTGCTCAACCAAGTTACTTTTCCGAGATTATCTGGTTCGCTACATCTTCTCCACCAGCCATCTGAACAGAGGTACTGGGCACCGTCTGGAGATTTGACGTTCCAACACTCAAAGTTGCCCCAATCATCATCAGAAACTTCCCCAGGAAGGGCAAATGTGTCTTCGGTGTAAAATTGAGTTAATAGCCTTTCTTCCGGCTGTGAAGCACAACCATATGAATCCTCACTATCTAACCAACCACTATCTTTTTCAACAATTCTCAATCTACAACGATTATCATCATCGGGAACTCCGCAAGAAACATCTCCAAGAGATTCTTTAATTATGACTTCACCACCACCAACATTATCTTTATCACAACCCCAATCATCAGAATGGTGTAACTTAATTTCAGCAACTTTTTGGGCTTCCTCTAATCCTAAAACTGATTGAACTACAACTAATAAGAAGATAACTAACACTACTAACAACATCCCTCTTTTTAGGCTTATCATCTCTAACTTGAACACAATTCTTTTTTATTTATAAATGTAACGACGAAAGCCAGTATCTCCAAAAGTTTTTGAAAAATAAGCTACCCATCGATTAACGTCCAAGACTTTTATTTTTGTAGTAGCTGTAAGTCCTAAAAAGTTTATTTTGCTTTTAGAATTCCCAATAAATTCTTTAGATAAAATTTGATTATTTACTTTAAAAGGAAACTGCTTAATTTTACAAATTTTTCTGACAATTCTTTAATGATAACTTTGCTTTGGAGATACTAAAAAGAAAGAAACTAGATTATTGTAAAGGCCAGCACGACCCTCCAGTTTCACAAGTGTCTAAAACGCAATTGAAATATGCTTTTCTTTCAGAAAGGGATGATGTGTGTTTTTCGCATACTTCTATACATTGCATAGTGTCATTTTCGTCCTGTTCACCGCATGGCCAAACTTCGTATAAGTATTCACAACCGCTTTCACAGGTAGCATAATGATCACTCCCCCCACTTCCTTCATAAACATTCGTAGTATCCCCTTCACAACCCACAACATGAGGCACAGCTAAAGCAGCCAAAGTGCCTATAACCCGAGTAAATTTATTTCCAATCAAATCATTTATTCCCATATTAATCTCCTCCAAAATCTGTTTTAACACTCAGAAGTAGCAGTAATATATAAATGTTGCGATGAAATTTAAGAAAATCAAGCAAAAATATTATAAAGAAACAAAGATTTGAAGAAAGTATGGAAACAGCAACATTAAATCAATTAATGAGTAAGATAAATATTCTTCAAGAAACAGTAAATTCCGTCAAAGAAGAGCTGGTTGAACTAAAGGAAGAACTGGTATATCCCCCAGAAACCAAGATAAAGCTTGCTTTTGTTAAAGAAGTAGAGAAAAAAGAAAAAGAAGGTAAGTTTAGTTCTTACAAGAATGTCAACGAATTCTTTACTGAGATGGAGAAAGATGTTCCAAGTAGTTGTTGAGGAAGAAGTAAAAGAAGTCGTCTTCAAACTTCGGAAGAAAGACAAAGTAAAGTATGAATACTTCGCTAAGAAAGTAAAGCAGTTAGTAGATAACCCTTATCACGGTAAGCCGCTACAAAACGTGCTGAAAGGCAGGTGGAGAGTTCATTTAGGTGAGTATGTATTGATTTACGGGATTGATGAAGAACGAAAAGTGATTACTCTCATAAAGTTAGAGCATCATAACAAGGTGTATTAATTATCTCCCAGTTTCTTAATAGTGAAAATCTTAAACTGTCCTCCAGCAGGAACTCCGGTAGAAGCAGAAACCCAGCACCATTTCTCACTTTCCTTTACTCAACACCCTAAACACTGCTTCCAAGTCTTTAGCTGACCTTATTTCAGCCTGAGCTGTAGAAAAGTTGCTGAAAATAACCCGAAGTTTATACTTCCGGCACAATTTCAGGTTGAATTTCATCCGATTCAGCACTTTACCTTTATCCGCCGCATGCAAAAGAGCGCTAAAGGAAAATCCAATTGCTTTTCCTTGCTCAGATGCAATCTTGCCCAAAATATGATCCAAACCGGATTTGGGATAATGCAGCGAATCTTTCCTAAAGATACCTTCAGCACCCAAAACCGCATCGACTGGAACTTTTTCTAATACAAAACGTAAAATTTTCTCATCATTACATCTACAAATTACCATCAGCTTTTTCTTCTTTGCTTCTTTGGTCTTAATCAAAATATCTTTAAGCGTTCCTGAAACCAGTACAAAATCTCTACCAAGAAACAACGTTTTAGTAAATCCCAATCTAGTGCTTAACTGTTCTAATTCCAAGCTTGGTGATAGTAAGAGATAGTTGTCCATTTCTATCCAACAAAATCACAAAACTTTATAAAACCCACTCTTATTTTTAGCTTTAGCTTTAATCTCATTAGGAGAAGAAAGTAACAAATGGAACTGACCCTATTTATAGAAAGAGAGAACTGTAGGAAAAAAATTAAATTTTCCGGAAAAAACGTGAATGAGCTTCTGCACCAATTAAAAATCAATCCGGAAGTAGTTATCGTAACCAGAAATAACCAAGTACTAACCGAAGAAGAAATATTAAGCCCTAAAGATAAACTAGAAATTTTAAGTGTAGTTTCAGGAGGCTAAGATGAACTGCTCCAAGTGTGATAAAACAGCAGTAATTGAACTTCAGCACGGGGCATTATGCCGCAATCATTTCATCAAGTATTTTGAAGATAAAGTATTTAACACTATTAAAAAATACCATTTAATCAATCAAGATGATAAAATCGGTGTGGCTTGTTCCGGAGGCAAAGATTCGCAGACGGTTCTGCATTTGGTTAAGAAGTATCTTGTAGAGGAAAATCTTCCTATTAAAAGTCTATTCGCTTTAGCCATAGATGAAGGAATCGCTGGATATCGAACTAAAACTCTAAAAGATCTCAAAAAATTCTGCCAGCAAGAGAAAGTTAAACTGGTAACAATTGCCGCCAAAAAAGAATTTGGCTTAACTTTGGACCAAGCAATTAAAAAAATAAGAAAGAAAGATGCCAAAGAAAAGCCGTGCCATGTTTGTGGAGTATGGAGAAGATACCTTATCAACAAATATGCACGTAAGCGTGGAGCAACTAAATTAATCACCGGTCACAATCTCGATGATGAAGCTCAAGCAGTAATAATGAACATCTTTAAAGCCAATACCTCATTAATGTCGCATCAGGGGCCAATCACTGGGATGCATCAAAATGAATTATTTGTGCAAAGAGTAAAGCCGTTGTATTTCTGTACCGAGAAAGAAACTAAATTATATAGCTTGCTCAAAGGCTTTCCAGTGGGATTTGTAGAATGTCCCTACGCTGAAGAAGGCTACCGCGCCCAGATTCGAGATATGTTAAATGAATTTGAATCCAAGTATCACGGAACTAAGCAAGGAATCATTAATTCATTCTTATACATACTGCCAGCAGTAAAGGGATTAGAACAGAAAAACGTAGATGATGTGATAAAATTGTGTGTAAAGTGCGGCGAGCCTGGAAACCAACAAGTGTGCCAAGCATGTAAGATAAAAGAGAGGTTACGAGAATAAAGATGCTAAACAAATATAGTAAACGATATTCACGACAGGAATTAATATTAGGAAAAGCAAACCAGAAGAAATTAGAAAAATCGACGGTAGCAATCGTGGGAATTGGGGCGTTAGGAACGGTTTCCGCAGAATTATTAGCACGAGCGGGAGTTGGTAAATTAATTCTAAGCGACAGAGATATTGTAGAAGAAAGCAATTTGCAACGACAGGTATTATTCGCAGAAAAAGATATTGGACAGAGCAAAGCAAAAATAGCCGGAGAAAAACTGAAAGAAATAAATTCTGCTGTAAAGACAATAAGTTATGCTATGCATCTTAATTCAGAAAATATTTCTGTGCTGAAAGATGCTGATTTAATTTTAGATTGCACCGATAATCTTAAAACACGATTTTTGCTTAACGATTTCTGCCGGAAGGAGAAGATTCCTTGGATTTATGCTTCGGCTATTAGAACTGAAGGCTATGTAATGCCTATTCTTCCGCAAGGAGCTTGTTTACGCTGTTTTCTAAAAGAAGCAAATCTAGAAACCTGCGATACAGCTGGCGTGTTGAATACGATAACGGCGAGCATCGGAGCTTTGCAATCCACTTTAGCTATTAAAATATTAATTGGAGAGAAAGTTGAGCCGTGTTTGTATCATTATGATATTTGGAGGCAAAGATTTCAAACTCTAAAAATAAAACAAAAACATAGTTGTCCAACCTGCCGTGGGAACTACCAATTTCTAAACCAAAAAGAAGAGCCCGTAACTAAATTCTGTTCTGCTGGAAAATACCAAATAATTGGGAAGAAGGTAAATTTGTTAGAAATAAAGAAACGCTGGAGTAAATCGGGAAAAGTTATTGATGATGGAATCGCTTTACGCTTCGGAAAAATAATTTTATTTGCTGACGGAAGAGCGCTGATTGAGGCGAAGACGGAAGAGGAAGCCAGAAGTGCTTATGGGAAGTGGGTGGGGGAGTGAAAAGAATATTTTAGTGTTTATACACTCTTCCTCTTTTATCAAACACTTGAACGTTGAGCATTTTAGTGACAAAGTCGACGTCAATTAATGCTCGGTAATCTCCAATTCTTAATTTGTAAACTTTTTCTCCTGCAAAATGCTCCAGATAACGAAAAGGGTCTTCTTTTACTTCATCAAATTTGTCCAGAACTCTTTTAATTTGTTCTTTAGGCAACTTTGATAAGTTCTTAGCTGCTTGGGGGTGCCAATCAACTTGGAAAATCATGGTAAGCAAGCTTTTCTAAGAGCATCCTGAGAAATATATTCTGTTTTGGAAGTTTTTCGAGCTTTTTCTAACGCTTTCTTTGCCTGAGGAGTTAGTTCAAAATCCTCTTCTATGATGGATTTAATTAATTCTAGTTCTTGCTTTAGTCCAATCATATCTTCATGCAAATGTTCCAATGTAATTGTTGAAGTCATAGGAATCCTAAAATGGAACTTATTTATAA
>CAZIUU010000033.1:0-17282 GCA_964542815.1 uncultured Methanosarcinales archaeon | reverse complement strand
CTCATGAATCGTACAATTTGAGTCTATGCAAAGTCCTCTAAGATGGTTTTGGTGGGGTTATTCAAAACCATCTATAATAACCTCGCCGCCAGCTCCGCTACTTCGCTCCTCTCTCCTTTCTTCAGGATAACTGTGGAAAATATTCTCTCTCCCAATAATTTCTTAGCCAGATAAATCAATCCATTCTTCTCCTGATCTAAGTAATTCCCGTCTATCTGATAAGGGTCGCCATTAAAAATTATCTTTGAGCTGTCTCCTACCCGAGTGGCGATAGTCTTGGTAACGTCCTCATCAAGATTCTGAGCCTCATCCACTATCATAAAAGAATTGGGAATGTTTCTGCCGCGCACATAAGTGGGAGTCATAAAAACTATTTTTCCCTCCCGAATTAGATAATCCAAGCCCATAGTATCTACCTCCCACATGTCATCTGCATCTTCAGCATTTCCATCCAATTCGGCCCGGACTAATTTTCGTCGCATAGGATTATCAAGAATAACTTCAGCTGCATCACGGATTGCTCCCATTAATGGGTCCATTTTTTGTGCTAAGTCCCCAGGGAGATAACCTAAGTCCTGCCCGATAGTCTGCACCGGACGAATTATCACGATGCGCTTATACTTCTTTTCCTGCAATGTAAGATGAAGCGCTGCAGCCAAAGGTATCAGGGTTTTACCCGTCCCCGCCTGCCCCATTACCGAAGCAATACGAATCGTTTCGTCTAAGCACAGGTCAACTAAATATTCCTGCTCACGATTTTTAGGGCGTATTCCTTGTAGGCTATTTTTGCCGATGTTTTGTATTCTGCTGAAAGTGTGAGTTTTCCCTTCCACGCGATGCTTGAGAGCTATGCAATCTCCTGTGAGGTAAAGATATTGATTTTGATAGAGATGTGATAATTCTTCTAATGTATCTTCCTCTAAAAAAGTGCTTTTCTTTGCTCTCAACTCTTCGCGATTAGCATATGGCAGATCAATCTCCTCTTTCATATTCAAAATCTCATGCAGGCTTTTTCCTTTGCGTGTGTCCCGACGCACTTCTGCCGTATAGCCATCCGCCAAAGCCTGGGCCAACAGCCCGGCATCTTCAGTAACTAGAATTGGCTTCCGACCAGATTGATACTCTTGACGAAGGTAATCTAAAAGAGCCGGATCCGCATCCGAATAAGTTCTGCCTTTTTCCGGAAATACTACCCGTAAGGTTCCACGCCCTTCATTTATGAGCACTCTTCCATCTTTCATCTCCTGAAGAACACCAACTAGATAATTTAAAGCTCGGCGGGCATTTCCACGGGCAAAAGGGCTTTTATGAGGATTATCTTTGTTATAATTCAATTCATCAATAACTTGGCGATGAATGTAGATTTGGTTTCCTTCGCCAAGTGTAGAAATCACTTCATGGTCATCCATAATCGCACTAGTATCTATAACATAATGCTTAGGCTCTTGTTGAACATCATCACTCATTTTTCTATCACCACTTATTTTCCTGCCTTTTTCGGATTACGTATCATAAAATCATTATTTTTCCCTCAGTTCAGCTAAGATACGATTGTACTCAATAAAACGCCGATCCTGGCCTTTCTGGTAGAAATCCTTGTAAAAATCCTGCGCTCCGCTTTTCATAGTTATGGCAACAGTAGTAAACCTGTCCAAAGGCGCGATGGAGTTTTCAGTAAGCGTAGAGTAAACCTCTTGCACGATTCCACTCGGGAAATTATCTTTAGGGAGTGCTAGGGCAGCATCCAATGTTTTTAGATATTCTCCCGCTAAACTGGAAAAAGAGTCCCTTCCCACTGCCAAATGATGGAACAGCAGGTATAAATTTGAACGGCAGGTTTCCTGGAATCTTCTCTTTGTCTCTCTGGCAGCAGATTCATCAGCTAGAATAACACCTGAGAAAGGATTGCCCGGCTGGCTTAAAGCTACTGAAGCATAAACAATTCCTAACTTCTCGTCAGAAAGCGGTTCGGAAATATTCGGATGATTCTGCAGGTGATAGCAGAGGGAGTGCAAAGCATAACTGCGCCCTTTTTGCAGAATTACATCACTTTTTTCCCGCGGGTCTCCTTGGACAATAATTAAGTCTTTCTTAGGCATGAGTGAGGCAGATAAAAGTAGCTATTTAAGTTCTTCTTTGCTGGAATAGCCATACTCTAAAATAATCTTCCCAGAGCAGCCTCACCATTAACCCTCTTATCCCACCTCACTTTCATTCCCTTCTTTCCTAACTCTAATCACATTCTCCACAAACGTTTCTATCTTCGTCTCATGAGAGACTATTATTACTTGCCCTAATTTCAACCGAGCCAGAACTTCCCGCACTTTATCCAGCTGTTCTGAACTAAACCCATCCGTAGGCTCATCTAATATAAGCAAATCTTTAGTCTTAATATCGTGAATCACATCATTGATAACTTTATTCAATGATAATCGATATGCCAGCGCCGCAGAAGTTTTCTCACCTCCGCTGAGATTCGTGAAAGATATTTCATACCCGTTTTGTTCGACTATCGGAGTAAACGAGTCATCTAATCGCGAAGCCATATTCTCATCGTCAATCAGCATAGAGAACCATTCTTGAAACAATTGATTAAACAGATAGTGGATACTCAGCATGAGCTGTTTCTCGATGGTAATGGTAAGCGGAATAAACTGCTCCCAAAGCCAAAAACTTAGCTCCTTATTCCGAACCAGTTTGCTTTTCTCTCCAGTTAGTGTTGTAATATTTAGTTGTAATGGCTCTTCTTGTCCGATAATACTTTTGATACTAGTTCTATGTTGGGCAATAATGATCGAAATTTCTCTTTCTTCAGAAATACTTTGAGTAATATTTTTCTTTTGTTCTGAAATTTGTACTGAACAATCTTGCTGAAGCGATAACTCTTGGAATAATTCATTTTTCTTTTCCGTAAATTCAGATATTTGTTTCGACAACAGTACGCTATGTTGATTCAATCCTGATTGCTGCTTAAGCAGATATTCTTGTTGAGATATTTTTTGCATGAGCTCTCTTAACTCAGTAATTCTCTGATTGTTGCTTTCCATCTGGTTTCCAGCAGTTAAGCTTTCCAGCTTCATCATTAATGAATTACTTTCCTGCACCTTTTGTTTACGCTGCTCTTGAAATTGTACTAAACTATTTCTACTATTAATTAAATTAGCCAGCTCAATCCTAGTTCGAGACAGAAGATTTTCTTTTTTTAGTATAATTTCAATTTGGTTTAGGAGTTCTTCCTTTTTTCGGATTAATTCTTCTTTCTCCGTTTCTTTAATTCCCGCCTCTTCCTGTGCATTTTCAATTTTCTGCTGTTCATCAATAGAAATAGTATGTTTATGCTCTTCTTTCACCGGCTGTAAACACATTGGGCATACATCCAAAGATAAAATCTTCTTCTGGAGCTCTTGGCTTTGAAATAAAATATGCTTTAATCGGCTCAATGAAGAATTAATTTCATCTAATTTATGTTCAGTTTTATTTTTATCCTCTTTTAAGCGCTCTTTTTCTTTTACTTCTTCTTCCAGCTGCGCGATTATTTTTTCTTTCTCTTCCATTCCCATAGATTCTACTTCCAGTTTCTTTATCTGCGTCTGTTGCTCTTGGATTGATTTATGTAATTGAGTTATTCTCTCTTGATTAGAGCTTACTTCTCGGATATGATTATTCTTCTGCGTTTCCAGCTCTTTCAATTCCTGTTGTACTTTAGTCAGATTAATCTCCTGTGGGAAAGAAAGATCTTGAAGCTGTTTAAGTAATACTTCTTGCTGAGAATTAAGTTGTTGCAGCTGCTCTTTTTTGGTATCTAACATTACATTAATTGTCTTGTAATTCTGCTGCAATTCTACAAACTTATCCTGCTTCCGTTCCAACTGTGCTAATTCTGAAGTTTGTATTGCTAATCTTAACCGAACTTGCTCTTGGCGCGGAATATTCTCTTGTAATTTTTTTTCCAAGCGCGCTTTTTCCGTTCTTAGTTCTTCCAACTTTCTTTGCTGTTCTTCTAACGGCTCAATTTTCGCTTCCATAACTGCTAAAGTACTGCGCATCTGTCGTAAATAATTCTGCAGGTTTTCACGGATATTCTTGTACTTATCTAAATTAAACACCTTTCTCAGCACATCTAATCTGGTTTCTGACTCTTCTTGTAGAATAAGCTTCATCTCCTCTTGGGGGGTGTACAAAGTGTAGCGGAAAATATAATTTTTGTTTTTGCTTACATACTCCTCCGGATAACCCAGTAACGTAATAATTTCAGCTTTAAGTTCTACTGGAGTAAGTTCTTTTTTGAGCCCGTTGATAATAATGTATCCATTAGTCTGCTTAATTGAATCTTTGTCTTTCTTCAGGTTGCGCTTGATGGAGATATTTTGAGTTTCAGCTCCATTTTTCAACGTAAATTCTAGTTCGACGCTTCCATTAACACTGCCTTTTCTCAATAACGCTTCTCCCGGCAAGTCTGGTTTGGATAATCCGAACAACGCAAATTCGATAGCTAGAAGCAAAGTAGATTTGCCTGAGCCGATATCTCCCGAAAGAAGCAATGAGCCATCCGGAAACTCGATGGTTGTATCGGTATAAGAACGGATTTGGTACAATTTCAGCCGGCGGAGGAGCATGTTTAAACCAGAAATTACTAACTTTATATGAATTATGGTGGGAGAGGAGATATTTGCTGCTCTTCTAACTTTACCCTCGCCAATTTAGTTCACCAGATTCCGTGGCTTACGATTCAGCATCTTACTTAAAACATCAGTTGGCTCAGGATTAGAAATAATCTCCTCTTTGCTATTGTTCTCTTCAGTACTTTTTTTCTTAGGTTTCATCTTTAAATGTAATCTTAACTTAAAATTACTATAAATTAAAAAAAAGAATAGACGAAAATTTTACTTTCCGTCCTCGACTGGAGCCTCACTCTTTTCTTCTGAAGAGGAAGGCTCTACCTTCTTTTCTTTTTCTTCATTACTTTTCTCTTTGTTGCTTTCTTTATTTTCTTCACTTTTTTCGGCATTTTTTACAACCCCCTCTTTTTTAAGTTCCTCTTTTTTTGATTCTTCCACTAGACTCTGCTCAGGCGGAGCAACATTACTGTTTTGTTCTTCTTCATTCATGGTCATCCCTCCTTATGTTTAAATAATGGTCAAGATTACAACATGCTGACTTTTTATTAACCAGGCCAGCCCCAAAAGCCATAGAAAATTAAATTCCTTGACCAACTGTGGTATACAATACAAACTAAAGCAGTAAACTTTGCTTTAAACTAGTTTTATTATAAGTAAAGAAAACATCAATGTTATATAAAAGTTTCGGAAACTTATTTAAACCTTTTAGTTATTGCTTTGAAAATGGTAGATGTTTCATTAATTTTACTGGGAATTGGATTAATCTTGTGTTTTGGTTCCCTTGCGGAGTACATTTTCAGAAAAACAGGATTGCCCGACATCTTATTTCTTATAATTTTAGGATTCGTACTGGGGCCCTATGCATTTGGAGTGGTAGAACCCGCAGAATTGGCTTTAGTTGCGCCTGTCTTCGTAACCTTTGCTCTGATTTTTTTGTTGTTTGATGGTGCGTTCAATATTAATCTGGCCTCGCTGGTTCGAGAATTCGGACACAGTTTTTTACTTACAAGCTTCAATTTTATCATATCTGTAATTGTAGTAACCACTATTATGTTTCTGGGTGGGTCTTCATGGCAGTTGTCTTTATTAGTTGGATTTATCTTAGGAGGAATTTCCTCTGCTTTTGTCATTCCTTTGCTTAAGCAGATAAAAATCAGTAAAAACACTTACTCTTTGCTGATATTGGAATCAGCGTTGACGGATGTGCTGTGTATCGTATTTTCTTTCTTGATGATAGAGATTATACGCTTCGGTGAAACTGTAGGAATAAAAATAATCTTAACTCAATTGGCTTCGTTGTTTGCTATTGCTGGTTTAATTGGAATACTGGCCGGACTTATATGGCTTATAATAGTTACCCAAGTACTTAAAGAACATAATTATATGTTGGTTATTGCCTACTTGCTACTGTTATATGTAGTCACTGAATTTATTGGGGGAAATGGCGCCATTGCTTGTTTATTCTTTGGGATTGTGCTTAAGAATTCAAAACAGTTATATTCAATTGTAGAAAAAATATTAAATAAAAGTGGGAAAGTAATAAAGAGTAAGGTAAGTCTAATTGCAACTGCTCCCTCTGAACTGTTTTTTTATCACCAAATTTCTTTCTTTCTAAAAACTTTCTTTTTTGTGTACGTCGGATTGTTGATTAATCTTTCAGATTGGAAAGCAGTACTATTGGGAGTGATAATTTCTGTTGCTCTTTTGTTTTCCCGTAATGCTTCGAAATTGCTCACTCGCAAAAAGGATGCAGGGACTAGTGCTTTGGTCAGCTCAATTTTTGCCCGAGGGTTAGCCGCAGCGGCTATCGTTCAGTTTGCAATATTAATGGAAGTTCCACAGATTACATTTATAGCTAAAGTAGTTTATGTCGTGATTACATTAACAATTATATTAAGTTCGGTACGGGTGTTTATGGTTAAGAGGGAATTTAGGATAGGCATGGCTAAACCGGAGTAATATCCATTCCAAACTATAGTTTCGGAAGGAGCAACCTTTATTAAACACCCTCTGATGCCTTATTCTTAATGAATATTGAGCTGATACCAATCCGTCAGCTAAAGGGTAGATGTGTAGGCTTCTTTGCCCCTATGAATGGCGGTAAAACCAAAGCAGTGGTAGGTGAACTGGAACGAGTGGAACACTCTGGATATAATTGTATTGCTTATAACAATGCGATTAATGTCCGAGATAAGAATTCTCTTAAAGTTGACGGGAGATATGGTTGCCCGGCTAAAGCTGTTCGTAACATTACTGAATTAAGAGAAGATTTAGAAGAAAGAATTTCTCGAATAAGATCTAATACTGTGGGAGAAACAGTAAGAAAAGGCATGATTGAGTTTGGTGGAATCAAGCATCATAAAAACTTACCACTTGCAGCAGTAGGTGTAGATGAAGTTAACTTATTTTGTCTTACTGAGAAAGATGCTTCTGAATTTGTTGATTTTATGAAATATTGTAATCAGCAAGGGCTCATTTTGTATATCGCCGGATTATTATACGATTTCCGACAGCGGCCTTTTGGTGAAGTTCAATATGTTTTACCTCATGTTGATCTTCGTTTCAATCCTAATCCTGCCTGCAAAGCGGTTCATCAGGGCAAGCAATGCGGTGAAACGGCTATACATACCCAAAGGTTGTGGCGGCTTGACTTTGCTGAAGAACAAGGATTAGCAGATTTATTGGGTGAAATGGATTACTTTGATTTTGCAGATAAAAGAGGAGGGAAGTTTATTGGAAAATATGTCGCTGCTCCTTTCTTTGACAAAACGGTAAGAATTGACGAGGCCAGAGACGGAAGAAACGTTTATCTTCCTGTATGTGATGAGTGCTCGCGTCTCTCTTACAAAGAAGAAGTATTTAGAGTATATGATGCTATTGTTAATGATAGAGATATTACTCAGACGGTAAAAAATGAAATTCTTAGGAACAAGATATTGTGTTTTCTTACTGATCCTGAGGAAAGATGGGTGGTTAAAGTGGGGGATGGATTTGAACCAATACCCTATCATCGTAATCGTTTAGGAGGTTATTCGCCAAAATAAAAAAATGGAACCAATATTTGTATATGGGAATTTGATGGAAGCACAAGTGCAGCAGAAAGCATTTGGCCGGGTAGTCGAGTCAAGGTATGATACTTTGTTTGATTACAAGAAAGGCGAAGCGCATAAGAACGGAAACATTCTATTTTCAGTGTTTCCTGCCAGGGGGCATAGCGTGCACGGCTTCGTGCTGTACCTCTCTCCAGAAGAGATGGCTTACCTAGATAAGAACTTAGCTTCCTATACCCGAATAAAGATAACTTTGCCTAACGGGAAAGGCGCATGGACTTATGTGGTGCAGGGGTAAGATAAAGAATAAAAATAAGAGAGAATTTACTTATCTGCCGGATAGTTTCTTTAGTTTATTATTAAACTCATTTAAGAATTTTAACTGAGCCATAAATGGGATTAAACCTACATTGATACCACTTCCAGATGCAGCAAGCAATTCTTTAAAGTTAGAAATTACTTTTTCCACAGTAGCTTGAAATATTTTAACATTCTTTGGGTCTTTCTTAACTAAAGCTAGCAGAACCCCCACTTTTTCAACATTATTTATGAGTTCTCCAGTGTAAAAAGAAGTTTCTTTAATCAACTTTGCTTCATGTGGTCTTAGATTAGCCAGAATTCCATCTAATTCTTTCTTAAGGACATCGGGAAGTATCATTGATAGACTATTAAGATTTTCTTTCAGTTTAGAATAATTCTGGTTGATTCGTCTTTCACATCTTCGTGCGTATCGAAAATTATTTTCTGCATTCTTATAATTATTACTAGCTAATTTACCAGAAGGGTCACTTTTTATTGATTCTAGGCTTGAGATGGTATTGTTTAGGTAGTTTGACGCAGCTCCGCACCAACTCAATGTTTCGTTTAAATGTTCGTCTATCTTCTTCAATTCTTTTAACACCATCCCAATTCACCTCTTTTTTAACATATTGTAATCGTTAACAAGCTAAAGTATATCCCTTACCTATATTAATATTTCTCCTATCATCGCACATACTTTAATTCAATACTCCACTCCCCTCCTCGCTGGCACCCCTTGCTCAAAGTAATGCTTCTCCGGTTTCATCTCCGTTACCAAATTCGCATGATGTATTATCTCCTCCGGAGCGTTTCTGCCAGTTAACACTAATTCCACATGCTCTGGCTTGTTCGCCATGAGATTCAGCACCAATTCAGTATTCAGCATGTCTAAGTGCATGGCCACATTTATCTCATCCAGAATTACCATATCATAATCTCCCGAAAGCACCACTTCCAATGCTTTCTTAAACGCCTCTTCCACATAATCTCGCTGCACATCATCATTCAAGAAACAGAATCTGCAAGCACCGCACTCCACTTCCTCTCGAACAAAATCATAAATCTCTTTATCTTTCCGTTGAGAATATCCTCCTAACTTCAACTGTTTCTGTTGTTTGATGCAGGGGCGGCCAAACTGCATAATTTCTACATTTGGAAGATAATTCTTGAGAGAAATATACTCGCCGGTATAAGCTCCTCCTTTCATGAACTGGATGATAAACACTTTAAATCCCTGTCCGATGGCCCGCATGGCTAATCCCAAAGCAGCAGTAGTTTTACCCTTGCCATCACCGGTGTACACCTGAACTTGACCGTTCTTGACCAATATCTTTCACCACACCAACTCCCTCGCAGATTATGACTTAGCCAGCGCTTTTTATCTCCTACTTCTAACTTACACATTACACTTAGCGCATCCTCCGGAATACTCTGCGCCTACGCTTATCAGCTCTTCTTTCTCTTTTGGCTTAGGAGTAACCTCTTCCTTAGCTGATTCCCACTTCTTCTCCTCGCGCTTGATATTTAGCACCTGCACTTCTCTGCTTCCATCGCGATAAATAGTTATTCCTTTGCATCCAGACTTATATGCTAATAGGAATACCTCAGTAACATCTTCTACTGTAGCGGTGAACGGAAAATTTACCGTTTTAGATACAGCATTATCAGTATGCTTCTGGAATACTGCCTGCATCTTCACATGAGCTTCTGGAGTTAGATCCATAGCCGTAACAAATACATTACGTATGTGTTCGGGAACTTCTTCCACATCTTGGATACTGCCTTTCCGCGCAATCTTAGTCATCAATTCGTTATTGTAAAATCCTTCTCTGCGGGCAATCTCCTCAAACAAAGGATTTACTTCCAACAATTCAAACTGAGGCGTCTTGCGCAGGAAAGAAATCGCAAACAAAGGCTCTATCCCTGAAGAACAATTAGCAATTATAGAAATGGTTCCGGTAGGTGCAATAGTGGTTACCGTAGCATTCCTAAACTTACATCCCGAATTTCCATTATCATACACACATCCTTTAAAATTAGGGAACGTACCTCGTTGTAGTGCTAATCTATTACTGGCAATTCTCGCTTCGCAATCAATAAAACACATAACTTTGTCTGCCAGAGCCAAAGCTTCTTCAGAGTCATAAGACACCCCTAATTTAATTAGCATATCTGCCCAACCCATAACTCCCAGCCCAATCTTTCTATTTCCAATCACCATTTCGGTAATTTTGGATATAGGAAATTTATTCATATCAATGACATTGTCTAAAAAATGTACGCCTTTATGTACCGTGTCTCTTAGCTTTTCCAGGTCAACTTTCCCATCAGCAGTGATGTGTGTGGCTAAATTTATGGAGCCGAGATTACAGGATTCATAAGGCAATAAAGGCTGTTCACCGCACGGATTAGTGCTCTCGATATTTCCTAACAATGGAGTTGGGTTGCTTCGATGATTATTCATCCGATCTAAGAAAATAACTCCCGGCTCACCGTTTTTCCAGGCCATAGTGCACAGCAAATCAAATACTCTCTTTGCATTTAGCTGACCGGAAGCGGTTTTAGTTTTGGGATCAATCAATTCATAATTGCCCCCTTCTATTACCGCGTGCATAAATTTTTCCGTAATGCCTACTGAGATATTGAAATTAGTTATTTGATCATTCCTTTCTTTGCAGGTGATGAAGTCTAAAATATCAGGATGGTCTACTCGCAGCACACCCATATTTGCTCCTCTTCTCTTTCCACCCTGCTTGATAACATTTGTAGCTGCATCAAATACCCTCATAAATGAAATTGGTCCTGAAGCTACTCCGCCGGTGCTGCCTACTCTGGCTCCTTTAGGTCTCAGGCGTGAAAAAGAAAATCCAGTTCCTCCTCCGCTTTGATGTATAAGTGCAGCATGCTTGACTGAATCAAAGATGCCTTCCATAGAATCTTCTACTGGAAGCACAAAACAAGCCGATAATTGTTGTATTCCAGTTCCCGCATTCATCAATGTAGGAGAATTAGGCATAAAATCACGGTTTAACATCATGGTTAAGAATTCCTGCTTAGCTTGCTCGATGTCTTGTCCGTACAATCCATCTGCTAGGGCTACGTTTCCGGCTACTCGTTCAAACAATTGCATCGGGGTTTCAACAACTTTTCCATCTCCGTCTTTGCGCAGGTATCTTCCTTCTAACACCGTAAGTGCATTCAGGCTGAGTTTGCAGTCATCTACAATCCCCATCATAGACTTGGCTTCTCTAAGTTTTTTTCGTTCTTCACGATATAGAATATATGCTTTCGCGGTCTTAACATGACCCTGTTGGATTAATACTTTTTCTACAATATCTTGAATTTTTTCTACATCCGGAATTTCTAAATTAATCGCTTCTAGTTCTTGGGCTACTTTATCTGCCAGCTGTCGTGCTAGCTCTTCATCATGGCCGCCTACGGATTGAGCTGCTTTGAAAATAGCTGTAGCAATCTTTTCTGAATTAAAATCAACCACTCTTCCATCTCTTTTCCTCATCTGTTTAATCATAATTTCCACCCCGCTTTAGAATGATAGCCTGTATATATAAGTCTACTACCACCCTTTCTCTTTTTACTCACCATTGCCCTTTAAATAGATTGTAGGTGTGGAATGTATATGTTGAAGTAAGTATTTGTGCAGAAGCCGATTATATTAATTTTGCTTTGTTTACAGTTTGGCTGGCTTTCCTAAGCTCCAATAAGTTTCAAACACAAATCTCATCGCTTCAGCCACTTCTTTATTCTTGATTATTAATCCAACTAAATCTCCTTTTAACGTATAAAGAGCGACTTTATTTCCATAAATAAATATCATACTGGGAAAATCTTTTAGGCTATCTAGAAACCGGATTTTAGTAATTCTCTTGGAGGAGATGTGAGTGTGTATGAAAGCGGAACACTCACCGCACCAAAATTGAAAACAAACGAGGTAAACTGAAAATGAAAACAATTAAAAATTGCTTTGTTAAAGAAGCTGGAAACAGTAGCCAAGGATTGAATATCCTTAGTGTTATTATTAAAGACCAAGAGTTTTATTTGGTTTTGAATATCCAGCCTACATCAATAAAATTAAAATTATCGTAAGAGTTCTTAAAGCAATAGGTTTATTCATATTACACCAAATCTTTTCAACACTAATAACACTAAAGCTCCAATACCAACAGCCGACATAATCCACGCTATCCTTTCTTTTGTTTTTTCTTTCATTTTTAATCACCAATTTAAAAAAAATAAGGGTAGCACTCACCCTATATTACACTTCTTTGCTAACTTTACTAATGCTGAAACTCCCACCAACACATAAACTCCCGTTTCAACCCAACCTGCCCCAAAGCTCAACAACTTAACCAGATTAAAGTCGAGCAACGCCGTAAGTCCCCAATTCAAACCCCCCACTACTAAGAGCCATGTGAAATCAGCAGGAACATATAAATCTTTCTAGTTGTCATCCATTTTGGTGGACTAGAAGTTAAATACCCTTTCCGATTATCTATTGTTTTAGGAGGTAATCAAAAATGGATAAATTACAACAAATCGCAACAACAGTACTGCTTTCAGCTGGTCTTGGACTCGGGGGGCTACTAATCGGAACCGTTTCATCGCAAAGTCGAATTGAGAAACTGGAAAATAAGGTTGAAATACTCCGCTCAGAGAAGAATATATCCCAAAGTGAAAATTACCAACTTCATCTTGATCTAATCAAGAGAGGAAATCCTCATGGTTGGGAATTGTATGGAGATGCGCTTGGAAGCTGGGGTTATAGAAAGCCTGATGAAAGCGCAATACTTGGAACTGTTGGAGAGGGATATGTTTACTTAACAGAGAGATAGACTATCACACCCCAGTTAACCTTTTAAACTCTAACTTATTCTCTCTGGTAAATGGTATGGTTATTGATACTTCAGAGCTTGTACTTCTTTCTTCCAGCGTATGTAGCTAATATGGCTCCAGTATTATTCAAATGGATTCCATGGCTGGATAAGCCAGTGCATGAACGATTGCTGGGCGGACATAAGACCTGGAGAGGGATTATTGTAGCTACTATTATGGGCACCATCGTATTTGCGCTTCAGAAATATGCTTACGCCATCGGTTTTGACAGAATTGCATTGATCGATTACAATGGTTTCTCGTGGTGGATGGGAGTATTACTGGGAGCAGGCGCCATCTTAGGTGATGCCATAGAGAGTTATTACAAGCGCAAAGCAGGAATTCCTCCCGGACATTCATGGATGCCGTGGGATCAATTAGATTTTGTTATCGGCGGAGTTTTACTAGGAATGATTTTATATGTCCCTCCGGCAGAAGTTGTATTTGTGCTGTTGATCGCTAGTCCATTGTTGCATATTGCTGCGAATTATATTGGATATTTAATCGGAGTTAATGAGAAGAAGTATTAATTTAGATTAATTATTTAATCACTATCTCAACTATCTTTCTCCCTCTGCTTCGCTTTCATCAACGTCTGCAGCTGCATCGCCAAAGTATACGCAGAAACCACTCCTACTGCTAAATAAGCTAGAGTCGGCAGATTTAATGCCAGCAGGATTATCAACATCAACCGGCAGAATAGTATGGGATATTCCAACTTGGATAAAATGTAAATTATATGATACAATACATACAGCCCAATTACAATTAGCACATAATAATCATCCACCTGAAGCCAAAGCTTAATCAGAAACAGCATAGAAACAACCAAATTATCCGTAATATAATCATAATACTTCCCGAATTTAGTAGTCATAGATACTCTGGCAATAACTCCGTCCATGCCATCGGCAATTAGATGTAATATGGCAAATAATACAAATAAAGCTTGATTATCAAACAAGAAATAAACTGAAACCAGTCCAAGTATCAGCGAAATGGTAGTAGCTATATTAGCTGAGATTCCTAGCTTGAGGCAGAACCACCCAATTTTATTGAGATTTCGACTTCTAAACTCCCTGAACCTTTCCATAAAGTCATGGATTAATTTATGCATGGAAACATATATAAAAGAGATAGTATAAAAACATTGCTACTGATTAGGTTATGGTGAAAGTGAAGGTTAGTGCCTATTTCACGAGCGGTGCAGTATTTTTACTCTGCGGTTGTGGGAGGGGAAGCTCCCTACGGGACGGTACCGCACTAGGTTTAACGCAGCGAGGAGCGAGTTGGCGCTAACCCGAGCAAAGCGAGAACTTTCACCATAGCATAACCTTTGGTAAACACAAATGCAACGACTATTCATTGAAACTAAATATGAGGGTAAATTAACTATTCCAAGAAGCTTAATCAAACAGCTTCCTTTTAAAATAGTTCTAGCTCTTCCCGTCCAGTTCTATGGTTTTATTAGCAACATCCAAAAGCAATTGGAAGCTTCCGGAAAGAAAGTTACTCTCTTTAAAGGCATTCATGATAAATATCTGGGGCAGGTCTTAGGATGCGACGTATTTAAATTTTCAGGAGATTATGATGCTTTTTTATACGTCGGAGACGGGAAGTTTCATCCTACTGCTTTATTGCATGAAAATAAAAAGTCCGTATTCTGTTTCAATCCATTCACTTCTAAATTAGAAATTTTAACCTCAGAATACTTACATAAAGTTCTACAACGACGTACTGGGCAACTATCTAAGTTTCTCTCAGCCAATACAATCGGCATCTTAATAACGACGAAACTGGGGCAGAATCAGTCGAAGAAGGCTGAAGAGCTGAGAAAGAAATTAGAACAAGCAGGAAAAGAAGTATTTGTGTTTGTTGCTGAAGAGATAAACTTGTCCCAATTAGAGAACTTCAACTTTATCGACGTGTGGATTAATACCGCTTGTCCCAGGATCGTAGAAGATTTTAAGTGTTTGAACTTGGACGACGTGAAAGAAATCGGATTGTAAAACTCCGTTCACCGTCGTTAAAATGGAAACATTTATAAACAACCTCAGTTTTCTAATAGACGGGAAAGAGGTTCTTTTCCATATATATAAAAAAACAAAGAGGGGTGAATTAAATGGCTGAAGTAATTGCAAAATGTGGAGTTAAGAAGCAGAAAGGATGGCTCTATTTCTTGGATAAGGCTGGAAACGTCTCTAGGGCTTTGATGAGCAGAGCTGGCAGAAAGAAAGGCAAGACCAAGAAAGAATTAGTGGCTAAAGTCGGCGTGAAGAAGCAGGGCGGATATCTGTATTTCATCGACGGCAAAGGCAACGTCTGCCGGGCTAAGATGGCTCGAGGAAGAGCTAAGAAAGGCAAGAAGAAATAGATTCTTTGATTTTTTTGTTTTTTAATTCTTATTCTTTTTGGGAAAGTTAATATAGGTTGTTAAATTCCCATCTCTCATGTGGTCAGCTAAAATAAAATATAAGCACAAAGACTGTGTAACCATGCCTAAAGTGGTTAAGCATCAGATAACGGCTTATGCTACCCCCGGTAATTCTTTCTCCAAAAATGGAGCGATATACAGCACCGGTTTTCTAATGCTCATAGGAGAAGAAAAGAACAAAAAAGCATTCATTAAAGAATTAAAGAAAGATTCTCGAGTCATAAAAGTAGAGGTAAATCACGATTTAGTGATGGTTGTAGAAAAGCGTTCTAAAAGAGAATATGCCGTTTTCCGTTCTACTGAGATAATGTTCACCAAGCCAGTTTACTGTAATCCTGCAGATGGATTTGAGTACTGGAATATTTGTGCATGGGATAAGGAACAGATTCAGCAGTTCATTAAAGAAGTAAGTAAACTTGGCACAATCAAACTGCTCAGCATCCAAAAGATGAAATTGAATGATCTGTACCATTTTCGCGTTAGTCCGAGGTTAACTTCCAAACAGAAGCAGGCATTAGAACTGGCCTTGCAGTTCGGCTACTTTAAGATGCCCCGAGAAGTGGAATTAGATGAATTAGGGAAAAGAATGAAGATTTCCCATCAGGCTTTTTCTGAGCACCTGCGTAAAGCCGAGAGTAAGCTATTGCCGCATTTAGTGGGAGATTTGGTAGGATAACTTGCGTAGGCAAGTGATAATTAGATATAACCCTTAATTTTCTAGAGATTATAAGATTAATGTGTGGTTCTGGTGTGGAGGAAATAAAATGTTAGTAGATATTGTGAATAAATTGAACGAAAATAAATCAGAAATAGTACACTGGTTCGCGGGAGAAGTTCGAGTATGGTATGATTATCTTACTTCGGATTTCGTTAAAAAATCCAGAGAAGAAGATAATGAATTATTCCACTCAACATTAACCCTCAGTCGTAAAGAATACCAGAAAAAAGCAGTTGTAGAAAGATATTTGCCCGGCATTTTACCACGATTAAGAGGGGCAATTACTGATGTCAAAGAGATTGAAGTGTGTCATTATAATGGTCCATTCTCGATTCAGAGAAAACGTAAACAATATCCTCCTATACAGAAAAATGAGCTTCTGAATGATTCCTACTTAAAGTTATATCCTTATGGTTCATCTCTTAATGATGGACTGGTTTATATGATTAAAGCAGAAGAGAAAAAGATATTTCATGCAAGTAATGGATGTACTGATTTGCCACATCCTTTAAATTGGGCTGTTGAAGCCAATAGCATTATCGGGAGAAATAACGGGACAACAGGATTAACTTCTAGATTAAATGTGGAAATTGTAAATCTTACTTTGTATGTTCCTCTGACTTATGTTCCAAAACAACAATCTTTATAAATTAGTACCTATTATGGGAACTATAATGCAAAGCAAAGAAAATCTAGTCCTAAAACTGTTCTTTAATCAGCCGACCAAAGAATGGCATTTTGAAGAGCTCTTAAAAGAAACCAAAATGGCCAGAAGCAAAGTTGATCGCTGGCTGAAAAAGTTTATTAAAGAAAAGATTATAATCAAAGTTAAAGAAAAAAATCAGTGGCCGCATTATCTGGGGAATTATGCCTTTCCGGAGTATAAAACCAGAAAAAAATTGTTTGCATTGCAGGAATTATCTGATTCCGGGCTATGGAAACATTTATTATCATTACCGAGAGCTAAGACTATATTTGTATTTGGCAGTTTTGCCAGAAGCGACTGGTATCAAGAGAGTGATATTGATATCTTTATTTATGGCGATGCTGAAGGCTTAAAGATTGCACCCTATGAATTGAAATTAAACCGGGAAATTCAGCTGTTTTCGTGCGAAAATAAAGCCGAACTAAATAAAATGGGCTCGGCGTTGCTCAAAAACATTATTAAAGGAGAACTAATTAAAGGGGATTTAGACTTTTTGGAGGTGAAATTAAGTGCCTAAATACCTGACTCAAGAAGAAGCATTTTTCAAATGCAAAGCCGAAGGCAG
>CAZIUU010000032.1:0-17440 GCA_964542815.1 uncultured Methanosarcinales archaeon | reverse complement strand
GAGATACCCGATAAACAAAGCCATCCCGTAATGCCAACTCCAGAAATAACTTAAAACTACACTTAACAGAACTGCAAATCCCAGCGAATGAAACATTCCTCTGTGCTTAGAGAAGAAAGCGATTACTTTTCCCAGGAAACCGCCCCATTTATTGATTCTGCTGTTCCCTTCGTCAATATCCGGCAGGATGCTTCCAAACAGAATTAAGAGAAAGAGAATTATTTGATTTCCAACGATATACCCTTTAATTAGAAGAAACGATATTAGTCCAAGCAGGAGGTGGGTAAGGAAGAGCATAAAGAATTATAATAAAATAGAAGAAGTTAAAAGCTTTATGCAAAACGTTTCGGTAGATGTTTTACCTACGACGTACCCCGAGGAAAGTGCCGTCGTAATTAAGAATGTCGGGAACACCCCCATAGAAACTAGATTTCCCACTTAAACTTCCAATTGCAGCACCGAGCCCAACTAATTGTCCATCTGCCATACATAATTTTTTAACCTGTTTTGGAACGGGCAAATATACTTTGGTTTCAAAAATGAAATGACGATCAAGCATTTCCATTGTAGCATAGAATGCGTCATCTTTGCCATGGATTAATTGTGCATGCGCCTTCCTTTCGGGGGTTAGTTTATCTGGTTTAGCGGGATTTATAATATAATATCCTAACTCATCATTTTCGTTTATCTCGATAAGATCGTTTAAATCAAAATGTTTCAATGCTTTAGAATTTACTCCTTTTCCTCTCACCCATTGGGCATCTTCAGGAGGAAGGACATAAGCTTTATTTGCGCCCCCAACAATTTGATTATAAACCGCGGTTATATTTGGCACATATAATTTCAAAAGAGCATATCTCCCGCCAAAGAAATGAACTGCAGTTTCACCATCAAATTCATATAATGGTACATCAGCAGTATAATACATATTATTAAACCATTGACCAACTCCTTGGGGACTGTAATTGTATCTTTTTCCAATTTCGGCTCTTTCCGCTTGAATATCTGCTGACACATGTAATGTTTCGGGCATTAATTCGGTCAATGCTTGGAGATAATTCCCTTTAAATGTTTCACTTACCGTTTTTTGTTCGTCAATCATGTTTAGGTTCCTTTAACAATAGATGTTTATTTGAGAATAGAAAAGTGTGGAGTTTATAAACATTTTGCTACTTTGAAGTAAATCTAAACTCTATTTCCCTTCCAATTTCGCCATCTCTTCCACGGCATTGGCTTTCTCCACCAGCTGGACATTGAATTCCAGCCTAAAGCTTAACTTTCCAACCTTAAACTAATCCTGCTTTTTATGATTTCTTGAATCAAAGCCTCTTTTTTTCTTTTCTTGAATTCATCTTCATCCATCAGAAAAGTTTGTATTTCGTATTTTTCTTCATACTTCTCTTTAATTTCTTCTAAAGCCATCTTTACCAAAGTGTTATTCTTGCCTTTTTCAACTAAAATAAGTATATCAATATCAGATTTATCTTTTGCTTTTCCCTTAGCTACCGAACCGAACAACCAGATTCCTTTCAGCCCACCTAATCTTTTAATACAATCATTCTCAAAATTAGCAATTACATTTAACTTCTTTGGATCAATCCCCTGAAAAAAGCTTTTTTCATAGTCAAACAACCCGCCCAGTTTTTCCACCAGCGGGTTGCTTAATTTCAGCTTATACTTTCTTCCCCCTTTTCTCTCTATATATACCATCTCATAATATTCTAACTTTTTTAAAGCAGATACGGTCCCAGCTCTTCCTGCCCCCACAAATTTTTCAATTTCTAAAAAAGAAAAATATCGGTTTGGAGATGGGTACAAGAATCTCAATAATCTCACCAATACTTTATTTCCTAAAATGTTGTCTATCATATATCCAACTCCCTCATTATTTTAATGAATGGTTTTACGATGTTCTCGATAAAATCTCTCGCTTTTTCACTTCCGGTTCGTTTTTCAGCTTCTTGTTTAGATTGATAATAACTATGTGAAGCTCTTTCAGACTTGCCATATCTTAACAAAGTAGATAATAGCTCTGGTTTAGGCTTAGAAAAAATTTCATATTCCTCTTGAGCTTCTTTCATGAGTTCAATCACTCTTTTTTTGGTTGCTTCTTTATTGATTTTCTCTTTCAGAGCTTTTAAAGTTGAGCTGTGGGTATCATCGTGAGGAATTTTTATGCTAAACACATCTCCCAAATACTTTTTTGCGATGTTGTGCATGGAGTAATAGCCTAAAACTATCGCATTCCGGGGATGAGTTTCAATCAGTGATTCTGCTGACTCCAAATCATCCTGATAAGCATAATCGTGCCACTGAACGTAAACTTCTTTCTCAGTGATGTCCATTATTTCCCAAGAGTTATCAAATATTACCATTTTAAGTAATAAAATAGAGTATTCTTTATAAATATTACTGTTTTTAGTAATGAATAATTACTAATTTTAGTCAACCGTAGAACCTAAACTCTATTTCCCTTCCAATTTTGCCATCTCTTCCACTGCATTGGCTTTCTCTACTAATTGGACATTGAACTCTAATCTGTCAAACAAATCGTTTCGTTTAACTCTACCAATCAGCTTGAACTGCTCTCCCAGCAAATCATTCTTCACGTTTTCAAACTGCGACAAATCTTCTTTATACCCCGCCATTATCTTTTCTTCTTTCCCGGTAAGATGATTCGCCTGATGCCTCCAGAATACTCCTCGAATTGTTCCCGTGCCGTCATCCAGAATAGCATTAAGAACATAAGACAAAGTTGGAACCACTACGTTGTGCTGTTCGCACTTAAAACTGCCTTCTGATTCTACTGCTTTCTTGCCGCATTCAGGGCAGATATTAAAGAATCTAGGATCAAAAACTTGAACTACTGTACCCATAATTTCCACTCCGTCTTCATTATCTTTCAACTCGCCGATTTTTTTGCGTTCAAAAGACGCTTGAGTCTGTTTTACCGGAGCAACAGTTTCACCAGTAGGATTAATCGTTATCTCTCCCCTATTTCCTAAATGAATCTCTTTATTCCCATTATTCTCTCGCACATATGCTTCTTTGACTAAAAGAACATCATCTTCTTTGACTTTACTTAACAAATCGACCTGCTCGTTCCAGAACACCACTCGAATCGTTCCCGAATCATCACCCAATATGATAGAACAAACTTTGCCGGTAGTTTCGCCTTTAGCAAACTCTCTTGTATCAAACTTGCGCACCACTCGGCCAATAGTAGAAACATCCCGCATTCCGGCATAAACTTCCTTAATCTTCAGCCGTTTTTGTCCAGAACTAAATAACTCTACCCCTAACTCATTAGCTAGAATGTGCGCTGCTCCCTCTTCGCTAATCAATCCGGAAAGGTCATTTATCTTCTTCTTGATACGCTCATCTAGATCGCGAGGAGTAATCTTACCGCTAGCAATAAGCTTTTCTTTAATTTCTGGAAGAGGAACTTTATACATAATTAACCACCTTTTTTAGTTCAGGGAAAGTGCTGGCAGAGCCAACAAAGTTTTTTGCGAGGTTATACGATTGCTTGCAGGGCAAATTTGGTTCTGAACATCATTCACCATACTGCTCTTGCCTTAGCGATTAACGAAGCGAATGTTCCGCCGAGCAAAAAGGCTCACCCAACACTTTCCTACGATTTTGACTAAATTCAGGATTAGAAGTATATTTATAAGGTTTTGTGTGATTAAGAAGATATAAACTGTCAAATACATGACCAACCACCAAAAACGTTTAATACTTCTTCTCTTAATTGGGGTTAATATGGCCAGACTAATAGGAATGCGAAAGTACTTGCAGTCAATAAGTAACTTAGTTCTGCCCGAGCCATACTCTAATACGACCAAAGAATTTGTAGAGTATGTAGTTGAGGCACACTCTTGGTATAAAAGACTGAATGTTCGTGATTCTTCTATTGATATGATGGCTTTTAATTTTTTTGTAGCGCCCGGATATTTAATTGAAGCAGAGGGGGGAGTAAACGAAAGAGTCTACGACCAATTTCAATATCTTAAATATGGTGTTCCTGGAACCTTGTTTGACTGCAAACACAAAATTCCTCGAGAGCTATATGATGCCGGATTGGTGATTGTTCCGGGCGATTATAAATCTAAGTTATCTCAACGAATAATGGTGGCGCGAGTAGCTAATGTGCTTAATGCCGTAACTGAATATCAAAAGAGATATCCGTCGCTGAAAAAGAATAAATTGGATTTAAAAAAAAATCTTTTAGAAAAACTTAAATAAACTAAAGATAAACCAACTTATATGGAGCAATCACTCAAAAACTATCCGGGAATGTGCATCGCATTAATAGACGAACAAGTAGTGGCTTCGGGAAATACATACTTAGAAGTATACAAAAAAGCCAAGAATATGCACACTAACAAGCTTATTAGCTTAATGTACGTGCCTAAAAAGAAAGAGACGCTCACTTTTCTATGAAATACAAATACATTTTCTTTGATGGAGAATTATTACCGATTATTCCAATTGTTTTGACCGGAAAAGCTGAAACAGTAGAATTAAAAGCATACATTGATACCGGAGCAAGCTACTGCTTATTTCATGCAGACGTGGCGGAAATCATCGGTTTGAACTTGGAAGAAGGAACTCCTACTGAAATGGTATTGGGAGATGGAAACGTTATTATTGTATATTTACACAAAATCACTGTATCGATAGGAGGAATTGAGTTCCCCACTTTAATTGGATTTTCTAAAGGGTTAGGGATTAGGTTCAACATTATTGGAAGGAAAGGAATATTTGATAAATTCATTGTGTCGTTTAACGAAAGAGAGAAAGAAATAGAATTCAAACCAATATAATTCCCCCGCCACCACAAACTCATTTATCTGTGATTCTGCCCCATCTTTAACTGCAGCTACCCCCACATACATTCCTGAAGCTAACTGAGCATCATCAAGAATGTAATTTATCTTACCCGAACATAAATACACTTCTCCCGGCAATTTATCCACTGGACAGTTTTCGGTATTGGGATTGGTTAAAGTAACTTTTTGATACAAATTAAACGTTGGAACCCCATAAAAGATATTTTCAGCTGTATCAGGAACTTTCTGCGTGGCAATGCTCCAATCAGTATAATGAATAACATAAGAATCTGCCAGCTCATTTTTGGGGAAAGTGATTAAGACGCCATTAGTTACTGTTTCTGTATCTACATCTGAAGGCGGTGAAACCTTCTCTGAAGTAAAATCCATAGCAAACTTAACTTCTTGAGCTTTAATTAAAGTGCAAAACAACACTTTTCTGTCCACACTAGAATAATTTCCTGAACTGCACGAACTAAATTTCCACGCTTTATTCTTGTGCTGCTCTAAGCAGGATTTCAATTCTGGCTCATTCTGACATTTTCCCACCAGCTTTTTGGCTTTAACTTCTAACTCTTTGTACTCCTCAAAACTCAAATTAGCTTTGACTCTGAAACTAGGATTATATTTATATTTCATATAAAACGGCTTGATAGTAAACGTATCATAATAAGTAAATAAACCCGCCGATGTCCTGTCCGTAGGTATTAAATCTAACGAAGAACCAATTACATTCTTCTCCTTGCTGATTCCAAGCACTTCATTAACGCCCACTTTTATTTCGGGATACATGGCTTCTTTTTCTCCCAACAACGCTTTAAACGCTACCACAAACTTCTTTTCCGGTTCCAGCAGACAGAAATCATTCTTTTTGTTCCATACTGCTACATTCTCATACACTCCACAACCTAAATCGGAAGAAAATAATGTTTCGGGCAAATTTTGCACTACTTTCTCTGCGTTTTGCTTCATTTCTTGATCTAAAAATAATAAATTCTTCTCCGAAGCTTGAAAAGCCCGCAAATAACTCAACTGCCATGCTCCTTTATATTCGGCTACTTCTAAATCATAACTGAAAATATAAATTACTGCCATAGCTGCTAGAACAATAAACACAATCCAGTGAAATACAGCTGCTTTTTTATTCAAATTATTCACCATATCTTTTAAGTAACTCTGGCGGTGGAGATGACAATCCTCCACTTTTATACAGATAATTGAGTTCTGAATTAAATTCCTGAGCTTTAATTTCCTTTCCTTGTTCCAATAGCAACCTATTCTGAATCAAGTAATCGTCAACTTTTCCATTTCCTTCCATCATCACGATAACTAAAAATAAGAAATCAAACAAATCGTCCAGCATTGCTTTTTTGGATTTAATCATATTTTTGCCTTAGCTTTATTTCACCTAAATTTTAACCTGTACAAAGATATACATCTCATCTTCAGTAATAGTTTGATTATTCCTGACGGCTACTTTCCTGAATAAAGTAAAACTATCTTTATTGAAGTAATTGTTAGAATACACTTCAGCTCCGTTCTTATACAGTTTCAACCGGAAGTTATAATCTTCATAGCCCTTTTCTGATTCGGTATGATAACAGCTTAAATTCATCTGCTCGTTAGTAAATTTGGAAATATCAACCACTCCAGGATAAACTCTGCCTGTTTCAGAATCTTGATATGCAAAGCATTCCGGAATGTTGGCGAAACGCAGCGAGATGAACTCGGCTCGGAGCTTTTCAGGAACGTAAGTCAATTTATTCAAATAACCACTAATTCCTAGCACAAAAGCAAATACTACAATAGTAATAACTACTCCAGCTAACGTCCAAAAGATACTTTTTCGAGTAAAATCAAACATACCTTCTGTCATTTACTTCATTCACCTGCATTACATTCCCTTAAGATTATTCTGGTTGATTTCTTATCTAAACACGCTTTCTCTTTCTGTTCTAATACACCTAATGCTTCATAACCCGTAGGAAGATTAAACGTTCGGGTTATCTTTTCTACACTCAAATCGTTCGGCTGAGTTACCGTAACACTGCTCTCTGATAAAATCAAATTAAATTTAGACACATTGTACGGATAAGCCACTACTGCATCTCCAGGGGTAGCTACTAAAGTATTTATCATCATCTGCAGGTTATTCGCTAAATTAATTTTAGTTACCGTTTCGGAATTAGCAATAGTCATCGCATATTTGGTTATCATCACTCCCACCACTAACACGGCGATGATTTCTACAATCATTACTAAAATCGAAGAAGCTTTGCGGTTCATGTTTGTGGAGTAAGTTTTATGGTATCGCCGACTTTGGTTAAAACGAAGAAGGTTCTGCGGGGGGCTTCATAATAAGAAGCAGTAGCCCAATTAGAATCTTTAGCTAATTGTCTTTCAATCATAAATCCTCCGGAGCAAGTATAAGAATTAACTTTAGTCGGAGTACCAATTCCGCAATTTTCTAATATTAACTTTGATTCAACCGTTTTACAAACTGCAGGAATAGCAGTGTTTTCGGTTATGGTAACCGTATCAGAACCGGGCTTCCACCAAGTAGTATCAAACTGAGCCTTGCGAATTAAACACAAACAACCTTTTCCGGTTTCGCATTTTTCCGGATTTTTAATATGAATAGAATAATCCGTTACCAAAGCCAATAATTTAGCATCTACTTGCACTTTAACTTCTTCTGAGTTTGACTCAAAATAAACTGCTGCAGTAGCTTGGTCTAAAATTAACACATCGTTGCGATTCTCGCCTTCTTTTCCATCTTCAGCTAACGATTGGATTTCGGTCACAAATGCACTAAAGCTATCTTTAGCTTGTGCACTTAATCTAAAAAACTTAGACACCCCCATACACGCTGGAATGAAGATAATTAGAGCTAAGATAAGCGTAGTTAAAAATGCAATCATTATAGCTTTTTTGTTCATGGGGCATCTTTAAAATAATTATTTTAGGATATTACTTGCAACAACTTTTGTCTTTAAATTCGGCGGCATCTTCGACGCCCTTTTTTATGGAATCTGGACAACCATCCACTTCTGGATTATTCCCGGCTGCTGCACACGGGCATTTGTCCCACATATTGGCCACATTATCATTATCGCAATCGCCTAAGCTGTCTATCTTTTTCCCTACTTCTCCAAAAGCTCGATCTCCGCTGCTTCGGAACCAGACGAGTATAAGAATTACAACTAATAACACTAAAATAGCAACGGCAATTATCCACCACATATTACCATCAGCTTTTTTCGATTCAAGTAATTTCATGTTTTGTTTCACCCCTATTATTCTCCTGCGATGTCTCCTGAGCCGCAAAACTCTTGACCATATTGAGCATCACTAATATAAATCGAAGTATATTGCCTCTCTTTAAACATATCTTTAACCGAAACTCCAGAGCCGTAGTCTTGAACTCCCCCCGGAGCATCGATATCTGGCGAGGGGCGATATTTTCCTTGAACCAGTTCATATCCTAATCCGGTAGCAGCAAATGCCCCACCCACTTTGGCTGCTGCAGTTAAAGCTGCAGGTATACATAATCCCCCACTAAAATAACCACAAGCAATTCCTACTACCACTGTTCCCCCGACAGCGGCAAAACCGACCCATTTCATCCAATTTATCTGCTCATCGTCTTTTGTTTTGGGAAGTATAGAAACCGTATAAGCATGCCCTGGCTTAATGCTGCCTTCTACAATATTAACAAACATTCCGGGACCACCATAACTTTGAATGTATTGTAAATAATTAACACTTTTGTTCACATTAGGGGGAGAATGTGTCCACATGTAATCGATAAACTCCGAGTACAAAATGGGTCCTTCTTTAATCTCATCTTGGTCAACCATAATATTATAACAGTTAAAACATTTGTTGGGCTGATTATCCACGCCCAATAACGAAGGAAGTACATTAATGGTCTGCCCATGCAAAATTTCTTCGAACCTGCCCTCTCCAAACATCCACCAACAGCGCGCAATCTTCTGGGCCATCTGTTCCATTATTTCTTCACGATCCCCTTTGATTTTTTTATCAATGGTTTTACATAAAGAGGGAATAACTTTAATTTCTGCATCAACTAAAGGCCCGCCAATATTTACTGCACTCTGTGCCCGCAGAAGAATACTGTCATGACACAAGATCTCCGCCTCTTTGTCCTCAGCCGAAGACATAAACCGCATCACTACTCCGGCAATCAACATGAATGAAGCAATAGTGATAATTAAAGCTACTAAAAAGCCAGCTTCCATGCCTTTCCTGGAGTTAATATTCATCTTCAACCTTTACATAAATTCAATTGATTATGGTTTAATTTATACGCTAATGATTGTTCATTAGAATCATCGGAGATATAATCATTATCAATACCATCTTCATCATAATTTACGGCCCAATTGGTAGGAATAAAACAAATAAAATTATTGTCTCCTTTAAACAAAATCCCGTTGCTCTCAAAATTTTGGCTTTCATCATTTACTGCATCGGTCCAGGGTGGATCAAATACTTTAATAACGTTCCCGTTGCTCTTAATTTCGCTATAAAATATTTCCAATCCATTTACTTTAGTTAAATAAGGCCCATCATTTTCGGCTTTTAAGATAAATTTATTAAAAAAGTTCTCAGTAACCAGTTTATTTCCTGCAACTACACATAGTTTCATCTTAGGAACAGAGAACTGGGCGTATACGAAATTTTTATCTGATTTGATGGAAACTGTGGTTGAATCTTCGGCATCATTACGGCGGAAAGTAAATGAAACGGAGCCTTTTTCTGTGCCAAAATCATTATTAAATCCGCCCGGAACCTTCTGAAAACAGTTACTTTTGGAAGAGTCAGCCATGTCATTTAATACTTGTTCTATAGATGAAGCCTCTTTTTTTTATTTAGGTGGTAAAGAAGTATTGCTGGGAGTTAATTCTTCCATTCCTACACTAATATCTATCGCATTTTCTTTAAGATCTTCAACTATATCTTTAACATTGTCAAATAGGCCCCCGCTTGGAAAATAAATTGCCCACAATATAAGCAACACTACTACCGCAATAACAATAGTGCCGATTTTATTCCAAGCCATATTCATAGCAAATGGCTCACCTTATCCAGCAGACTACCGCCGCTTTTACTCAACCCATAATACCACCCCAATACAAATAATAATAGAATTATGGCCAATATCATCAGCACCAACATCCACATCTCCATCCCTTTTTTGTTCATATTTTGAGTATTCCTCCGATCTTCCCGTGAATGAATACAAAAAAGAAAATTAAAGCCAATAAAACGATTATCAAAATCGTCACCAGTGTTTCCGGACTGCTCCAATCCACGCCTTTTTTGTTAAGCATTCTCACTTTCCAAAGCAATAGCCACTTTCTCCCTCAAATTCATCGATAGGATTACATGGGCTTTTCTTGGGAGAGCCAATACAGCAAATAGCAGAAGAACTGCTACAAGTAAAAGCTGATGATTCTAAAGTAGACTTTGGACAGATGCCACCAGAAACGCACACTCCGCTCTTGCCTCCACATTCAGACAATCCTCCCTCCAATTTTCCAGTCTTCCCTGTAAATATCACCATCAAGATTATTAGCACCACTAAAGCAATAACTGCCCCGATGATGATCCACCACATATTGGCGTCAGCTTTTTTATTCATCTTAACCCACTCCGTTTAGCTCCACTGGCAGTTTCCACCACAGTTTGCTTTCTCAGTATTGGCTTTACATGAGCTGATGGCATCCTTAAAGTTAGCTTTGGCTGATTCTTTAGCATCATCTGTCTCTGCTTTGGTCAATTCGCTGGTAAAAGTGGTTTCTGCACCAGCTGAAGGATGACAATCTCCATACATTATTTTCATCTTAATCAATTCCGTCTGCGCTTCTTTGCTCACTCCTTTCTCAAATACAGTTATTTTTCCCATAAAAATAGCCAGCAACACCACTAATATGACTAAAGCTAGTACTGCTACAATAATTACACTTATCGACATTTCCATGCCTTTCTTAGAACCCATTTTCCATACACCTCTTTTGCCTTTTTTTAGGACTGTTAGTTAAATGATGATAAAAGAAAATCTCTATATAAAGGTTGCGATAGTTTTAAGCGGATTTCTTAACAAATACACAATTCTGCCAGCACCTGCCCCGCTTCAGTAGATAACGGCTGTTGAGAACAATCCCGATTCCCCCCAGTTTTTGGACAGCCACCTTTGTTTTTAATTTCAATTAGAGAGATAAAATTAATTTTTCCACCGGGAACCAGCAATTTAGCTGAGAACTGATACTTCTTGCCCCATTCACTTAAAGTACTGTTAAGTAAAGATTTTGCCGTTTTATCTATAAACTTACAAGTATGTATTCCCCCGCAAGTATACAAAGAACCACTAGGTTCATCTTTAGTTTCATGATTCAAAGCGCAATCTTCTAATAACTCCTCTCCAATTTGTGGCAAAGCAGCTACGCCAAGTTCTATCACACAATCTGGATCATTTACTGTAGTCTTGAACAATGCACCTAACGTACTCGCAGCCAATCCCTGAGCTGTAAACACTTTCTTAGTCTTGTCTTCCTTAAATGCAAACTGGGCCATAAACAGCATTCCTAACGTAACTAGAATTACAATTACTACGATTCCAATCATTTCCATCTGTGCTTTTTTGTTCATATTAATCCTCAAGCGACGTAGCATATACTCCCACTTCAATATAACCAAAACTGTACGGGGTTCGCTCCATATCAGTTATTTCATCTTTTAACGCAATCACAAAATAACTGGCTTCATACTCTGATGTTTCGTTAGTCGGCTTCTTTTTGTCGTACAAAGTATATTCGTTGCCAGCATTAGGATATAATTCTACTACCTTTATCTTCGCATATCCAAACAGCTTGAAATAGTAATCTTTCAAATGAGTATTAAACGTTTCATTAAGATGCCGTACTTTAGCCGTATCCACACAATAATCTTCTAGCTCCGCATCTCCCCGAGTACAGGCTAATTCCGGAAGTGTAAATACCTCTAGTGCTATTTTAACTGCTTTATCTGCTACTATCTGCCGGTGCTCTTCTTTAAGTGCCTGTCCGGTGTACTTGTAATAAAAAATCAACCCAAATGCTACTAACACAAAGAAGATGAATAGTACTCCGATGGTTTCGGTTATGTGCATTTGCGCTTTTTTGGAGTGGAGTGCCATTTTAATGTTAAATATTTAATACAAAGGGATACAGTCTCCGCCTTCAGCAAGATTAATATTAGCTTTTTTTAGCTGGTCCGCAGAATCAATCAATTCGACACATTTACTGTAATCTATTTTACAGGTTTTTGTTTTTAACTGATGCAGTTGCATACTTTCCATTACATTCTGGTCAACTCCACTCAGATAACTCTGGCATTGGCTAGTTAATCCTAGTTCAGGATGAGCTTGGTAATAAGCAGCAATTTCGCCTAGTTTTCCTCCGAGTTTCAAACTAGCAATCTCGATTCCACCATAAATCTCATTAACTAATTCTAATCGCCTAAATGCTTTCTTCATATTACATTCGTACACTTGAGGATTTCCAGCAAAAACAGCAGCATATTTAACAGCATCTCTCTCTCCACCCAGCGAGATGATTTGAACTGGATTTAAATTCAGCTGCTTCCAATGATTTCCTTCTTTCTGAAAGAAATTAGCCTGATTGGTTCCGATGAAAGAAACTGCCGTAACTTTATTGTCGTCGTAGCCTTTTAATTTGTCTAGAAGCAGTGGAGGTAAAAGAGCTTTAGGTTGAATTTTACCCACTACATCCACAATTCTTATTTGGAAAGTCTTTCCAGGAGTAATATCTTCCAAATCAATAACTGCTTCGGCGTTGATGCTTTTCCTCTTATCAGTATTATCTTGGGTTGCATTTAAAAATTCTTCCACAAACTTATCCTGCCCTACCAAGAAATATTTGGTTTTATCCGTAGTGATAAACAAAAAATCCATCACTTTATAAGGCATCCTGTAGGGCAAGCTCCATAAAATCATTCTTGTTCCCTGCAGTTCTAATGGTGCAAAAATAGCATGCACCTCGTCTTCTTTGGGATTAGAATGCCCTTTCAGACCATAAGTGCTAACTTCATTAGCGCAATCAAAGTAAAAAGTATAATCTGCTAATCCGCTAATATCTACAAAATCTTTGGTTTTTTCTGCGGCCCTGGCTCCGGCAAATATCTTATCCATAATATTCAGCGCCATCCGACTTAAGTTATCTTCCGACGCCGCTTTTTGTTTAACTACAATCCCTGCAAAGAATAATAGAATTACTGCTCCGGCAATTAACACATACACCCAATTAAATGTAACTTCAAGCTGGGCGCGTTTGGATGAAATCATGTTCAATTGGTCTTTCGATAAATTTGGGTGTGGTCACCTTTCCCTTCCAGAACTAACGAGAATGAACCTTTTTTGATATCTTCGCACAGGAAACCCTCTTCTGTTCCATCCTCATTTTGGTCGATACTAATCCGATACACTTTAAGTTGAGTAAGCCCCGTAGGAATCGGAGTTATAAATACATTCTCGTCTACGCTATCGTAACCATCTTTAGGATTAGCAACGGGGTCAGCTTCATATTTTTGTTGAGCATCAAGAGCTTGTTTCCACACTTCACAAGCATAAACATTCTTCTTACACAGCTCATCAATTTCGTCTTGGGTTGCCAGATATTCCATATTTACCAAACATACTTTCTCAAACGCCCCGGGAACACTATACTTCTCCGTGCGTACTGAACCGTATTCGGTATAAATTTTCTTAATGGAGCCCTCTATATCTGTTTTGAAGTGTACTAACTGAACTTGTTCGCCACTCTGCAAGAAGCTGTTTATCGCTTTATATCCAAATATCATTATCAAAGCAAACGAGATGGCAGCTACAATATAGATGAATACTTGTCCTACACCAACGGCTTTTTTGTTGAGGGTCATTTCCCCCTCTCCCTTCTTTTCTTACTCAAGTCTTTCAATTGGGAAAAAATATCTTTGGCCTCAGTAGTGGTTATCTCTGAGACTTTGCCCTGCTTAGCGATTCCTTCTAGCTTAGAGAAAATTCCTTTCTCCCCTGCTTTTAATCCGGATATTATTTCTTCTTTATGCTCAACATATTTCTGTGCCGCTTGCTGTACTTTTTCTATCGGAGAAGCTTTGCTGGACAGAACCGAACCAACATGTGGAATCTCAGTAGATTTAGTAGTAAATTTGCCAAATACATCTTCTCGCGCTTTTTGCTTAAGCCGGTCGTCTCGACCTTGTCTGAGCAAAGCTAATTTAGAACGCAAGGCATTGACTACGCCTTCGCCTGCACTTGAAGTAACTCTAGACGTAGATGTAACTGGTCCAGAAACTGCTCTGACCGGAGCCGAAGCATATTTGTAATAATAAATCAAATATCCGCTTCCCCCGAAGATTAATAACAAACCGAGGATAAGTAAAATCCATGCTGCTAAATTACTTTTAGTGGTGGGGGTTGGGGTGTCCGTTTCATTAACTAGAAGTTTAGTCCCATTCTTTCCTGGTTCCAGTTTCCCTGGCTCTATCTTGGGCGCATCGGCTAAACAAGGATTAGCACCAGAAGTATATTCTTTGAAATTACTTACGCCATCTCCATCATAATCCTCTAATGAATCAGCAATAGTATCCCCATCAGAATCTTTCTTAGTGTAATCAAATTCACAGTCTTCAGCATTATATTTCTTTTCCCATACGTCAGGCAAACCGTCTTTATCAAAGTCTTGAGGGGTTTGGTTCTGTCCGATGATTGTATCTCCTGAGGCACAGCCGCTTTTATCTACTACTTTCCCTGCAGAAGTAAGCAAACACTGGTCGCATTTATTTATAATTCCGTCTCCATCGTCATCAACGATTAATACTGGCTTGGTTTCGGATATATTCTGTCCTTTAGTATCAGCTACAAAATAACACAACCAACTTTTCTTATCCACAGGAATTGCAGTCCCAGTATAACTTAAAGTTGCATTACAGGAAGAGGTAGAAGATTTCCCATACTTAAATCCAGTACAACCATTCTCATCTTCACAATGTAATTCTACCACCGGCTGGGCTAAAGTGCAATTATCATTCATTAACATAGTCACTTGAGGTGCAGTTATATCCGCAATACAGGCCGAGTAATTTTTGTAAGTGACAGTAATGCCGTCGCTTTCTTTAATTCCGCCCCAATTTCCTGCCGCATCTTGTGCTTTTACTTTAACCACATATTTATGACCGACAGCAAACCCAGAAGTATTCATTCCAGTGGGTGCCGGTATTTCTAAAGGTAAACTGGAAGGCAAAGTTCCATTTGCAACTGGGATCATCCCGCTCTTGGAAGTTGATGAAGAGGTATTAACTTTTGGGGCAGGATACTTAGAGGCATTTGCAGATGATTTAGTGGCATTAGCTGAGGATGTAGGAACGATATAACTCTTGTCTTCCCCAGCATCATACAATTCATAATAATATCCGGTTACATTGGTTTCATCAGTGTATACATATACGCTTAATTTATCATTACCACAAGTGCGATTGCCGTCATTAATTTCTTTAATCGTGGGAGGAGTTAAATCAATGGTAAACTCAATCGATGCTTCAACAACATGATCGCTCATGGCACACCGAACCAAAAATTTATGCGCGCCTTCAGATAGTTTGTTTAATGCATAACTATGTGTTTTTTCCCCTGCACCATCCATCTGGGTAAATGATTGGTTAACATTTTCTCTAAATTCGCAGAAACCTGTTTTGCTTGTCTCTGCTTTTAAAATTACGTCAGGAACATTTACGTAGCCGTTAGGAGCAAGAGAGCTGGCGACAATATAACCCACCGCAGTATAATCTACTGAAAAATTTATCTCTCCAACATTGGACAAATTTTCGGCTCCATTTTTACACTGGATAAATAAAGAGTAATCTTTCTTGCCATCGTCGCCCACGTCAGAAATCCCAAACTCGGCCTGGTGAATAATATCTAACGTATTGCTTTCTAAACCTGGAAAAGGAAATTCCATGGTATAATATTCATAACTTCCGGCCCCTTCAGAATTATCGCTGAACTTGCATAACGTTTTGTCGTCAGTTATTGTAAACAGGTTGGTGAAAATTTCTTCTAATATTAAATTTGGTTTAGCATAAGCATCAGTAATTTCGGGAGCAGTAGGATCATACTCTAAATTCATCTTTTTTTCCGGACCAATTTCATCTTCATTGTTCAGGCATTTAACGTAAACCGCTTTGGTTCCGCCATCTTCAGCGTAAGAGGTTAATACGCTCTCCGGAAAATTTTCAAATAGATATTTCTGTTCGCTGTTGAGCAGTTTCTTCTTATGAGGAGGCAAATTCATATAATCAAACCCAGAAGTGAAGTCAAACCCGCATTCTTTAGTGGGAACTTTAGTAAAGAATCCCCAGTTGAATACCGGTAAATTACTAATTCCCCATGCTTCCCCCTGATAAAAATAAAGTTGCGGCTGTTCTAAAGTAATTCCATAGCCATCTACTACAACTTTTCCGCACAGTGGAGAGAACACCACACTGTCTCCAGCATCAGTAGAATAATAACAAATTCGGCTGGTTTCGTTTAAAGCAACTGTCCCAGCATATTCTTTATACTCGGGGCTTCCAATTAATTCGCATCCAACACCCAGGCAATAAAACGTCTTGCTGCATCCAAAGCCATCAGCAGTGCATTCAAAATCAATATTTACTGTACTGATGAAATATTCTTCCCAGCCATAATCCATCGGTTTTACTTCTCTCTTTCCTTCTTTTAGAATTATCTGAGTGCTGGGCGGAGTGAAATCAATCGTAAAGTCAAAGTAATCTTCCATTACCTCGCCGGTAAGAAGATCGGTGCAGACTATTTTATGTGTTCCTACATACTTGCCCTCAGTAAACCCGGACACGGAATCGGTATAATGCTCTTTACCTTCTTCATCCGGAATAAAGTCAGTAACTTTTTCATTGGTGTCAGCCAAGTATAATGCACAGATAGCTCCGACGTCGGTATGAACCTTAAACACAATGTCGGTTGAGGCTATGATACTTTTAAGTGCGGGTTCAATTACATCAATATTTTGCTCTAAGTCAAATATGAAAGTGGCATTTTTAGTGTTAGTGTTATCGTGGTCGTCTTTACAAGTAACGTTTAAATCATATTTTACACCAGTTAACCCTTCAAACTTAACTTCTTTTAGTTCTATTTCTCGAGCTACGGTTTGAGCTTGCACACTTCCTGAAGGTATTACCGGCAATAGGTCAAATTTACATTCTAACGGCTCGTCGATGCCTTTCAAAGTTATAGTCAAAGCAGTAATATCAGCCGTGGTTTCTTGAGTATCTTTAATCTCAAATTCGGGAATTACATTATCGACAAACACAAATGTTTCTTGGAGATCTTCCTGATTGAAATATTTGTCCAGAGAATAGAATTTTAATTTGTAAGTGTCACCTTCAACACTCTGCCCAGCAAGGTATTTTGAATTGATTAAGTCTACGGTAAGGTATTCTTCTTGAAGTTTTCCGGCATAAGGGACCTCGGTGAAAGCAGAATTGCCCTCGTTATCTCTTACACAACC
>CAZIUU010000031.1:0-18986 GCA_964542815.1 uncultured Methanosarcinales archaeon | reverse complement strand
TCATAGTGATGATGGTTTAGGTGAGCTTCTGTTTAACCGCTTCAGGTAATTTTTCATAGAATACATGAGATAATTCGTGAGGGACAGTTTCTTCATAGGTTCCCGGGCTGACTTTAGCGCTGACACAAACCATATTATCATCCGGAATGTAGCATCCATAAGCGCTTTTCTTGCATTTTTTACCCAGCTCTTCAACGGTGGAGGCTACATATATTTTCACTCCGGTGCTTTTCATAAGTTCAACATAATTCTGAGGTAAGCTTTCTATTGCTTCATTCACTTTTTCTAAGATGTCATCTAGCGTTTTGGGGTTAGTTACACTAGAGTTGATTCTGGATACTGGCAGGGCTGCAGTTCCTTTCAGGTTAGGATAATGTGCGAAAAATGCAGCTAGTTCTGGCTTTTCTAACAAAGAAGCATAGCTTTTCTTCTCGGTTATAGTATCAGAAAAAGTTTTAGCAAAAGTTTTTTTCTGGAGGTCGTACGCGGTAGGCTTTTTTACAATGGGTGGTTTGGTTTCTACTTTTTGTTCTGGTGGTTCTGATTCACTTTTGGTTCTTCTTTCTAAACCGAAGTAACCAGCGTAATTTCCTTCCTTCCGGAATTCCTCTGTCCGTTGAGCCCGTTTCTCTAAGAATGCTCTCTTTTCTTCAGATTGCTTTTGATTAAGTTCTCGTAATTGTTCAGTTTGTTTTGTCAGAAGTTCTCTTAGCCGGGTTCTTCGCTCTTCTTGTTCTTCTCTTATCTTTCGGGTATGCTCTTCCTGAGCCTCTCTCCAAGTTCTTAATGCCTGTTCTTGTTCTTCTCTCCATTTTCGGGTACTTTGCTCTTTCTTCTTCCGCCACTCTTGAGTTATTTGTTCTTGTTGTTCACGCCATTCTCTATTACTTTGCTCTTTCTGTTCATACCATCTTCGAGTTGGATCATCATTTCCCTCTTGAGCATATACAGCTGAGGCTCCCAGAATAGCAGTGCATCCGATGGCTAAGATTAGCTCGCGTAGGTTGGGCATTTAGGGTATAAGAGTGCACGGGTTATTATTCTCTTTTCTTAAGAATATTATATATTCACTCATTCAACTTCATCCCCTGCGCTTTGCTCTCTTCCCAGCCGGCAGAAGTGAAGACGAACTCCAATGGGTAAGTATATTCTCTAGGATACAAATCGTTTTAAAATAAACCTTCTTTCCAAGAATGAAAATGATATTACCCAGACCGCTAAGATATTTGTCAGCTTTTGGTCGTGGAATAGTTACTGGTGCTGATCCTATCGGTTGTGCTTTAGGATATCTTAAAGTAGGAAAGCCAGAATATTATCCCGGCTATTGGTTTGATCGTTATCCAGATGCCGATTTTCTTGGTGACAAATCGTCTCTGCCACAGGAAAGAGGGTTAGATGAGATTGTGTTTAAAGCCGCAGGAGACGCAGTAGGATTGTCTGTCAATGTCATGTCTTTTGGTGGGTTTCAATTAGGGTGTAGTGTATTTTGGTTAGCCGGTTATTGTGACGATAGATGGCCAGTGATGCTTAAGAAAAGCGCAACTGAATCTTAATGCTGGAATAATCTTTGAATACTTGTTTCTTCACTCATTCAACTTCATCCCTTGAGCCTTGCTCTCTTCCCAGCCGGCAGAAGTGAGCTGCATCAATTCAGCGTTCTGATGCATCTCCATTATATTCCTGGCTCCAGAATAACTCATGGCACTTTGCACTCCTTTGATGATGCTGTGGATAACATCTTCCACCTGGCCTTTGTAATCCAATAAGATAGAAACTCCTTCTACAAAAATATCCAACCTTTCACGCACTTTCTTTCCTTCCTGCAATTCTTTGCGCTCATGTCCGGAATCGTAAGAAGCGCTGCCCATGTATTTCTTGTAGCGCTTGCCGTCTTTCATAATTATCATTCCGGGAGCTTCATCCGTTCCTGCAAACAAAAATCCGGAAAAGATGCTGCTGGCACCTGCACCAATAGCTTTAGCTACATCTCCGGGAGTTTTCATGCCTCCGTCAGCGCAGACTGGAATATCAAATCTTTTGGCAACTTCCACTACATCCAATATAGCAGTAATTTGTGGCACCCCACTTCCAGCGATAATTCGGGTAGTGCAAACTGGAGAAGGGCCAATGCCTACTTTCAATCCATCTGCTCCAGCTTGGATCAAATCCCGGGCAGCATCAGCAGTAGCAATATTTCCTGCCATTACATCTACCTGAGGAAAAGCAGCTTTTAATTCTCTTATTCTTTGAATCGCTAAGTCAGAATGACAATGAGCAATATCTAACACTAACACATCTGCACCAGCATTAATTATCGCTTTGGCTCGCTCTAAAGTATCTTTAACTCCTACTGCTGCACCTACCATCAATCGGCCTTTAGAATCTCGGGTAGCTTTAGGCCAATATTCCAGTTTCTTGATATCTTGGGTGGTCATTAGTCCTCTTACTTTTCCATTTTCTAACAGAGGCAGCTTTTCGATGCGATACTTATGGAGAAGTTCTTTGGCTGCTTCCAAGCTAATGCCATATTCTCCCACTACTAATTTTTCTTTAGGAGTCATTACTTCTTTGATTTTTCGACTAACATCTTCTTCAAACAGATAATCTCTTCGGGTAAATATTCCTACTAATTCTTCTCCTTCTTTCACTAATAAGCTGGTAACACTTTCTTTTTCCATTAATTCCGCTGCTTCTTTGATAGTTACTTCATGAGAAATGGATAAAGGGTTTTCAATGATATAACTGGTGCTTTTCTTAACTTTATTGAGCTCTTCCACTTGTTGTTCAATGGTATCAAATTGATGTATCACTCCTAAGCCGCCTTCTCGGGCGAGGGCAATGGCCATCTTGTGTTCAGTTACGGTAGCCATATTGGCGCTGACTAAAGGAATGTTCAGATGTATGTTGCGAGTGAATCTTGTTTTAGTATCCGCTTCGCTTCTGGAGTTCAATGGAGTTCTTTTAGGCACAAGAAGTACGTCGTTAAAAGTAAGTCCGAGGCGGATGGGTTTCATGACTTGAGATTTAAATGAAGAAAGTGTTTAAATAGATTGTGGGGGTGGAGAGGTAACATTTATAGCTTGTATCGTAGAAATTAATATATACCACTAACCACCTAAACCAATCCATGACTTACTCCTCTCTCCAACAGCGTATTTACGACAATAAAGTCCGCCGCGGCTTTAACGTTACGGATGTGGGTAAAGAGTTGATTCTGATGGGTGAAGAATACGGAGAGTTGTGCAATGCATTAATCTTAATGGAAGAGCAATCTGGTGAGCCATGCGATAGTAAAAACGACTCAAACCTCCTTGCAGCGATAGATGCGGCAGGTGACCTGATGGTTTATTGTTTGGGCTTGTCGGCAATGTTTAAATGGAATGCTGATGAGGTTTGGAACCAGAAAGTGAAGTTGCCTTCTAATGCTTCCACCATTAAAGATTATCTTCCTTATGTGGGAAGGGAAATGGGATGGTTGAACAAGACTTACAAGAAGAGCAACAAACTGGAAGTTGATTTTTTTGACCAAAGAGCTTTCTTTCAATTGAATTTAGGCAATTTAATGGGGTATTGCTCGAAAATGTTTGAAGTTCTAAACGTAGAAGAGTTCTCGGTGCTAGAACAAATTGTAAAGAATAATGAAACCAGAACGCATCAAGGGCAGATTTAAGCTTTTTTAGAGGGTTTACTTTGCTCGCTTCTGGTGCACCCGCAGATATCTCTGCATGAAATAATGCACAAAGCCCTCTTCGTCTTTTTGAAGTGCCCGGTAATATGAATGTCTCTTGGCGTACTCAATGATAAGCATAGGATAGCCGTGATGCCAGAGGATATGGTTCATAATCAATCTTCCAATCCTTCCGTTTCCATCTCCAAAAGGATGAATCATCTCAAATTGGTAATGGGCTCGGGCAGCCAGCTCTACCGGATGGACCTCTTTCTTTCTAAGAAACAGGAGGAATTCTTTCATTAATTTTTCTACATCCTGCCAATCAGGAGCACGATACATTCCTACTCTAACTCCAAAGTCGCGGAATCTTCCGGAGATATCGGCTTTGGTCTCTCCAAATATGTCCTGATGCCATTTTAGCAGTAATTCTTTAGAAATCTTCTCGGGGAGGTTTAGCATTTCTAAGAATACGCGGGAATGGGCTTCAGTTTCCCGAACATCTCTCAAAGGCTTATTGGGTGAAATCTTATCCACAATAATCTCTCGGGTTTCTTCTAAAGTAATGGTTGAGCCTTCAATGGCATTGGTGTGATAAGTGAAAGCAATTGCTATTTCCTGCATTTCACGCTGTTTGGCACTTTTGGGGGTGCGTTTCCACTCCTGCTGGAATTCGCCTTTGATTTTCTCAAGCTTCTGATGGAGAGCTTTCTTCTCTTTCTGTTGCAATTCTTTTTTTTGCTTTTCTAAAGAAAGAGGAATTTCTGTTCCTAAATATTTCTCTTGGGTTATTACTTTTCCGTTCTCTCGGTAAGAATGCTGCAGGTAATAGTATTTGTCTCTTTTTATGATGCGCATAAAGCTCTTACCATTACATTCTATTTAAATCTTGCGTTTTTGATGCGTTTTGTAATGGTAAACATTTGCAGCTTCCCCACCACCGACACTGTCTAAAAGGTGAGTGATGGCAAGCCGTTCGCCTCGCCCCGCTCGGCTCACCTCTAAGCTAAGCAATCAAACTTTCTTCCGTTCAGTGTGGCTGAGCGCAGCGAAGGCCGCACCTCGCTCCCAGTTGGCGAAAGAACTGTGGCTAGGCCATCACTCACAAAACGGATAGTGCCCCACCACCACAAACTTTTAAAACTCTGCCACCTCCCGGGTATTCATGTCTCTCTTTTCCCTAAAATATGCACCTCAAAATTCTTCACAACTCATCGGGCAGTCTCTTCCGATAGCCCAATTGAAAGACTTCATTCTCAATTACAAGAAACAAAAACAGAAAGCAGCGTTAATTTACGGTCCAATCGGCAACGGCAAGACTTCTTCCGTATATGCGTTAGCTAATGAACTAAAATATGATATCCTGGAAATAAACTCGTCAGAAGTAAGAAACGAAGCCAACATGAGCTCCTTTCTAAACTCCGCCTTAGGACAGCAATCATTATTTTTCACACCTAAAATTATTCTGATTGATGAAATTGATAACATCTCCGGAACCCATGACCGAGGCTGTATTCCAGCGTTAACCAAAGCGTTGGAAAAATCGTGTTTTCCGGTAATTCTTACTGCTAATGATCCTTTTGATTCCAAATTCAGCGCTCTGCGTAAATGCTCAAAGATGATTGATTATGGAAAACTGGACTACAAAAGCATTGTACAAATACTGCAACACATTTGCACCACAGAAAACATTGTAGCGGAAGAAAAAGCGTTGAATGCGCTTTCCCGGCAGGCAGATGGAGATGTTCGCAGCGCTTTAATTGATTTGCAGGTTCTATCCGCGGCAGAAAACAAGCTTTTATACTCAGATATAACTAGTCTCTCTGACCGCAAGAGAACGGATACTATCATGGGTGCGTTAGTCAAGATATTCAAGTCTTCTTCAGTAGAGAATGCGCTTCCCGCTTTAGATGATATTGATATGGACTTGAATGAAGTATTCTTGTGGCTGGATGAGAATCTTCCCAAAGAGTATCTTTCTCCATCTGCTTTAGCTAAAGCATATGAACATCTTTCTCGCGCAGACGTATTTAATCATCGCATCAGGAGATGGCAGCATTGGAGATTTTTGGTATATATCAACAACTTTCTTACTGCCGGGATTTCTTCGGCTAAAGACAAAAGAAATACTGAAATTGTGGAATACAAACCGACTACCCGAATTCTTAAGTTGTGGATGGCCAAGCAGAAATTAGCCCAGAAGAAAGAGATAGCCGAGAAGCTGGGAATGGCCACTCACAGTTCGGCCAAATCGTCGTTTGAATATGTGGCTTATTTACAGCAGATGGTCAAGAAGAATGGAGGGGAAGAAATGATTAAAGAGCTTGGTTTGAGTGAAGAAGAAGTAGAGTGGCTGAGGAAGTGAAAACAAAAAACCAAACAGAAAGAAAAGTATAATACTTATTTGTATAATAAGCATAATTGTTAGAGTTATCTTTGTTATAAAAGTATAACTTGTTATAAAAATCGGAAGATTTAAATATTATCCTCCTATTTCCAGTTCTGGTGAACACAAATGGACGTTTGCATTAAAAATATTAGGGATGAGTCCTGGCGCAGCTTTAAATCAGAGTCTGTTAAGCACGGACTGAAATTAGGCGATTTTTTTAGTAAGCTGGTGTTTGAACATCAAGAAAAGTGCAATGAAAGCAACTGGGACAAAGCTCTTCATGGGAAAAAAGTTCTTAAAGGGATTTTATCTCGGGAAGATATGACCCAGATTAGGGCTGAATTTAGAGAGAATTTTAAAATGCGGGAATGGGATTAAAAATGGGATATTTAATAGACACTAATGTTCTGATTGAAATAGAATATGACAATAAAGAGATTATTCAACAAATTGAAGAATTTCAAAGAGTTAACAAAGACAATTTGTTTATCTCTATTTTCACTTTTTCAGAATTTTATTATGGAATTCTGCGTAAAAGCCCCAAGAATAAAGAAAAATTGGTGGAGCGATTAAATGATTTTGGCTTGATAAATACTTCTAAAAAGAGCGGAATTATTTTTTGTGAAATCCTATCTCAATTAAAAGATGCGGGAAAGATAATTCCCCAGTTTGATGCTTTTATTGCGGCTCTGGCAATAGAAAATGATTTGACTTTAATCACTTTGGACGAGCATTTTAAGTTAGTGCCAAATCTTAAAGTGATTCTGTTGAAGAATTGACATTAACCGAAGAAGAAGCAGAATAGCTAAGGCAACATTATGATGCTAAACAAATACGATTTTTATTAATTAAAAGCTGCTTTTCGGATTTTCTTTAACTCACAAATGTTCTCCTTTGCCCTTTATACTGGACAGAATTATCTTCTTTTACTAAATATTCTAACTCTATTCCCACGTCCATGCACAGTCACGGCCTCATTTTTTCGGATAACTGTCCAATAATCTGAAACTTCCATTTTATTCCTTTTGATATATACTCGAAGTGTTAAATTTACGAACATTTAACACTTCTCCTAATACCAAATGTGTTATAAAAATATTCGAATACTTAACACATTTGGTATATAGCAACGGCAACGATTTTTGTACGATAATTTAATGCCGCAGGTATATTACTCTTTCCGGAAGCGTTTCTCCTTCCTTTTCTTTGAGTTTACCTTCTGCTGTGACCATTTCCAGTTCTATCCGGCAGGAAATTCTTCCTTGGGCATCAGTAGAAAAATTTGTGGAAAAAGTAGAGTTTAAGTAATAGTTATATTTCTGATTTCTTTTTGTCTCCACATAATCAACTAATTCAATACGGCCGTCGTCCTGCATAATTCTGATTCTTTCCACCATGCGGAGAACAGCATTCTCGAAGAAAGTATACTGCTTTTTTACTCCGCTCTCTTTTCCATCTCCTTTTTCTGTTCTATCAGCATACTTAGCATACTTCATTTCCACTTGAGCTTTCCCGTTATCCTGATAACTAAAAGCAACCTCTCCCCCTCCCACGCGGTTTAGTTCAGTCAGGAAAAAATTAACTGCTGAGATGACGTAATCACTATCTGAAATTAAAGCTCTGGAATCTGCTTCTCCCAACTCTCGCGGCTCTTCTCTTTTCAGTATGTCCTCTAAAATCATATTGCTTTTCATATTGTCTTCTGAAGTCATGTTACATCCTCTAACACCGGGTAATACCGCCCATCCGGGCATCAGCTTTATAGGTGGTTACGGGGATGCGGGTCTATTTATTACTTTTTCTCTTCTCCAGTTGCGGTTACCGGCTTCAGCTTCTCAAACGGATCCTTAGGAGCCTTGCCTTCTCCTACCGGCTTTAGTTTTCCAAAAACATCTGAGCCTTTAGCATCTCCATGTTTCTGGTCATGCAAGCTAAACCAAGGCAATCCTCTCCTCTGATACTCTTCAAAAGTCACTGGCGTAGGCGGAGCTTCATGTCCGGTTATCTGCTTGAAATCCTCGCTGGAGACCATGTAAAACACTTCTACGGCTTTAGGCTCTTCACACCACACTTCTAGAGGAGAGTCTTTCCATTGCTTAGAGCCTTCTGGTCCGTAAGGGTCAGGATAGATTTTCTGAGTGATTTCTCCTCCTCGACCTAGGCCCATGCTTTGAGCAGCACGTCGGATGTGTCCACCCCCCAAACTGCAAATCGAACCACAACTTCGAAAGACCATCTGTTCAAGTCCTTTTGCAATTGGAACCCCAGAAACATCTCCACCTAGCGTATATCCTCCTCCACTAACATATTCTCTTGGTCGAGTAGCATGAACTAACTTTACTCCATCTTTTGGTTCGTACAGAATGAATTGTATTCCACCTACGGTCTCTTCTCCGGTAATTTGCCCTTCTACCGTTTCGCCAGAACCCATTTCAGCAGCTACAAACTGATAGATTTTTCCGTCTTCCGCTTTCCAGCCGTCCAGCCATGGCTGTGGGGGCACGGCTAAATAATTTTGAGTTTTTTCTAATTTAATCTCTAGTCCAGCAGTAGCGTTTTTTCTTTCTTCCTCTGAAGCGAACCTATCTTTAGTTCTATCAAATGGTTTTCCGGAGATGGAATTAATATTTCCTGCAGCAATTATCAAAGCTCGGGGAACGGAAGGATGTCCAAAACTCATCCACATGGCTTCCTGACGGTACACGGGAAAGAAATATCCCTCTCTGTTCCAGTTCTCTGGACAGCCGGAATGGAAATCAGCTACTTTGTATACAGGAAAATCTCCCAAATTAGCAGGCAGGCCGTTAATCTTTCCTTCTGGAACTCTGCAGGTTTGGTGAAAAGTTACGGATAATCCACCGACATTAATGCTATGGTGCTGTACATATTGCTCTAATGGATGTTTATCTCGGCTCATTTTAGTTTACCCCCATAATTTTCTTTTAATATTATTAATAAAATCACTTGACCTCAAATGTAAAAACCGTTTTTGATTTTGGCTCCAGAGAATACTTTGCAGCATAGCATTTCTCTCCTACAACCTCTTTCAGCTCGTACTTGGCTTCATCATTCAATGAATATTCTCCCATCTTGCGCAGGACTGCTTCAGGAAGGTTTACTTCCACTTCCTGTGGTTGGCTGGTGTCATTCGCTAAGGTAACTGTGTACAAAGAAGTAACTTTTTTATTGCCTCTGGCATCTAAAGTTTGGCCTTCCTCTTTACTTACTGTAGCATATAAATTCTGGCAAGTCCGTAATCCTAATTCATACTCCTGTCCGGCTTTCATCGCCGGAAAAGCCATCTGCACTCCATCCACAAAGAAGCTTCCGGCTTTTAGTTCTTCTTTAGGAGAAAAACGCATGGTTTCCAGAATAGTCGTCAGATGGAGCCCGGCATTATATTTAGATGGATTAACTAACAACACCTTGGCATGCTGATACTGCTCAGTTTCAATTCCATCCAACACCAGTTTTCTTTTCTCATTTGGAAAAAGATTATACTTACCTTCTAAAGTAATGGCTCTTCCTTCTAAAGTCTCTTCCACTTCTCCCACGAAGAGGACTTCTTCTACATACCCCAAAGTGTCCATTTCTTCTGCTGGTGCTCCTCCCAGAGTCGGCACTCTTCTCGTTCCTGCTCCTCGATAAGCCAATTCTCCACGATGATGGATTATGGCTTCACTTCTTTGCAGCTCGGAAACCAAAGGGCTTATCTCCGGACGGACGATCGTACCTTCTGCTTTGGGGACAGCAGGGGCAACAATGGTCAATTCTACTGCTGCGAACCCTTCAGAGCGCTCGTTGCTGATTTCTAAAGTGGGAATTATCTTGAGCTTATGCTCCTTCTCGGAGAGTTCGTAAGTCACACCGCCGCAGGAAATTCCGCGAAGATGATGGGTGATAGCTAAGCTGGATGGCTTTGCGGAAGCCACTTCTGAAGGATTCTCCCGTGCGTATAGCACCCGCAGAATCGGTTCGGTAGGAAAATCTCCGACTAAATTTATTTGCGGGAAATCCTCCCGATTGGAAAAAATTGCTAACTGATTATCGTCTTTACGCTTTAACACTAATTTTTCATGTCCCTCAAAATTATAATCATGAAGGACTTCCCCTTCAATGGCTTCGTTTTTGGTAACGGCGATGATAGCGGTGCCTTTAGGCAGCAAAGTCTCAAAAGGGAAAGGATGAAGCACGGATTCAACATAAGTTTCAGCATCCGGAGAAGAGAGCCGCAGAGAATTTGGATTTAAGTCAAGTATTCCTTCTATGTCTAAAACCCCTTTCTTTCTGTCTAATACCGCCATGGCTTCGGCAGTAGCTTCAGTCAAGCCGTTGGGCAATAGCTTTAAAGATGTATAAATCGCTTGTTGGATTGATTTCATGGGTTTGCCTCCGTTTGTTTTAAGAATTAGAATCTGGGCTTAAGTATATACTTTAGGGGTGTAGTGTACATCCAAGTACACAAATACATCTCCCCGCAATTATTGTTTATTTTAGAAAAATATAAATAGTAGCCCCTCTTTCAGCCCTCTATGAAACGCTCCATAGTCCAGCACGGCTCCAGTTCACTTACCATAACCCTGCCTAGGAAATGGGTGGAGAAATTCAATCTAAGCAAAGGCGACGAGCTGAACGTCGAAGAATCTGGGACAAAAATAATAATCTCTACCGAGCAGGAATCAGGAGCTTCCAAAAAAGAATTCTCTGATAAAGAATCAGGAATATTTACCGGAAACAATCTTTCTCATCTTTATCAGTTGGGCTATGATGAAGTAGAAATCAGATTTACTGATCCCCATACTTTAGAAGAGGTTAAGAAACGGCTGCCTAACTGCATGGGATGGGAAATCATCGACCAGAAAGAGAATAAAATTTACATCAAAAGTATCGCCACTACTTTAGATACCGAGTTTGACCAGTTATTGCGCAAAGCGTTCCTGCTCACTAATGAGCTAGCTCGTAATCTGGCGGAAGTATTAGATAAACAGCAATATTCCCGGCTGTCAGAAATAAAAGAGCTAGAGCAGTTGAACAATAAATTTACTGACATCTGTATCCGCATCCTTAACAAGCGCGGCTATTCTATACCCAATAAGACGATGCAGATCTATGAGATTGTAAAAAGCATCGAAAGAATTGCCGACGAATTCAAGTATATATGCGATTTGTTCAAAGGGCATAACAAAAAGATTGATGCTGATGCTTTAAAGCTGTTTAAAGAAGTAGTGGAATATTACTTAGCATTTTATCAGCTGTTCTATAAGTTTGATTTGGAGTTGAAGAAGAAGCTGTATTTGGAGCGTAAGAAATTAACGCAGCATATTACCCAGAAGATGGAAACCACCAAAGGAATAACTTCAATATTTCTTCATCATCAGTTGGACCTTGTGCAGAAGACTTATGATGGTGTAGGCGGTTATTTTGCGTTAGTGTTGTGAAAGCTAAAGAAAGGGCAATAATTCAGCTTATGCTCTTGATGGATTAGTAAAGCATCATAGTCTCTAATTATCTCTGAAAATTGATCTCTTATTTCCAGTAAAATCTCGTGCAGTTGTTCATCGTCTTTGACTTCAAATTCTAACTCTGCATCCCAAGAGCCGATGAGCTTTAAGTATTGCATTCCGTGAGGATGAGATGCAACATAAGTAATAAGCTGCTTTTCTGTTTCCGGAGTTAATGAATGAAGACGTAAGATTATCTTGTAAAGTCTATGGTTTATTTTATCAAGGTTGATTAAAACTCGGTATTGGGAGATAATATTATCTTTGGTTAGTTTCTTCATTCTGTAGTTTATTACATCTCTGGTGAGATTTAGCTTTTCCATCATTTCTAGGATTGTTAGGCGGGCATTTGTAGACAAGATTATAAGAATTTTTTCATCAGTTTCATCTAATTTATATTCTTCTATTTTTCCACCATAAGTGAACTTTTGCTTCCCGCTGGAGGCGGTGCCAGAAGCTTGCTTCTTAGCATCTTTTTTCTCTATCAGATATGCTTTAGTGAAAACGGGGCTTATTTTGGTGATTAAAACATCTTTTTCTAAAACGAAAGTTCCGTATTTGTTAATGAAATTGCTTAATACTTCTCCAAGCTCATTGATGTCTTTAGCGAGAATGGAAACTGCTAAATCCCACCTCCCTCGGCAAGAAACAACCCAAACCGAATTTTTGTTATTAACCCAATAATCAGCAATGTCTTTTTCTTTTTCTAAATTAACATTTTGAAATTTTAGATAAAGCTTGTATTGGGTATAACCTAATTTTGAGAAATTGATTAGGGTATAGAACTGCTTGATAATGTTATTCTTAATGAGGTTTTTCAGGCGATAATCTACTACTTGTTTTGATAAGCCAACTTTCTTGGCAATTTCGTTTAAAGTAGCGCGGCTGTTCAAATCAAGCTCGTACAATATTTTCTTGTCTTTTAGGTCTAATTTCATTTCAATGTTTCCAAGACCTCTTTAATTCTGTCTACAAACTGTCGGGCATTCTCTATTATTTTAAGACAAAGCTTATCTTCCATGGCAGTTTCTGTCCCATATTGGAATTCTTCCCTTAGAGTTTTAATATCTCTCTTGGTTTCTTGCTCTTGCGCAAGTCTAATCATATCAATAAATTCTTGTTCTAAAGAAATTTTGCCCTCTCTAATAAAGAATTCTACGGCATTAATGGTACATTCTTGGTTTCTGGATTCATAACCCACTTTATAGAGAAGAGCTATGAGTGAATGATACATTGCATAAAAAGCTGCAGAAGCGACCCAATCAGTCTTTCCACCATCATAAAGATATTGCATTGTTCCTAAATTGGATTCAGCTTTATTCAGGTGAGCTTTTGATTCTTTAACGTTAGGGTCTATTTTTCTTAATCCTTTGTGCTTATCGCCTTTCTCTCCTTGCTTCAAGCACCAGTAAAATACATTCTCAATTTTGGTCATGTTTTATCGCCTCCACCACAATATTTCTTCCCCAGAGAACTATACCTGTTCTTATTTCTTCAAGTAGAGCTGAATCTCTTTTTTTGGTGTTGTTTAAGAGGTCTTCTTTGGTTTGAACAATAGCATGTAGCTTTTTAGACTTGATTTGGTTAATTTTTTTGATTTGTTCTTGCACTTTAGAAATATTTTCTTTTGGGAAGACTAATAAGACATCTACATCCCCAGCTTGCTTTTCTTTAGTTAAAATAGAGCCAAAAAGAATCGCCATTTCAGTGATCTCTTTAAGTAGTTGAATGTCATTGATCCATGTTCGCAAATAAGGGGTAGTCTCTTTTTCAGCTAAGACAAACTGACAAACATCTGAAGTAACGTCCCCCTCAAAGTTAACTTTGTAGATTATATTATTGCCAATTCTTTGTGAAGAGAGAATTTTCTGAAGTTCAAGCTTTTTAAGGATCTTATATGCTCCTCGAGGGCTTAATTTTACTTCTTTGGCAACCTGGTTGATATTGTAGTCTTTAGAGAAGTTTCTAAAGAGGAAATTGATGACTCTGGCTTCATTTTTGGTTATAGATACCATAGGTATATGATTGTATACTTCAAGTATATAAACTTTTCTTCTTGATTCAATCTGCTCTTTTTAGTGGAATAAGTTTAATCCTTATAAATTTTACTAATTTGTCAAGATTATTAATAGTAAGCTTGATATATAAGTTATACCTGCCTATTGGTAAGTGACGAACGATGAATCCAATGCAAATGTTTACGGATAATGTATTTCCAATAGATGCAAGAACTCTAATAGAAACTATATTTAGTTTAGAAGGTAAAGTTTTAGAAGAAGTTAAATTTAATGAAATGTATCACACTGCTCATTATCATATGCCCGTGATAAAGATTATAGCACAAACTAGAAGTGTGTATAGCGATAGCATGAATGTTTCTTCGTTGGGTAGATTTATGGAGGGTTACATACGAGCAGGAGGGCCCATACCTACAGAATGGCCCAAAGAATTTGGGGGGGGTTACGAATTACGATATGCTCCAGTCTACGATTTTGTGGCAGCTTATGGAGAAAGGAAAGTTCAACCCCAATGGGAGATAATCCTCTCGTGTAGAAAGAAAGGCATTACTTATCGCGAAGGGGAGTATGGGAAAGCCATAAGCACCATGAACGCAATAAGAGATTTATTCGGCGAAGAGATTACAATACTAGAATAAATGCCAGCCCCATTAAAAGCATGAAAGAATGCCCGTTTCAGCGGATATTTTGCGCTGGTGCTGTGAAAACGTTTTTATCTTCTAATTCTAAACGGAGATTCCCCAATTTTAGTTTCGCAAATCCGGCATAGATAATTGGTTCCGCTCCCGGAAGAGAAAGCTGCTCCTTCTCCATATGAATAACCACTCCGTTCAAAGTTACCTTTTACAATTCCGCATTTGGGGCAATCGTAAGCTGTTGTTATCTCAGAAAGATGTTGAGAACTACAAGAACTGCAGGTGTATGAATTTAAACCGGCCCTATCTAAATTAGTTCTGGTCATAAATTGGTACAGCATCTTATAATATGTAGACCCCGAGATAGGATTAGTTAAAAACTTTGTAGCAGGATGGTGTGGACAGACCAGCTGATCAATTGAATTAAGTATCTCTCCTTTTTTTCTAGCAAGAGCAATCGCTTCAAGTTTATTTTCTTCTGTTTTCTTTTTTTGAGTTCTCATTTGATTTGCCTTTAGATTAAAGTTACAAAACTTTAATCCAACTTTTTTAAAGTGAGTTTAAGTGATTTATTAAATGTTTGTGTGGTTTAATATACATTCTGCACTGGTTCATAGTTCCTAAAGAAAAAGCTAAGAAAGGTAAAGTTTCTCCCCTATCAACGCCCTCACTTCCTTCTTAATCATTTCCGTCGTCTCTTTCAAATATGGCATTCTTTGTTCCAGCACATCTAAACTATTCCACAATCCCTGCGCATGCACTCTGGCTTTAGCCTCTATATCTGCCGGCTCTTTTCGAGTAGGATCATACATCTCATATAAATGCCACAACGCCGATTGGATTAAGCTATCGTTCTCGTCCAAAGTTATTTCGTATCCTTTTTCCCGTGCCGCTTCCTGTAATGCCCCTACAAAAGTATTCTCCAGCGCCGATGCACCGTACGGATAATTATCAGAACACACTTTCTGCGCTTTTCGCTGATGATGCAGCCAGAAATCTTGCATATCTCCGAAAGGAGTATCGTATTGAAGCGAACCCCAGTCAATCACCCCAAACTTTTGGATGCTAAGCGATCCTCCGAACTTATCATCAATGGTGGTCACGATATTCCCTAAGTGGCAATCGCCATGAGAAATTAATGGTGAACTATTCTGAGCAGAGTAAAGCTGGCGGCAGGCTGCGATTAACCCGCTGGCCTGCTCTTCAGTTTTCCCTAACGCTGCTAACAGCCTTTCCCTGATTTCCTTTCCTGGGTCAGCACGCAATAAAGTAATTCCATAATGCTCAAATTCTTCTTTAACCCGGGTAAGCTTGAGCTGATAGTCAGCCATAGTCCGAGCAATAGCTTGGGCTGTAGAAAAGATAATGCGAGACTCCAGCGATAAATTTTCAATCATCTGCTCGTAGGAATCTCCAGCATGTTCTACTACACCACCTAAGATTGCTACATCATACGAATAGGGCGCAGCTGAAAGCTGGCATCCTAAAGGCTTTCCGGTAAGCACTCCCTGCCGATGGATGATATGGTAAGCATTTAATTCATCACGAGTTGTTTTAGGGTCGGCTTTGAATACCCATACTTTAGATAAATTTGTTTCATTGATTAGGAAATAAACCTCTTTCACCTGCTTTCTCGTCGGAGGAAGCTCTTTGATACGAGTTATTTTAACCGGTAAATTATAAGCTATAGTAAGCATCTGTTCCAAAGCCGATACTTCTGCCGGCAAACGGGGAAGAGCTGGTAACGAACCCGGAGGAGCTTCAGGGGTATATGATTTTGATCCGCTTTTATAATTTTCTAAGGGAGGCAGTATCTCTTCTCCCATGATTGGTGTAGTTTCTTCTGCATACCCTAAGCTTTTTCTTACACCTCCTAAAGTTGGACCTGCGCCTCTAAAAACGGGGGCTGCTCCTTTTGCTCTTCTAAGAGAAAATATATGCGCTTCACGATCACCTGTTCCAAGTGTGGGGACTTTTTGGGGTGTGTCTTCTTTTTCTGGTGGTGCAGGAGGAAGTGAAATTTCGTCAACTGCGAATCCTCCGCCTGCTGGCTCTGGCGGTGTTTCTTTTGCAGACTTTTCTTGGGCAGCACCTGCAGAAGGAACTTCTTCCGGCAAGCCCATTTCACCTTCCTCTATTGAACTTAAACCTTCTTCTACCTCTCCCATTTCTTCTGCGGTCCCAACATCATCCGCTAATCCTACTTCATCAACATACGCTAAAATTCCACTGGACTTTTTCTCTCCAGCTTCTTTATCTTTTGCTTTTTTTGGTCTTGCTCCTAAAGTATAAGCCTCTGACGGTCCGCTAAGACTTCTGGTAACGGGAGCAAGAGTCGAACCAGAAGGAAAAGAAATACGGCGAGTAGAAAAATTTGACGAGGAAGTATAATCTCCTTCGGCTAATCCTGAGTAAGATACTTTTTCTAATAAACGTTGCAGCGGGTTCATGTTAATTCGATAGGTTGGCATTTTTGATATATTACGAGAAGCATTATCTTGTTTGGTAATTTAATGCTTCGAGTGTATTTTGTCTATTTTTCGCTTAAAACCGGCGGACTATTTAAACATTTTGTTATTTAAGAGTAGTTACCCTGCTCTGAAATGACTCTATGCACATACAATTTGGGGAAAAGTATTTATAGAATTGATAATTTAGTCACTTAATGGATACCGTAACTATACCCCAACAAGAGTATATTGAACTTAAGAATCTCGCTAAAAAGGTTAAGATGATAGACCAGATGATACATGACGATTTATCTACCGAAGAGATTATGAAATTCCAAGAGAAACAGAAAACATTTATGTTCCTTAGAGAAGAGGAAGAGATTTATTCTGATGCAGATGTGAAGAAATAATGGAGAAAGGACAAATTGTTCTGGTACGTTTCCCTTTCACTGATTATGCTTCTTCCAAATTGCGTCCCGCAGTAATAATATCTGTAAATAATCAGCGTGATATTTGTGTTGCATTTATCTCATCAGCAGTTTCCACTTATATTGATAATAGTGACTTTGTGTTAAATTGCAATAATCCTGACTTTCCTCTTACCGGACTTAAAGTAACCTCTGTACTAAAGATGAGGAAGATAGCAACCATTGATAGAGAATTAGTAATTGGAGAGATTGGCCGATTATCCGGAAGCTTACAAGCAATAGTAGATAATAAGTTAAGAATTGCTTTTGGGATATAAAAATCACACAAACCTTAATATAAAGAAATGCGTTAATTAGTATAATTTATTTACGCATTTCTAATATTAATCTTTACCAAATACTTTCACAAATCATCGCAAAGATTAATAAATCCTTTACTTCTCCTACCCTCACATGGAACTTACACTTAAAGAACTGGCTTCCTTTGCCAAAAAGAAAGGATTTATCTATCCCTCTTCCGAAATATACGGAGGAGTAGCTGGATTGTATGATTACGGACATTTAGGAACACTGCTCAAACATAATTACGAAACATTATGGAGAAAATTCTTTTTAGGATTGAACGACAACTTCTACGAAATAGAAGCGGCTAATGTGATGCATGAAAATGTATTCAAAGCTTCTGGGCATCTGGAAAACTTTATTGATCCCATTGTGAAATGTTCCAAGTGCGATTTTGCAGAAAGAGCAGACCATTTTGTGACCAAGCACATCAAAGAAAGAACTGAAGGTTTCTCCGCAGAAGAATTGACTAAGCTAATTGTAAAACATAAGTTAGTATGCCCACAATGCAAATCTTATTTCCAGCCAGTTTCCGTATTAAACATGATGTTCCCGCTGCAAATGGGAGCCACTACTGGAAACCGTGCGTATCTTCGTCCAGAAACCGCACAATCTCCTTATGTTAATTTCAAACTGCAGTATGAAGCCCAGCGCAAAAAACTGCCATTAGGATTAGCTATCATTGGAAGAGCTTATCGCAACGAAATATCTCCCCGAAACCTTACTTTAAGACAGCGCGAATTTACTCAAACGGAACTACAGATTTTTTTTGATCCAAGTAAGATTGAAACGCATCCTAATTTTGCTGAGGTAAAGAATTACAAACTGCGCATCTTACTGGAAGAAGACCGCAAAAAAGACAAAGTAATAGAAAGAACCGCTGGTGATTTGCTCAAGAAAGGCCTGCCTCAATTTTATGTATATCACCTAGCCAGGATTCAGCAGTTTTATCTTGATGAATTGAAAGTTCCTCCTGAAAAATTCAGATTATCCCAATTAGATGACAAAGAAAAAGCTTTCTACAACAAATACCATTTCGATATTGAAGTAGAACTGCACGAATTGGGCTTTACCGAAATTGGTGGACTGCATTACCGCACCGACCATGATTTGGCTGGCCATCAACGAGTTTCTAAGCAAAGTATGGAAGTAATGGAAGAAGAATCGGGCAGGAAGTTTATTCCTCACGTGCTGGAATTATCGTTTGGATCAGATAGGTCTGTTTATATGCTGCTGGACTTGGCTTACCATTATAATTCTGAAAAAGAATACGTGGTATTGAAACTACCTACTAAACTTACTCCAATCTATTGTGGAATTTTTCCTTTGGTAAAAAATAACGAAGGAATTGTAGAATTAGCGCGAGAGGTATACAATGACTTGAAGAAATGTTATTCTTGTTTCTATGATGAAACTGCTGCCGTAGGCCGCCGTTATGCCCGTGCGGACGAGATTGGGATAAAATATGGAATAACGGTTGACTTTGACTCGCTTAAAGATAATTCTGTGACGATAAGAGATAGAGATACTACTGAACAGACGAGGGTGAAGATTTC
>CAZIUU010000030.1:0-19771 GCA_964542815.1 uncultured Methanosarcinales archaeon | reverse complement strand
GGATTGCTTTTGGACTATCCACAATATTGGATGTAATTAAAGCTAAGCAGGAATTCAAAGAGAAATCTTTAGCCAAAGTTTTTGTCATTCCCATTCAGACCATAAAAGAATCTCTGCAATTAGTACAGAAACTGCGCCAGAAAGGAATTAATGTAGCTCTGGACTTAAACGGCAGAGGAGTAGGAAAGAATCTAGAATACGCTTCAGCCATGGGCATTCCTTATTGCTTAATTTTTGGTGGAGATGAAGTCAAGCAGAAGAAGGTATTGCTGAGGGATATGGTTAGTGGGATGCAGGAATTGCTGGCGGTTAAAGACGTGGTGAGAAAACTTAGAAAATGATTCCATCCACTAAACTCAAACTAATCGGCTGCTTTTTTGCGGCTTTGTTAGTGTTAAACTTAGGGTTAGTTTCTTTCTTAGTAATAAGCTGGGGAGTATTCTGGGTGGTTTTAGCAGTGATTGGAGCAGTATCTTACTGGGGCATTCCATGGTATAAACGGCGGTTCATTTAGCAATATCATTCTTCCAGCAAACAAATCCTTTTAAACTCCTTCACTTTCCTCAGCCCATGCCTATACGCCTTGCTTTATTCTACCGTGAGCACATGATGGATTATGTAGTTAATAGCCGAGGGCAGTTCTATTACGAGCAGAACACCTGTGCAGCTTTTCCGCAGTTCGGCGAAGCGTTAGATTATATCATTGAAAACTATTCCGGAAGAAAGAGTGGATTGGTAATAGATGATTATGTTAAAGAAAAGAGAAGGTCAGAATTAGAGCATAGGCTGAAAGGGACGAAAGTGGAATTAAAGAATCGTTAAATCAAATAAGCAGAAATCTCCAAGATTCATCTTTGAAGACGAATGCTCGTAAATGAGCAAGGAGATTTCGCTATATTTGATTTTAGAAAATTCGTCTTTTCAGGATTTTCTTTAAATTGTTCCGAAAGATTCATAAAATAATTCATTATGATCCAATAGAGATGACTGAAATAATAAAACCAAAGATAGACTTGACTTTGCTTAAAGGTTTAGTTAAAGGTTCTAAATCAGCACAACAGCTCAAAGAGGAAATGAGGGTGGGATGGGAATGACTTTATTTTTAACTGGTGACAACAAATCTTAATGTTCGAGATAACGTTGAATTTATGAAGTGAGAGTAATCATCAAACTCTAGTAAACACAATCGGCTTCTCCCCCACTATCACCGAATGTTCCGCCTGTGAAACCATTCCCCTGGCAGAATCAAACAAAGGCGGATGCTGATGCAAGCATTCTGCCACATTTAACTGCTTCAATGCAAAATTAGCTTTATTGGTAGAAAACTTCTGCTCCAGCCAGCGTTTGGCAAAAGGCAAACCTTTCTGTTTCTTCAATTCCAGCAAAGCTGCCCTAGTAATTGGATCTCTCACTCCCGAATCTTTTATTAAAGTAAACACTGTCGCTGGAGAGCTTTCCTGCACCATTCCTGAGCCGGTAGAAGCAAACGGCTCAATAGCAATAACATCGCCTTCTTTTAATACATTCTTGTTTCCGTTGTCAAAATTAGGCACAGATGGACGAGTATGGATTTCATATTCTCCTAATCCATGTCCAGACAAGTTTTTTATCGGAGAAAACCCCGCTTTAGTGATGGTCTCATGAATCACCCGACCAATTTCTCCCAATGAAACTCCCGGCTTAATTATTTTCAAAGCATTATCTAAAGCATCTCTGCTCGCTTTAACTAATTCTGTATATTTTCCAGACAAATCCACCGTTAAAGCGGTATCTGCAATGCAGCCATCAATATGCACCCCCACATCCAGCTTTACTACTTGGTCTTTCAGGGTAGTTTCATCCAGTGCATCCGAACAACAATGAGCAGCAAATTCGTTCAAAGAAATTTGTGCTGGAAAAGCCGGTTTTCCTCCCAGTTGTTCAATCTTTGCTTCTACTTTTTCCAGAACCTCTTTAACTTTAGCTCCCGATTTAATCAACGACTTCCCATAATTCAGCGCTTCCGCAGCGATTTTTCCGGCTTGAATGTATTTGTTGAGAGTTTCTGATTTCATGGTGAAATTATTATTTATCCTTGTTAGTTTTAAGATTTGTGGCTTTCCTCAGCATCTCCACTTCTTTATCGTTTAGATATCGCCACTGACCGACTTTAAGCGCCCCCAAAGTTAATGGCCCAAACTGCATCCGAGTCAATTTTGTTACTTGATATTCCATCGATTCAAATAATCTTCTGACGATATGTTTTCTTCCTTCATGCAATTTCACCTGCACTCGATTAGCTCCTAGGACTAAGATTTCTTCCAATTCTACTTTGCGACCATCGATGATAATTCCCTCTGCCAGTGTTCCTACTTCATCTTCAGTGATGGGTTTATCCAGTTTCACAATATAAGTCTTAAACACCCCAAATGAAGGGTGTGTGAGTTTATGTGCTAATTCTCCATCATTGGTGAGCAATAATAATCCATCTGAATAACGATCCAATCTGCCCACGGGAAAGATTCTTTCTTTAACTTGAATCAGATCAGTAACTTTTTTCATCCCGTGCTGTTCCGAAACCGTTGTTACATATCCCCACGGCTTGTTAATAATAAGGTAAATCTTCTTTGTTTCAGAAGTTATTAATTTTCCGTCAAGAGTTATGTTATCTTTCTCCGAATCAGCCTTATCGCCCAGTTTTATTGGTTTGCCATTTACTTTAACCTTTCCTTGGCTAATCAAATCTTCACACTTACGGCGGGAAGCGATTCCGGCATCAGCCAGTATTTTTTGGACACGAAGGAGCATATTTCTCTCAATTAAGCCAGTATTTTTAAGATTATGGGATAGATTTGTACAGTGAGTAAGAAATAATTAATCCAAATAGACGATTATCTTATCTTCAACTCGATACGGTCTTAATACTATTTGTTTTCCATTAAACTCAACCAATCTCTTTTCCAGTTCTCCTGTTTTTGGATTAATTATTTCTGCAGTATGTTCATAAAACCCGTCTTGATTAACATCTTCATACTGATTAAAAGACCAATAATTTTTAACTCCCCTTTCAAATTTAACGATAGGTACCGCATTCTTAGCGAGATGCTCCAAAGTGTTTTTCTCATTCATTACTGCACCTAACACTGTTATTGCACCCAGAAATGTAGGTACTCCCAAAAGTGCCATAAGAGAGTACATTTCATATCTTCTCGTCACTTTTTTATCTTCTAATTCTAAACAATCTTCATCATTTTCCATGTGCAAACAAGATTTCCTCCACATTTAAATTACTTTCGAAAAATCACTCTCAACTTCTCCAATGTATCTTTTGGAGATTTAACCGCCAGGCAATCAACCACTTTAGTTGCAGGATAATCGTTTCCACCTGGATAAATCTTGTCTCCTATAAACAACACGTTTTCAGAATTAAGATTATGATGTTTTAAGAATTTACGGATACCCCATTCTTTATCCAGCCCTTTTTGGGTGATGTCCAATGAAGTTGTCCCACCAATCTTAAAATCATATTTTTCTCCCAGCAACCCTTTCAGAAATCCTATCCAAACTTGCCTTTTACTTCCGTCGGGATCATACTTGCCTTTTAATTCTGATGAAGCATGCCTGCCGATAGCCGAAAGAGTTATTTGCGAATCCCTGTCCTGAACTTGATCTTCTTTAGTGGTTAAAGAGATAATTTGATATTGATGGATTAATTTATCTAACGCCAATAAAATCTCTTCTTTTTCATTCGGACTTAAAGAACAGTTATAAACAATAGAATGATTTTCTTTTTCCATCAGCACGTACTTGGTTCCGGTGGTAGCCAAAAGATGATGTGTTTCATTTACTCGAGAAGAAATCATATTTTGCAAATCTTCCGCTTTAGTTCCGCTGATGAAAGCGAAAGTGTAGCCGGAAGCGGTCATTCGATTAATCTGTTCTGCCATCTCCGGAGAAATTTGTTGGCAGCTTTCGCAGATAGTTTCATCCACATCAGCAATAATTATTTTCTTCTTAGTGAAATTAATTGGCGGCTGAAACTGTTCTTTCGCTATCTCATACTTCTCCATCGTATCCGTAGGAAACCATTGCCCATGGTGAATATAAGCTGAAATCTTTCCCCAAGGAGCAAGCTTCTCAAAGCCTTCTTTCTCAATAGATGATTTCCCCTCTGGAAGCATCTCTAACACCCGAGGATCAATAATAAATGCTCCGGCATTGATTAAATTAGATGGAGCTTCTTCTCGCCGAGGCTTTTCCACAAAAGCGATTATATTATTGCTTTCCAGTTTAGCAACTCCAAAGTTTTCTACATCTTCTCGAGGGGTAAGGGCCATAATTATCGGTGAATCTCCTCGAAAATATTCCCGTTCCATTTCTCTCCAATCGATATCCATCAGATTATCTCCCCATTGCAGGAAGAACGGTTGAGTTGCTCCTTGTGCTGCTTTCTTAATTGCTCCCCCGGTTCCCAAGGGCAAAGATTCCGGAGAATAAGTAATCTTAACCCCAAATTTAGCGCCATCTTCAAAATATGCTTTTATCTGCTCTTCTTTATATCCCACTGACAGTATAATATTTGTAACTCCGCATTTGTGGAAATGTTCTATCAAGTGCTGAAGAAGCGGCTTGTTTTTAATTGGAATTAACGGTTTTGGAACTTCATCTGTAAGCGGCTTAAGCCTTGTTCCTAGTCCTCCTGCCAAAATAATTGCAGTGGTTATCACCGTTTAAAGCAAATGTTCTGGTTTTAAAAGGGTTGTGAAAGTAGAATAAAGTAAAAAACACTAAAAAGGAAGGTCATTGGCCGTATTTACATAAGTAGAATTCCTCCACAAAACCTTTTTAAATAGCCTTCGGGTTAGATTGAAACTATAGATAATTGCGTTAATGGTATAATACTGCTCGCAATTATCTAATAGTAAATTGCGAAAAGTATATAACCTGTCTTCGTAATTTACTATATAGGGGTATCTAACTAAACAATTATAACTATAATCAAAATAACAATTTGAGGATTAAACTAAAATGGCAGAAGACAAGCAAGCAGCAAAAGGTCAATCAGAAGAAAAAAAACTGGTATAAGATTATTTCTCCAAAAGTATTTGGGAACAAAGAAGTGGGAGAATCGTATTTAGTTAGTGCAGAAAGCGCTATCGGAAGGAAAGTTAAGATCAATCTTAAAGATATTACTGGTAACATGAAAGACCAGAATAATTATGTTATTTTACAAGTAAATAAAACTACCAGCAACCAATTAAGTACCGTATTAGTCGGCTATGAACTAAGCGTATCTGGAGTAAAAAGAGCCATCCGTCCTGGCACCTGCCGTTTAGATGATTCTTTTACGGTTAAAACTAAGAGCGGCCGAAGCGTCCAAGTTAAAGTTTTATATATTACTCTAAACAAAACCCAACGCTCTAAGTGCACCAGGGTAAAGAATATGCTTAGGCAATTGGTCGGAGAAGAGATAGCTAAGTCTGGTTTTGATACTTTTGTAGTGAATGTGGCCAGCCAGAGAATCCAATATGCGGCTAGAAAAATGCTGGGAAAAATTTATCCTTTACGCGAATTGGCTTTTCGGATGATAAAACTGAATGAAAGCGGTTTGGTACAAGAGGAGATTGTAGTGGAAGCTCAGCCAGAACCGGCTGCTTCTGAAACAGCAGAAGAGAATCTGGCTTCAACTAAAGAAGAAGCTGAAGTAGAAAACGCTGAAGCATAATTAATTTTATTTTTATGAAATTTCTTGCTTTTGTAGACCTGCACGAGGATAAGAAGTTTTTGCAGGAATTATTGGCTCGGGCAATGCAGAGTGATGTAGAATTTTTAGTGTGCGCCGGTGATTTAACCCAATTCGGCCGGAATTTGCGTTATATGCTTAGGCATCTTAACAACTTAGGAAAGAAAGTATATCTCATTCCAGGAAATCATGAGAGTGACACTATGCTGGCTTCAGTTCTGGTTGATTATCCTTATTGTATAAATATTAATCGTCAAGCGATAGAGATTGGCGACCATATTTTTTTAGGGTTTGGTGAAGGCGGCTTTTCTTCAGAGGATGCTAATTTCAGAAAAGTAGCCAGAGATTGGTACAGCCAGCACAAAGGCAAGAAATTAGTGTTAGTGACCCATGGACCGCCATACGGAACTAAAGTTGATTTTCTAGCGGGGCAACATACCGGCAATACTGATTTTCTGGCATTTATCAAGAGAATAAATCCTAAGTTAGTTATCTGCGGACACATTCATGAAACTGCAGGAAAAGTGGATAAAATTGGAGAAACCAGTATAATTAATCCCGGATGGGAAGGGATGATAATTGAGCTGAGTTAAATGGAATATCTTACTTAAAAAAAGCTTCGTATAAACTATAGCCTGCACCGGTAAGTATTCCTACTGTGGCCGTAGCATGATAAAAAGCACTTCCTAAATATTTTAAAGGATGATTTTCATAGTCTAAAATAATTGATGGCTTTCCTTGTTTAGCATCAACTTCAATCCTAGCTAATCCATAAATAGGAATCCATTGTTTCCAATCTGGAGTTCTTGTTATTTGCTCTAAAGTTAATTCTTTTTGGGTCATTATTTAGATTAGAGAAAGTTAATATATAAAACTTATGTGGAAAATGTATGGAATAAGTTTTAACCCGCTTCCATAAACACTTTCTTAACTTTAACTGCGATTCCCCTTTCTTGTGTATTTATCTCCACTGCTGACATCTGGGCTTCTCCGATGGCGACCAATTCATCTTTAAGGCTCATTATCGCCACTGCTTCTCCTTTGCGAAAATTTTCCAATTTACATACGCCGGGAATAGCCAAGTCTCTACCATGAGTAATACTAACTATTGCTGTATCCAATACCCAGCATTTAGCTACGTATTTCAACGCATTTTCTATCGGCTGCAAACAATGCTTAAGAAATTTATCGTTGTGCTCTTCGATGTAAAAATGATAAGCATCATCTAAGTCGTTTAGAGTAACCAAATTATCTTTCTCCGTGAATGGTCCAGCTTGAGTTCTTCTCAGTTCTGACATATGCGCACCGATTTTTAGTTCTTGGCCAAGATCATGTATGAGCTTCCTTATGTAAGTTCCCGCCTGACATTTTACTCTAAACAGAACATCTTGATTTTTTATTTCTAATAGTTCAAATTCATAGATCTCTCTAGTGCGTAGTTCTCTCTTCACTGCGCTTTTTATCGGCGGCAGTTGTCTTATCTTCCCAATAAAACTATTTACTGCTTCTCTAAGTGTAATTTCTTCTACCGGTTTGTGCAGGTGCATTATTCCAACATATTCTTTAGGGGCAGTGAGCAGAAATTCAGTAATTCGAGTAGCTTTATCTAATCCAATAGGTTGTACTCCGGTAACTTGAGGATCTAACGTTCCGGAATGTCCCGATTTTTTAATATTTAGAATAGCTTGCACATAAGCAGAAACCTGATGTGAGGTTGGTCCTTTCGGTTTATCAATATTTACAATGCCGCTGGTGATTAATTCGGTGGTAGTTCTTTCTGAAGGGTGTTTGCCAAGTATACCAATAGCTTCCTTCTTGATGAAGAGTTGGGTGGGCATAGGTGTTGTAATTAACAGGCTGTATTATAAAACTTATTTCAGAATATTTATAAATAACTGGATTACTCGGTTTTAAATTATGAATAAAAAACTGATGATTTTGGATTATAGTACATTGGTTAAGGAACATTTAGATATCGGAGATGGAATTCGTGATGTGGTTATGGGGTTGTCTTATCACTACAGGTTAGGATTAGTCTCGGCCGAAAGCGGAAGCTTAGCCGGGAGAGCTAATAAAGTGGATTCTTGGGGTATTCGGCCATATTTTGCATCCATGTTGTTTTGTACTGGAAAACGTTATTCTCGACACTATCATAGCCTGATGCAAGATTTAAATAAATCGCCCCGAGAGACGATAATTGTAGATGATTATTATGCTCGGGGGATAGATACAGGGGTTAGAATTGGATGTGAGGCTTACTGGGTTAATCGAGATGGTGTGGCGTTTCCTACAGCAAGAAAACTACGGCCAACCAGGGTGGTTTCTTCACTAGTAGAGTTGCTGCGGTAATCTCTCGGCACAATCCGTTTTGTGAGTGATGGCAGGTCGTTCGCCTCGCCCCGCTCACGCTTTTTTCTTCACATCCATTTCGCTACTATCTTAGAAAAGCGGGTAACTTACTTTCTTGCAAGCACCAGCTCAGCTCGGTTCACCTCTTGACCTAGCCATCACTCACATTTAGACTTGTGTCAATCTCTCCAAAGTTTTATAAATAAAGCGTCGTTTGAATGTGAGTAATGGATGGTAACAATTCCGGAGAAGAACAGTTAATCCGAGTCAGGATACCGCAAGGTAAAGAAGTTCTGGGAATTGTGCAGCAAAGATTGGGCGGAAGCAGGATGAAAGTTCTATGTCTGGACGGAAAAGAAAGAATATGCCGTATCCCTGGTCGGTTGAGACGGGCATTATGGGTCAGAGACAATGATGTAGTGATAATTGAGCCGTGGGAATTGGGCGGAGATGACAAAGGCGATGTAGTGCATAAATATAGGAGCAAAGGTGAAGTAGAATTCTTAAGGAAGAAAGGGTATTTGAAGAATATAGATGACTTTCAATAGTCTCTATGAATCCCACAATTTGTACGGCACAAAAGTCATCTAAGACGATTTTGAATAGTTTTTCAAAATCGTCTATAGAGAATGAGTTTTGAGTTAGGCTGTCCTAAGATGATGATTAAGATACAGTTCTAAAGTCTTTTTAGCATTTGGCTCGATATCTAATTCTTTTAAAGCAATACCGGGGGGGACCCATACGTAATCTTCTGCTTCTTCGTTTAGAGTAACTCTTCTGCTTGCTGTTGTGACCACATTGTCAGTGAAAACACGATGAGATTCGGAAATGAAATATCCACTATTTCTCAGTTCATCAAAGGTGCAAATGCTTTCCCCTACATTAGAGTTCAGCCCGGTTTCTTCTTTAATTTCCCTTAAGAGAGCATCAGCTAAACGCTCATTTCTTCTGACTTTTCCTCCCACGACCGAGAAGCGGTCTTTCCACTTATGTGTTTTCACCAGTAATACGTCTCTTTCCTGTTTGTTCCGATATTTTTTAGAACTGTAATCCACAATGATTGCTCCCACTGCTATTATTGACCCGGGCAAAATTAGTTCTTGAACCATTCTATGAATATACTCTTCATCTTGAGAAATTATGGGCGGGGGATAATGTCTTTTATCTTTGATGTATCCTACCAATTCTTTAGGAGCCCATACGGAGTTATGAGGGACGTACGCGGGGTGATCTCTAAGCCTTTCCTGAAAGAGATATCTGGTGTTTGTGAGTTGATCTATGGCTAATTCGTAAGAAGTGCTAGTTCCCAGTTTTCCGGTGGGGTTGATATAATAACTAAATCCCTCCGCCCCAAGTTCAGATAGTTTTCTTAAGTAGAGCAGTTCGGTAAGCCGAGGGTCTTTGGTGTTATCGCTATCTAAGTGGATAAACCCATCGGTTTCACCCGCAATTGTCGATATTTCCGGGGCAATAACCTCTAATCCGCTCTCTGAAAATATGCGATGAATTTCTGTAATTAGGTCAAAGTCTTTCCTGAAGCTTCCATGAAGAATACATTTAATCTTAGACATGTTTTGCTGTGAATTAAAATACTATAAATAATTTGTGATACTTTAAACTCTTATTCCTAATCATAACAAACACAGTATCGAAATGCTTATATAATCTCTACTACTCGGATACTCCATGGCAAATGACAAATCTTTTGGAAAATTATTCTTTTATGCCCTATTATTAGTTGTTTTATTGTTTGGGCTGATCAAAGTGCTGATTAATGCCGGCGGAAATTTCTTTCGTCTGGAATTGTTAGGTTTTTTAGTTTTATTAGCGATGTCCGTAGCCGGTTGCATCGGATATGCACGGGCGTGGGGAGAGAGGGTATGGTTTGGAGTGTTTGTGCTGTATTTAATCAATTTAGTGTTGATGTGGTATGTTACGCGGGAATTAAGCATTATTCTGCTGGTATTAGGGGTGGTGGGTTTTATTTCCAGCATCCCGCGGGCTGCCGCATCTCCCAAACCCAAAGCTCCCGAAGCAGCTGAACCGCACAGTGTAGTATTTGATGCTCAGGAAAATAAAGTTACATCAGAGGTTAAAGAAGAGCCGAAGGGCGAAGACAAAAAAGCAGCGGCTAAATTTACTCCCGGAAAATACATTGCCAGCAAATCCGGAAATGTGTATCATGAGCCTAAGTGCGACTGGGCGAAGAAGATTCGAAAAGCCCGGCAGGTATGGTTCAACACTAAAGAAGGGGCGTGGGAGAAAGGCTTCAAAGCACACGATTGTGTTCAGTAGTTTTTTTATTTCTTATTCTTTTTTAAAGTAGTAGATGATTAACCCAATCACACTAATCGTTATCGCTGCATCGGCTACATTAAACGCCGGCCAGAAGCCAAAGTCGATAAAGTCGATTACTAATCCACGAAATAACCTGTCAATTAAATTGCCGGTAACCCCTCCCAAGAATATCCCCCACAACACTTGCGGAAGGTATTCTTTCTGTATTTTCTTATAATTAAATAATACCGTTAAAGCAACGCACAGTGATATAATCCCCAACAATAAAGTTTGATTTTTTAGTATTCCAAATCCTGCTCCAGTGTTTTGCACCAAATGAATGGTTAGGATTTTGAGGTTTAGAGATGGATTAGATATCAAAACAATATATTTCAATAATTGATCCAATCCGATAATTAATAGCGCAATTACTCCAAAAATTAATTCAAATCGATGCTTCTGCCAGAATTGATTTACCATAATCTTGCCGGCGGTTTGTGTTCTCCTTTCTCTAAGTTAGCTAGTCGTTGGTCAATAGAATTTAACATCAATCTAATGTTTTCTAATTTGGTATTTAATAATTCAGTGTCTCTATTTGAAGTGGGCACAATATTTAAAGGATTGGAAATCGGTGTTGCTGATTGCTGCGGGTAGATTGGAGAACGTTGCGCAGGAAAAACTGAAGCGGGACTTTCTGCTCCGGGAAAGCTAGATGTTGGTTCAGTAAGCAAAGGATCGGAATGTGTTTCTTGTCCTAGATTAGTCCCAAAGGGATTGTTTGGATCAGTTCCCTGATGGGCCATATCTTGACCTACTAAATGATCAAACCCGAAATCATCCTCTTTTTTCCAGAACGCTAGTTTTCCCAGGAAGCTCATTTAATTAGATAAGACGCTTAGGTTTTAAAATGTTATCCTTTTACTGTTGCGATTTGTTACCTCTCTTAAGAAGTAAAATATTAGAAACATTTATAAATCCGCCCCACTTTTAATAGCTTATGAACGTTGAACTATCCCCCTTAGAAAAAGCACTCACTCAGCAGTCCATTAATATTCCTCCCAGCCCGTTCTGGGATGTGTTTAAGCGCTTCGGGAGGGATGAAGCTATCGCTATGCTAATCAATGTCACCGGAACTGCTGGTATAGATTATCTGTTAAGCTCTTCAGCAATGTTCTCTCCGGCAGTCCAACGCACTCTACTTTCCGTCGCCGGTCCAGTAATAGAAAAAGTGGGTTTCTTTCCCGCGCATTTCAAAGAAGCTTGGGAAATCTATAAGACCACTCCGGCTTCTGAGAGAGAGCCATTAAACAATTATTTTTCCCGTGCGGTAAAAGGAGGCTCCAAAAGCCTGCTGGAAGATGTGCTAGTTCACGATCCTTTCTACATAGCTTTCATGTATGGGGGAATGAGCCTTTCTCCGGAAACTCCGGCTTGGGCCATGGCGACTGGAAGTTTCCTGGCTGCCGTTTTTGCCGTAGCTGGATTAGAAGTGGGATATAATGAGTTATCCTACTGGAATTACAAGCGGAAACTAAAGAAAGTGGGTTTTGAAGAAGAAAATTATTTAGAATCACGCTTTTATGTGGATTCTAATGAAAGTCCAGAGAAGGTCTTAACTCCCCTCCGCGCCGAATTTGGCTTAGGAGAAGCATGTACTCTACATTATCAAGACCGTTATTTCCAGAATAAACTTCCTTCTTTCTCCGGAAGAGTGCCTAAACTAAGATTGCGCTATCGGGAAACCGAGAAAAGTGGAAATTTACAGACGGCACAAATTACCTATACTCGTGTAACTCCTCTTGCTCACAAGAATCCGGAACAGTTTAATTTTTTCCCCCAGCGCAAGGATAAAGTTTACTTGCTGCTGGATGAACAAAAACAGCTTTCCCATTGCGGCGAGGTAGAATCTGAGCCTGCCCGGAAGATGCTGGAAGCAGTGCAGTGCTCTCCAGAAGCACGGGAGATTAGCTTTGAGCGAACTTATGCTCACAATTCTGAACTGCTGGTTTCCACAGATAAAGTAACCGGAGCAGCAGAAAATCGCCCGTTTTACGTGGTTGAATTAAAAACGTATAAAGATGCAGATTTGCTGCGGCAAGCGATGCGTTATGTGATGTTAAAATTCCCGGTCATCCAGACCACGCATGGAAAAGCGGAATTAGTGGGGATGAATCGTTAATCCCCTAAAAGTAAATGTTAAAATTTTTCCGGCTGCAAGATTTATTATTCTCGTTCTCCACCTGGCATCTGGTAATCCCGCCAAACGTATGGCACTTTAAAGCCGCACTTTCCACTTCTACATAACATTTGGCTCTGGGAAGAATCTTATGCACCTGAGCATCAATCTTATCTATGACTTTCTCTATTTCCGTAGTGCGCAGCTTTCTTTCTAAGTTTACTTCCACCGTAACCAAAACTTCTTCCGGACCCAAATGCATGGTTCTTAAATCCACCACTTGCTTTACTTGCTTTACTTTTAGAATCGCCTGAAGCAGCTCGTCTCTCTTCCGTTCCGAAACCCCTTCTCCAATTAATAGTTTTTTGACTTCATAAGCTAAAGCAATGGAAAAGAGCATCAGGAATATTCCGATAATCACCGAGCCCACAGCATCAAACAAAGGGTTGTCTAAGAAATAAGTCAGAGCAATGGAGATGGTAGCTACAACTAAACTAAGCAGAGCTAAGCTATCTTCAAAGATGACCGTAAGCAAAGTGGGATCTTTAGATTCTTTAATCGCTTGGAAAATATGGTGAAATTTCTCTTCTTCCATGGCTTCTTTAAATTCTTTGTAGGCAACTCTTAAAGAAAGGCATTCAAACACAATAGATACTGCTAATGAGATAAATATTAAAGTAAGATGCTGCAATGGCCCAGGGTTAGAGAATTTGTGAATCCCCTCTCGCACGGAAAGCACTCCGGCAACGCCAAAAAGGAGCATAGCTACAATAAATGCATAAAAGAATTGGGCTTTTCCATAGCCGTAAGGATGAAGCTTATCGGGCTTCTTCTCGCTTCTTTTCAGCCCAACTAATAATAAGAGCTGGTTTCCGGTATCGGAAAGAGAATGATATGCCTCTGCCAACATGGAGCTGCTTCTTCCCATAAACGCGGCAATAAACTTGAAGATAGCAATAGCCAGATTCCCGAACAATGCTGCATATACGGCTTTTTTGCTTCCTTCCATTTTTAGCATAAATAATAAACAAAACCTTAATAAACTTTGTCGTTAAATCCAGCTTATGGCAAAAGAAATGTCGAAAGACGAGAAAGTTGGCTTTCATAAAGGCTCCCTAGCTACTTTAACTAAAGAGCGCGAGGAGTTGATGCGGATTCTGCAGATAGTAGAGCAGTTGATGCAGATGCATATTAAAGAGCTTAAAGACCAAGGGGTAGATTTGGTAGCTTTGGCGAAAGAGGCTAAAGCAGGAACTCCAGTGAAGCAGCTCAAAGGCAAGAAGCCTATTGATGATGTGCTGAAGTAAGTTTCTGTGAAAGTTAACTCTTTAAGCGGATGCGTAGAAACTTTGCATAGTTAATGTAGTGAAACTGGTGGTGGTTTATGAAAAAATTCTAATAAGATTAGTTCGGTACTCTCTATTCTATTAATTTCTGATTTAGTAATTATATAGTAACAACAACCAAAAGGTTTATATACTCTTTGCTTAATCCTTCTGATATGTCCTCTCTCGAACAGCTTTATGCACAAGGAGACCTGGTTCAACTAAAGAAAACTTGGGATAAATTCGTTTTCCTTAACCCTGGCTTTTCGTTTCTTAAACGGGAAACAACCACACGAGCAATTTTGGAGGATGATCGCAGTTTTCCCCTGAATGCTTTTCAGTTTGCGCTATTTCCAGATGAATCTGTCGATGGAGCGCAGGAACGATTGCACCAATGTATGAACCGGGGAATACGTGCAGTCAATGAGCTTAGTAGGAGGTATTTGGACAGTGCAGTGAATGAGGTGGTACAGTTACGAGAAATCCCTTCTCCATTTGACCCCTTCGAATTTGTGAAAGCTGCCCGAGAACAATGGGAGAAATCGTTTTTGAAACGCAGTAGAGTAGATCCAGAAGGTCGAGCAAGAGCATATTCTTACCTGCAAGCCATTGAATTTGGTTATCGTGTAGGTATGATTGATATCTGTCCAGAAGTTCTTAATTCCCTGCGTTACTTTGAAACCGCTACTTCCCGTCTGGAGAAACTTATTGGCTTTTCCAATCCACAAATTACCTCGATGGAAGGGTACCCTATAGAATGGTCTACACGTGTTAACATTTTAGTGCATTCTTCAGATGGAACTGCGCCTCTGCGTAAACGAGTAAAGTATCGGGCAGGAACAGATTCTAGTGAACCGCGCTACTCGTCTATCCTCATGAAGATGTATGCTCAACTTGAGTTCCCCCATGAAATTAATGATTATATTGGTGCAGAAATAATTACTAAAGATAATGCCGCTCGTGACACACTTATTTCATTTCTACGAAGAAATGCCCGGCCTACAGGAATTCTGGAGCGTTTTAAAGATTCAACTGTAGGGAAACGACCGGATAAAGCATCAAGTGCTGATTTCAACGTTAAGAAATTTCTTATTCGAGTGCCAGTACGTATCGATGATGTTTCTGGACATCAAGATGGAAGAGCTTACCAAAGTGTACCCATAGAAGTTCAGGTGTTAACTTATGAAGATGCCAGAAATAGGGATGCTGTTCCGGAAATTAGTCATGTGGAGTATAAGCGGCGGCAGTTTTTAGGTGTTTTTCCAGCATGGTTCCCACGGGAAATCTATGAGCCATTGTTGAAAGCAAAAGGGATTTCATAATTTCTTCGATTTTCATTAAACCTAATAAACACGTTTTTCCTAATTTGTGTCCAGAAAATTTATATAGTTTAATGATTTACTACTTATATTATCAAGGATGGTAGCAATTATCACCCTTTTCTATAGGGTAGCAGAAATTAGTTAGTTTTGGCGTAAGTTCGGTGAGTGTGAGGCGTTTTCGGTGTGATGCGTACTGAGGGATTCGTATGGGGAGCGATGATATTACCAAGAAGATTGGAGATAAGCCTCTTTTATCTAGTGTTCGTCCTTACTTTTCTGAAACAGATACGTTAGATGGAACTCCGCGGCTCGTTCCGGAATCAAATGCAGGTCTGGAAAGTAAGTTATCTCCAGAACAAGAGCAGCAAAGGTACGGCTATTACTTAATCAAAGATTATTGCAAAGGCATAATCAAAGAACCAGATCCATCACAAAGAAATTACAAAGCGTTATGGGATTCTCCTTGGCACAAAATCACCCTCGAATATGAAGTAGGCAAGTATTTCTTAGGGCATAGGATCGGGAAGAAGATTAAAACTGCATTGATAAATAGTACTTCTTTAGAAACTCTTGCTTCCGAAAAGAAAAACTCCCAAGATTATCTGATAAGGATGAGCGAGGAAGACAAAGGAAAGCTTAGGGCGTTGCTCGATACATCTCTTTTCCAATTAAACCTTCCCAAAATCAAAGATGATGATGCTGTTTTTCTGCTAAGAAATGCATATTTGGCGTTGTATGTCACTCAAGGCAAGATTGAAGGACAGGATGCGAAATATCTTGCTGCTTTGGCTATCTTACGGAATAACGAGAAAGTGAAGCAGGAATGGATTAAGTTAAGAAAGGATTATGGTATGGGTGGTTCTGCTTATACCCGCTTCTCCCTGCCGGTTATTGAGCCGTTGGAAGTGGTGGAAAAAGTTCCGATAAAAGGAATGAAGCCGGCGGAAGAAGGGAAAACGGAAGAGACGTCAGTAAAGAAGTAAAATTTAGTTCAATAACTTTTATAAATTAATGATGACCTTACAAAAATATGCCTGAAAAACTAATTTTGGAAGGAAACTTGTATACTGGAGAAATTCTAGCTGAGATACATTATGGTCCAAGATTACCGATGGATTGGGGTAAGTATGAATGCGAGTTCAGGTTCTATCATTATTTTGGTACAGGAGTAGTTAAAGATTTACACAGTGGAAGCCGATATAATTTTGCGCTTATGGGTGGTGGCTTAGGTGAACGGTTTGGGCAACAATGCACAATCACTAAGAAATCACGTTTTCCTCATAGCTTTTTCGGAGAGAATACTGCCACGTCTCAACCGGTAACTTCTTCTGAACCGAGAACTTTAGAGGAAACCATCTTCTGTTTAAAATCTCCGCAAGAAGGCTATAAAATTGTGCCTGTTCCAGACGCTATTTCTGAATTCATCGATTTTACATTAGCCCAAATCGTTGATGAAGTAGCCGCTTCTAAAGAAGCCATTCCAATTATCTATCGTCCAACTAAGATGAATCAATATGAATTAATCAGCAGAGGATATTGCAGATTAGAAGCGATTTCTGGAGAGAGGCAGGCGGCTTGATCCCAGCTATATGTAAAGCAGAAACAAACTTGCCGGAATTACACTTATTCTATTCTTTTGATTTAATTCTGTTTTACTAATTAAGCATCCTTTGCTCATCTTTGTTAAACCCCTAAAGTCTTCCCCATTAATCGCATTTTGATATTTCACTTCTATTCCGCGCAGTCCCTTTTCTGTTCTAACTATAAAATCAACCTCGTGTCCTTTCTTTGTCTTTGAATAGAATATAAAGTCTGAAGGGTCGTACAAATCACTAGGTATAAAGTTGTAAAATGCCCGGTTTAAGTGGTTCAAAATCATGGCTTCAATCAACTTTGATTTTATCTCTGGATTTGACAGGTTCTCTCTGGAAACGATAAAAGGGTCTTTGGTCGGGTCAAAAAGCGCATGATACAGAGCATTGTAAATGAATGGATTTAAGACATATAATTTTCTGTTTCCAGCATAATTCTGATTTCCATCAAGCTCCATCTTATAGCAAATGCTTAAAACAAAAGTATCCCTCAAAACGTAAGCATACTGCTCGACAGTTTGCTGGGAGGGGATATCATTCTCTTTGCTTATTGCATTCCAGCTTGATGGTGTTCCCATTCTCTTCAAAATGGAAGAAATGATGAGTTTTGCTGTTTTTTCTTCCCTTCCCGCCCTAGCAATGTCTGCAAAAATCTGCTTAATGTACATGTCGTAAATCTGCATGGAAATAGTGTTTTTTTTATTAAGCTCATTTATGGCCAGCATTATTCCTCCCGTCATCAGATATTCATCCAACAGCTGGTCCAACTCTGGTTGAAGATAACTCAAAGCAAAGGCGCTTTTTGGGAGTGTGCCGTTAATTATTTCTTGAAATTCTTTGCTCCTTACTTTCTGCTCATTCAAATGCAATGCTTCTATCTTTTGGTGCAGATCTTTCCTTTTTAGCTCAACAAATTCAGCAAATTTCATTGGAAGAAGTATCTTATTTGAACTCACGCCTTCTTTTTCTCCCACCCTTCCTGGAAGGCGCTCAGAGCTTTTTTTCAAGTCCAATATGTTAGAGCCAGTGAGCGTGAGGGTAATATTCTGGCTTCCATTTATATCGATGAACTGCTTCACTGCTTTCTGCCAGTCTTCCACATAAGAAATCTCATCAAGAAAAATATACACTCTTTCTTTGTTTTGGATTCTTACCCTGCTGTAGAATAATTCCAATAGTTCTAAAAGTTGGATATTATCTTTTAGATTGTCACAGGCAAAGTAGAATATGTTTTGCGCCGGTTTTGATTCAAGGAGCGTCCGTATGACTATTTTAAGCGTGGTTGTTTTGCCGACCTGCCTTGGCCCCCGTATGCTGTAAACCGCGTTTTTCTCAAAATCAATGTGCTTTAAGAGTCTCGGAGCCCATTTTAGATCATACTTTTCAAGTTCAACCAGCTTTACATCCTCATGAATCCTAAGGGGATTTTCCCACCAGGGGTTCTGCTTTTGGAGCGTTTGGAAATCCATTTTATCAAAGCGAATGTAGGTTTATTTATAAATCTTTCTAAACTTGGATGTAGACTTATTAATAAATAAATCTACACTCAGAATATAGGTTTGACCAGCGGAGGATTATTTTTCCTGAAACAACAGAAGAAAAAAAGAAGCAAATAAAAGACCTATTTTCTCTCTACGGAATTCTCTCTACGGAATATCTTTTCCAACCGCTATTACTATCTATTCTGAAATAAATCTCTTCTTTTTCAGCATTGGTGCAAAGTAAGTCCCAACCATAACTTGTCTGGGTTAACATTTTTACTTCTACACATTCTTTGGGAACGTAGGCGCTGGAAGTTTCTTCATTTAGGGGTGACTTTATACATCCACCTAACAGTCCAGCTAATCCCATCACTGCTATTCCTGTCTTGATTTTAGTTGCGAGTTCCATTTCCTTTCCCTCCAATATATTTTAAAAATAAAAAACTACTTCCTCATCAACAGCGCTACAAAGAACCAGATGACAGCGATTAATACAATGATTCCAGCCGCCATCCAAATCAAGTAACGTAACTCATCCCAAGAGGTAGTTGTTGCAGTAGTAACCGCAGCAGCTCCAGTTATCGCTGGTGCAGTGAAGGTTAATGGCTCAATTACCACGTTAGGTTGAGCCACAGTTGAAGCAGTTGTACCGGGTAGGCTGAAACTGGACTGTGCATCAGTTGAAACGGTTGCTTTCTTGCCATTCAGTAACACATCAATGTCGTCTCTCAATCCGGAAACGTCATCTTTTAATTCGTCCAAGTCATTCAATAGGTCATCATACTTGTCATTATCATTAACATCTTCTACATCGTTAATTAAGTCGTCTACATCATCTTCTAAGTTCTGTAAGTCATCATCTAAGTCTTCTAACTTATTCTTGTACTTTTTGATATTCTTCTCTTTGTCATCAACTTTAGCTTCTTTGTACTTGTCTTTGAAGTCATCATAATCATTGTCATAAGTATTGAACTTAGTATTTAAGTCGTTGTACTTGATAACCCAAGCATCATTGCTAACTGGAGTAGTATCACAGGCATCGCCAGTCTTATCGCCATCAGTATCTTTCTGGTCAGCATTGGCGGTGTTAGGACAGTTGTCTACGCCATTTAATACACCATCACTGTCAGCATCAGCAGTAACATCAACCGGAGTATCAGCATCGCTTCCGGTATCCGCAGGAGTATCTGCGGCATGGTCGCAGGCATCTCCAATGCCATCTTTATCCGTATCTTTCTGGTCAGGGTTCTTAGTTCCAGGACAATTATCAACAGCATCATTAACTAAATCAAAATCTTTATCGGTAGTAGTTGGATCAGCCACTGGCTCAAAAGCTTTATTATACATCTCCTGAGTTTCAGCCAGAGCTTTAATCTGCTCATTAAGGTCAGAAACTAATTTAGTGAATCCGGCAGCCAGCTCGGCTTTCTCTGCTTTAGGCAGATTAACATAAAATGAAGAAGTCTGTGATAACTTCTGGAAATATTCTGCTACTTTAAGCTGGTAAGCCAAATCGCTATCCATAGC
>CAZIUU010000029.1:10651-19800 GCA_964542815.1 uncultured Methanosarcinales archaeon | reverse complement strand
TTCGATTATGGTTTCTTCCCGAAGTACTTTGTGGGTCATCTTTTGGATATTTCCTTCCATAGAAGCTACTCTTCGTTCCAATAAGATGAGTATTCTCAAAGAATATACTATTGCTGCTAATGTGCCTACAATTACCGCCAAAATTACTTGGGCTAAACTCAAATCCGCTTTTAATCCTGCCATGTTTTACACCTCTCTTTTAGTCATTATAATCGTTAGGTTAGAGAAGTAAAGAAAATAAGGGAGTATATAAACGTTTTGGAGGGATTTCACCAAATCTGAGACTAAAGTTTATAAAATGGGATTGAAATCGATAAATGAATGGAAGATTACGAACAATTATTGCATAAAGCAGAACAGGAACTGCCAGAAAAAACGGCGAGTTCAGAGCGGTTTGGGATAGATAAAGTCATAGGGCATATCGAAGGGAATAAGACAATTATTGTAAATCTAAAGAAGATTGCTAAAGATCTTGGTCGAGATGAGAATCATCTGTTGAAATATTTGTTACGAGAGTTAGCTACTCCCGGAAAATTTGTGGGAGAAAGGACTATTTTTGGGACAAAAGTTCCCGCTTCGTCCATCAACAAGAAAATCCGACAATATGCTTCGGAATTGGTGTATTGTTCGGAATGTGGAAAGCCAGAAACTAAATTAGTAGAAGAAAAAGAGGTAATATACCTGCGTTGTTTAGCCTGTGGAGCTAAAAAGCCGGTAAAGAGGGTCATCTGAGGTGAATACGATGAAATTTATAGTGTCTCAGAAAAACATGCCTCCGGGAATTCTAATTACGATAACCGATATTGAAATTCTAGGTGAGAAGTATGAAGAGGGAAAGAAGCAATTGGATTTGACGAATAAATTCTACCACGGTGAAGAGAAAGATGAAAAAGAAACGATGGAAATTATTAAAAGCGGATATATTTTACAGTTTACGGGATTGAAAGCAGTCGGTTTAGGATTGAAGTTAGGATTGATTAAGATAGGAAGAACTATTTCTGTTTCAGGAATACCACATGCTGAAGTGATAATGGAAAAGTAAGATAGGTTAAATCAAATGATTACCGCTAGAAAAGCAGCAAAATTGGGAAAAGCTTACCTAGAGTCACTGCTGCACCCCGTACCTTTGTGGACCCATCTGTGGGTTACTAACAAGTGTAATTTAACCTGCGATTATTGTTATGTGGTCGATAACCACTCGAAAGACCCTTCTCTGGAGAAAGTCCAATCTTGGATTGCTCATAGCGATTATCTGGGGACGACAATTGTAGCGTTTATGGGTGGAGAACCAACTTTGCGGACGGATTTGCCTGAAATTATTGCCTCGGCGACCGAAAGAGGCTTAATTTCTTATCTGACCACAAATGGAAAATTATTAACCCCCCCTAAACTAAAAGATTTAGCTAAAGCAGGATTGGATGTATTAGAACTCTCGGTAGATGGCTATTATCGGATGAGCCAATCATCCAAAACATTAAATGGAAAAGAAGATTTAATTGAAGAGCTGGAAGAAACTAAAAGAAGGTACGGCATGAAATTTAAGCTCCATCAAGTATTAACTTCCGAGACGGTGGAAGAGACACCCAATCTGCTGGAGTTGGCCAAAAATCGAAGAATCCCGATATCTTTTGGAAGGGTATATCATCATAACGGTAATGGGCAGTTTAAACCGGAAGAAAAAATAATAATGGAAAAAGCATTAAAGCAAATTCTCGAAAAGAAGAGGGGCGGATTACCTATTATTAACCCTCTGCGCTATTTTATTGATACGATGGCTGCTTTGGAAACTCCAGTGAAAATTAATTGTGATGTGGGAAAGTACACCCTTCAGGTTTCCACTACAGGAAAGATTTATGTTTGTTCCAAACTAGGAGAAGAAAGTGACATTGATTTTGTGAGTATAGATAAAAGCTATTTCAGACATGATGGGCACAAAAGCAATGAGTTACTGGAACGATGCAGCCATAGCTGCTTATCCGCGTGCGCTTATACTACTAATTATTTCAGGGAGCATCCGTTAAGCTTTATTTCGGCGATGAGAAAAGGTTAGAAGAAGTTAGTTATCCTCTTCCCCACCATCTTCCTCCCCATCCATTCCCTCTCCCTCCATCAAACTCTCTGACATGACCTGCGCTCCTAATGAGAACATGAATTTAGCCAATTCTTTCTTGGAAAGTTCTTTCAATTCTTCTTTCCGCTCATCCCATACTGAAGGAAATACCTCTTCTACCATTGAATCGACCATTTTTTTTTTTTTTTCTGCTGATGGAACTTCGACGTGCATTTTATCTAATTCTGCATCAGATATTTCTTCGTGCTGTTGATAACATTCAAAGCAGAGATGTTTTACAGTATCGCATCCATCTTCTGAACAATTCATTTCTTTGTGGCATAAAGTACATTTTTGTATTTCCATTTTATCCTCCTTTAATAATTTCAGCTTATGATCCTAAAATATGTGCATAGCATCTTCAAAACCCTAGATGAATATATCAATTGCCCTATCGAGTCGTTTCGCTTTGCTCCACTCGTGAGTTGCCTGTCGGCAACCGTTCCCGTAGGGAGCTCCCCCCCGTAACGGGCTCGCTCCTGCAAATTGATTGGGTTTTGACTTTATGACGCTATGCACATATGATATTAAACAAACGCCCCTAATCCCACCTGTTTGTCTTTCTCTTTTCCAAACACACAATCAGCGTTAAATTTGAGCAGTTCAATGGTCTGCTTGAGATAAGGAGAAAAATCATAATTTTGGCATAATAACAAAGACGGCCCAAGATATTTTATCACCGAGCCTTCAGTTATGGTAAATATTATCTTTCCGCCGCAAGTGGTACATTTTCCGCACAATGGCGGTCTTCGATAGGAAGTGTTGCATTTTACACAGCGAAACTGCTGCATGGAAAATTTTTTCAGATTGCCTTTGATGTCTTTCAAGAAATGTTTCTGTATCACTAATCGGGCCACATCATCTAAATTTACTGCTCTGACTTTTCGGGCGATTTCCATTTGTCCGATTAATTTTTCATTCATAGAGGGAAGAATTTTATATGCAGAACATTGCACCCCTTTGTTGAAATTGTCAATGGGATGAGTAAAGCCGAAGCCTTCGTATTGCGCTGGAGTGTTTAATCGATCTCCTAACTGGGGCATCTTTTTTTGTTCGGGACCAAATTTAACCTCCCATGGTTTTTTCATCTCTAACGCTGCTTCATATAATTCTAAAGGGTATTTCCAGGCTACGTCCAATCCATGCACTTGGTCGTCAACTTCGGAAGGATACAATATGCTTGTTAATACTAACGGGGCATCCATTACTCCGCCGCGAGTATTGGGCAGGAACTTACGAGAGAAGTTGAGCAAAGCATCCATTAATAACATCACACAGGCTTCATCACCGTCGCAGTCCCTTCTCATTCCGGCATGAAACATGGGATGGGTTATCAAGCCCTGCGTTTCGGAAAAGCCAACGATCCTGCCTACGGTAGCAGCAGAGATATGTGGAGCTAAGCCAATCACTAAATGCCCCACCAAGTCTTCCTCTTTCTTAACTTTGTAAAACGGCTTTAACCCATAAAACTTTACTAGTAGCTCGTCTAGAAAATTAGCTACTCGGCTTAATACTTTTGGAGCAGATTCATCGAGGGAATCAAATCCGGGCAAGATTATATCCTGCGGCCTTAATTCTAACACTTGGTCATCGTGTTCTAGTTCGTTGCCATAAATATCTTTAGTATATCCTAATTTTCTTAACTTTTCTACCGAAGTTTTAACCTCTTTTGGCTTAAATCCAGTTAAAGGGAGTTCAGTGCAGTCATAACGGGTAGTTCCTTCTTTATTTACATAAATATTATGTTTAGCCCGCAGTATTCCTTTGGCTAGATGTTCTACTAAATGCTCTTTATTAGAAGTTCCACGTACCCCTTTAATCAAATCAGGATGAATCGTCTCTTTCAGTCGGTCTTTGGCTTTATTGAAATAATATTTTATATCAACTTCCATTGTTCGATGGGAATAGGTTGGACCATGACGGCAGGTTTCTTTGTTCACCACACCGCAAACACGGCAATGATAGCGCTTAGCACATTTGTTTCCGCATTCTTCACAGTGAGGATAAACCATCTCTTTCTGGCATGCTTCACAATAAAACAATGGAAAAGTGGATGTGACTTTCCCGGCTTCCATCGCCGATTGAAAACTTCTTAATCGGTCTCCTTCTCCACCCACTGGAAACATCACTTGCGGAGAACCAGTCATCTCCCGCATCTTAGCTTTTTCTGGCCTTCCCATCCTTGCTCCGATGAAAGTTCCAGCTTTATCGCGAAGATAAACTGGTGAAATCAAATTAAGTGCTTCCAGACCATTTTTATCAGTAATTTGTTCTGCAGAAATATTTAACAGCTCTAATTCTGCCTGAGACTTGAAATTAAAACACAATGCAATGGATTTGGCTTCATTCTCTCCGATTACCACGCTATCTTTATTTACTACCTGGTGCGGTATTCCCACTAATTCTAGAACTCGTTTGGCTTTCAGATGGATTTCTGACGTAGCCGGATAATAAGGTAAAACTAATTTTTTAATTTCTTTATTTTCAATTTTTAATTTCCCCTCTTTAAGATATTCAACCAAAAGTTTTATGTCACTGCCAGAAACTAATTTCCAATAATGAAGATATTCTGGGTGTAGTGGCACTTTTAACATTGAGCTGATCGAAACTGCTTCTTCGATAGTAGGAAAGCTTAAAAGGGGCTTTTCGATTAATTCAGATAATTTTTCTTTACTTAATCCTGCCTCCAATGCGACTTTTTCGATTCCTTCTTTTGTAAAAATTATAGAAATTGCTTTTTCCACTTCTAATGCCCACCACTCCGGACAATAACCAGCAGGAACTAAATCCTGGCCATTCTCAGAGAAGTCGCCATAATTGAATAGAATGTCTCCTAAAAATACAATTTCTTCTACTTCAGGATTACATTTCTTAGCTTCGGCTTCGGTACGAAGATATAATATTGACCCATCTTTTAATTTAACTATGGGCCCGTCTAACGTATCGCATACGGTTATAGTGCCTGCTTTCCCCGGACGTTCAATCTTGATTTGAGTTCCAATAGCAATAAATTTGTCCAATACAATCATAGTTGCCGGATGTAATGCCGTAGCAGAGAAACCAGTTGCTCTGGTTCTCCCATATCTTAATCTAAATCCCCCTACGGCTAAAGGGTGAGTTAATATTGGTCTTCCCGCTACCAAGTCCATTAAGAATGTATTGTTCGGTTGAGGTGTTTTTTTAGTTTCTTTTACGACGAGAGTGACATCTTTGTTTTCGCCGGCTTTTTCTGTAGATTTAGATGCATGGGCAGCATGAACCTTTTCTTTTAGTTTAATAAATTCACCTAACCAATCCCATTCTAACCCTAACTGCTTTCCCCATTTAGATAATCTTTTCCACAGCTTAGCTGATTTCTGACTTAATCCCTCGGCTAAAACTAATGCTACTCCCCCCCGGATGAGATTAGTTTCAATTCGGGGTAAGTCTTTGTAATTAGAAACTTCAATCTTTTCCGTAGGATCACCGTCAACCTCTACCGGTAGATGAGATACCATAAAGCGTAGCTCTTCTTCGGAGGGAAAGTATTGTAAATTAGTAACGCGCTCATGATAATCTTGAACTTCCATGACATAACGATTAACTTCGATTTCGGTAGGATCATAAGTTGCATAGCCCATCTTCACGCGCACGTAATCGCATAATATTACTGAAGTGGCTCCCGCAGTTCCTCCTGCCGCTCTAATCGGACCAGCATATTGCAATGCAAAATATTCTTGGCCGTCATTCCGTTTCTTTATTTTTAATCCGATGAATCCTTCTAATGGTGCTGAAACAATACCTAAAGTAAGATAAGCGAATCCCACCCTAATTCCAATTTCCATGGATTCTTGCTTAGAAGCAAACTTGCAGAACTTTTCTTTAGCCACTTCTTCGGCAACTGTAAATCCAACCCTCCAATCTAACAGCCCATACTGTTTTTCTAATTCAATGATGCGTTCAGGAATTCCAGTATTTATTATCTGGGGTGCGATAACCGAAATTAATCCTACTACTCTTTCTGCCATATTCTTGGCTAAAGGAATCGAGACTTCTTCTTCAGGATCAAGGCCTTTACTTCGGGCAGAGGCGGCGATTTCATAACATTTTTTTACTTCGGTGTTGATTCTATTGAAATAGTCCTGCATTGTCGGAGAGGCAATCTTGTCCAAAGCAATTTGGTCGGCGTCAGTCATGGAATAATTTTAAATAGGTTTTTCAAAATCGTCTATGCAAATCTCAATATTTTCACTTCCCTGGTCTTTAGATTAACTAAAGGAACTCTTCCCGGCTCGGGCTCATGGCCCATCTTTTCTTGAAACGCGGTTTTTGACTGCCAGCAGCTTCCGCAAATCATGGTAACTCCTTTATAATGGGCGACTTTGGAATAATGAATGTGTCCCGAAACGAAAAAGTCGGGGACTTTTTTAATTAACAAAGGGTCTTCGAGATGCGCCGGAAAATAAGGGGTAGATTTGAATGTGGGAGCTAAATGCCTCCGTTTTAACAAAAACTTCATAATTAAATCGGCACGATGGTAGCCCCCCCCGTTTCTGATCGGCTCAACATTAGCTACGTAATGGTCAAAGCTATATCCATGATACATTAATACATCAAATCCGGGAAAAGTAGAAGTTTTAGCGATATTAATCATGGCGGGGTTAGTTACTAAAGTTACATTTGGAAGCGCGTGTAATCCGGGACAATAATCTTTGTAAAAAATAGATTGCGGCTCAGCGAGATGAACCAAATCGTGATTGCCAGGACACAAGATTATCTGCTTGTCCAGAGGTATTTGAGAGATTATGTTTACAAATTCAACGTATTGGGCCCTGATTTCAGTTATGTCCAATTCATCTTCCTGTGACGGATAAATACCGACCCCATCTACTAAATCTCCGGCGATAAAAATGTATTTTACTTTGGCTGCCGCCTCTTTCTGAACCACATTGCCAGTATTTCCATTCAGCCAGCCCATAAATTTATTTACCTCTTCCCGCAAAAACATTTTTGAACCCACGTGAAAATCGGAGAGAAAAATGGCTGAAACATCTTCGGGACTTTTTTTCATCTCTTCAGGAGCAGGAATGTCCGGCCACACAATCTTGTCCCCAAAAATCATATGTTCACTACAGGTTCCGGTTATTCCGATTATCTCATCTGGAACCAACTCTTTGGCAGCTGAAAAAGATTCAGCATCGTCTTTTTTTATTAATACTTTAATCTTTCCGGTCAGATCTTCTAAAGATATCATAATATTTCCGCTTTTGGTTACACTGGTTTCTTCTACTATTCCTATCAAAGAGACATGCTCGCGCTCTTTTTTCCCTTGGATACGGCTGATGGAGGTAAGATTTTCGGAAAGAGTAGATTTGTAGCGTAATATTTTTTCCAAAAAACGATAACGAGAAGTAAAGATGGTGGAAAAGTCTTTAACTTCATACTTGTGGGGCTTATTTTCATAAGAAAAAACGATGTTGATAGTAGTTTTTATAGAAGTAAATGGTGAAATTGATAAAGTGGGAAGAGAACTATCTAAATCCAACGCGGTGATGGGGGAAGTGGTGGCAGAAGAAATGGTTGGGGAAGTGATGATAGAAGAAGTAACAATGGGGGAAGCAGTTGATGATGAAAAAGTAGAATGAGGTGAAGTTAAATTTAATTCTAATTCTAAGCTTGATTCCTCTTGCTGATGAATTTCATTAGGAGTAATCAAAGATAAAGATGTTTTTTGCAATGTTTGGAGTTGGCTTTGATATAAGTCGTCATCTCGCTCTTTCTCTGCTTCTACTTTATATCTATCAAGATCATACCAATCAATTAAGCTAGATTGGGTAGAAACTATATTAGCATAATCAGAATTAAGCACCATTAAATCGCTCTCTGCTTCTAATTGATGAAATAGCTTTGAATCGACCTCTCTCTCCAAGATATCTTGGCTGGCTAAAATGCCTTTTTCAAATAGTTCTGCAATTAATTCTTGTTTAGTTTTGGCCATGGGTTAATTTTAATTAATTTAAAGCAGGATTTTATGGGTGTTATTGATTTATTGGCTCAGCAACAAAGACTTTTCTAAAATCTCTTTAAGCTTGAGCACCAAGCTTTCTTCTAACGAAAGGGAGATTTCTCGGGTTCTTCCATATCTTCCTTTAGAGATTATTTTAGCATTGATTACACCTAACATGTCTAATTCAGCCAGTATATCGGAAACACGACGTTGAGTTAGTACGTTAAATTTGGTTTTTTGACATAAATTTTTATACATTTCATAAATTTCTCCGGTAAAAAAGTTCTTCTTTTGGGGGGATATCAATAAAACGGCATATAATACGCTTTGGAACTGTTTAGGCTGGTTAGTTACTGCATTTATGATAGTATCTGTTTCCACTTTCTTTTCTGCGTCGTCTAGATGAGACATTTCCACAATTTTAGAGCCGTTGCGTTCAGCCAATTCTCCGGCTATACGAAGCAGATCGATAGCTCTACGCGCATCACCATGATCTCGAGCAGAATATGCTGAACATTTTTCAATTACTCCTGGTTGGATTACATTGGAAGAAAAAGCTTTTTCTGATCTTTTTTTAAGAATGTCTTGGATTTGCAGCGCATTATATGGTGGAAAAATTAATTCTTCTTCAGATAAGCTGCTTTTGACTCTGGGGTCGAGATTTTCAACAAAGATTAAATTGTTAGAAATTCCAATTAGACATAGTTGAGCATTCTTAAGCTCAGAATTGATACGAGTAAGGTTATACAAGATATCGTCCCCCATCTTTTTAGTAAGCTGGTCAATTTCATCCAAAACTAACAAAATTAATTGTTTCTGTTGATCTAACAGTTTATAAAAAATGTTATAAACTTCATCAGTAGGTAATCCGGTGGGAGGAATCTCTTGCCCTAATTCTTTAATAATTTGTGCAATTAAACGGTATTCGGTATCGGCTACGCGTTTTAACTTACAATTGATGTACATGGCTTTCAAAGGAATGTTGTTTGTTGCAGCTAAATTAATCATAGATTGAAGCACATGCTTAACTGAAAGAGTTTTGCCCGTACCCGT